>DJVL01000005.1 GCA_002440845.1 Patescibacteria group bacterium UBA6257
AGGAGGAGGGGTGGTAGGGGAAGGACAGCCTTGAGGAATTTGACAATTTGTGTTTGAAGAAGGAAGCTGGCAATTGGTTCCACTGCAAGAAGGATGATCAGGATCATAAGGACTAGGCGCTACGCAATAAGACCGGCAAGAACTTAAAGAACCATATCCGCCATTATTATCAGCAAAACATCTGCCATTGGTAAAATCGCAGGAATACCTTGTCGTTGATGGCTGGGTATTGTTAGTTTTGCAATTTGCCTGACATTCGCTAAGAGAAGAATAACTCCCGTATTTATTGGCAACGCAACTTCTGCTTACCGAATCGCAGTAATAACGAGTTGAAGAACTAGCCGTGTTTGTCAAAACAACTGGTTGATTAGTTGAATTGTTGGAGGCGTAGGATGTATGAGGCAATCGTTCATCAAGCACAGGGCTATTAGAAACAGCTAAAGTTTGAGAAACATTATTAAAGCCCATAATCAAAACCCCTGACAGAAACAATTTAGCAATTAATTTTTTATTCATTTTTTATTTTATTAAAATTAAGTTTTTTATTGAATGAGCAAATAATATTTAAAATATAGCATAAATATTTTAAATTGTCAAATTTCCCTTTTCTCTTGACAAAATTATAAAATAGATATATACTAAAGGTAGCTCTTTAAAATCTATGGAAGAGGAGGAGTAGAAATGATTTCTAACAAGCGAATTTTTATTATTTTCTTGGCAATTTCTATTTTAATAATTGCCGTAACAACCGGCTGTATGTCTATTAGCATTTCGCCGCCTGTTCCCCATTGTTGTCCAGAAACATCAAGCCCAAACATTCCAAAAATATGCAACTTAACAGTTCAATCTAATTCCGGCGCAGTTTACGGTTATGTCTATATTAACGGAATCTCCAGCGATATTTATTTAGACTGCTGGCAAACGGTTTTTATTCCTGATGTGCCATGCAACCAGACAATTTCAGTTTTTTTAATAGACGAATGGGGAATAATGAGCCACACAGAATACATAGTTACGTCTTACGGAGAAAATAAACTTGTCTTCTCCTTTTGGTGATTCTAAAAATTCTACTTAATTCTTTAAAAACCCGCTTAAAATTAAATAAAGCGGGTTTTATTTTAACAACATTCTCCCCGATTTGTCAAATAGAAAAATCTTTGTTATAATAATTTTTGTCTTATGAATCTCTAATTTTATGCTTCAAAAAATAATAAAACTTTTTTCTCCTTCGGAAAATAATAATTATTGCCCTGTTTTTTTAAGCAATCGGTTTATTACCATCTCTCTTCTTTTATTTTTAATCTTCAAAGCGATTTTTGAACTTGATTTTGTTTTTGTGGCTAAAAAATCAGCTTTATTTGCCGATATTAATGCCCAGAAAATTATTGAATTGACTAACGAAAAAAGAGAGGAATTTGGTTTGCCGCCATTAAAAGAAAATGAATTACTGACCAAAGCTGCTCAAGAAAAGGCAGAGGATATGATTAGAAATAAATATTTCAGCCACAATAACCCTTATGGCATTGCTCCGTGGAACTGGATAGAAAAAAATGGCTACCATTATTATTATGCCGGAGAAAATTTAGCTATGAATTTTTTTGATGGAAAAGACGTTGTTGAGGCTTGGCTTAATTCTTCTTCTCACCGGGAAAATATCTTGAATAAAAATTATAAAGATACCGGAGTGGCGGTAGCTTACGGCGATATAACTAATGAAGGACAAAATAAAGCTATCGTCGTCCAAATGTTTGGTTCAAAAAACCTTTCTTTAACAGAAACAGCGAAAAATTCTTTTCTCAGCAACCTCAACCAATTACCCAGCACCACTATCCCAAAAAAACAGGAAGATTTGCCAAAAACGAATCCTGATGAATTATCATTAAATGAAACAAACCCTCTTGAGGACGAAAGCGAACAAAAAGAAATTGCCGGCTTAGAAAATCAAATAAAAGAAAGCGCGTTGCCCCTGCAACAACCCGCCTTGTTATTTTTGAAAATTAAAAATTTAATCGGAAAAGAAGCCATCAGAAAAGCTAACCGACTCATTGCCGGCTTTTTAATTGGTGCCGGCCTGATAACTATTGTTTCAGTCGTTTTCAATAAAAATAAATTAATTACCAAAGGACAATTTTCAGAATTATTAATCAGGTCCTTCATTATAATTTTTGCCGGGACGGCTTTTACTTATTTCCGACCGGATTACTTTTTAGGCAAGCTGATTATTTCTTAATTTTTATACTGCTAAAAACTAAAAACCGTGAAAAAAATTTTTATAAAAGAAATCAAATTGTTTTTTCAAATTTTCTTCTTAGTTTTCTCTATTTTTTT
Source organism: Patescibacteria group bacterium UBA6257 (assembly GCA_002440845.1). Lineage (GTDB taxonomy): Bacteria > Patescibacteriota > Minisyncoccia > UBA6257 > UBA6257 > UBA6257. The sequence goes on from DJVL01000005.1 coordinate 2,329, forward strand.
TGTTATTTTAAACGGAGGGGCTTTTTTAAATTTGATTGTTTATAAAAGCAAAGAACTGACAAGTAATATTTTTAATGAAATTACAAGACCACCTCTTGTTTTAAAAAATAACAAATCTTTAAGTCTTTCTTCTCTGGAGGTAAATAACGAAGAAAAAAGAACAGTTCCTTCTGAAAACCAACAAAACCAACAAAACCAACAAAAAAAGAATAATATTTTATTTGAGTTTTTTGACCTGATTTTATCTTCTGCCAGCCAAAAAGCTACTGCCACTAATGAAATAATTTCTATCCCTTTACCCCAAGAAGCAGAAAAATCCAATCTTTTAGAACTGCCTCGTTTCGGCATAAAAGCTCCGATTTTAACCGTTGATCAACCTGATTTAACAATAATCTACGCTAAATTAAAACAAGGAGTAGTGCTTTACCCCGGCTCTAGTCTGCCGGGCCAAGGCTATTCAGTCATTATCGGCCATAGCTCCCAATACCCTTGGCAAACTGGAAGATATAAATCTGTTTTTTCTTTATTAAACGAATTAAAGCCCGGAGAAAAAATTTATGTCTTCTGGGAAAAACAACCATTAATTTTTGAAGTGAAAGATAAAAAAATCTTTTTGCCGTGGCCAAAAGGTCAAGATTCCACAGAAACAATTTTCCCGCCTAGCAACGAACCAACTTTAATTCTTCAAAGCTGCTGGCCAGTGGGAGTCGCCTATAAAAGAGTGGCGGTAAAAACAATTTTGGTTAAGTAGATTTTAATTTGAAAATTTCAAGAAAATCAGTTATTATATTTTGTTTTTCTTATAATAATTTATAAATTTAATAAATAAATTTTTCTGCCGCCATCGTCTAGTCTGGTCTAGGACATGGGACTTTCAATCCCAGAACATGGGTTCAAATCCCGTTGGCGGCGCAAATTTAATAACTAAAAATGATTGTCCTCGGAATTGAAACTTCTTGCGACGAAACTTCAATTGCTTTTTTGAAAGCCGAAAAAAACAAAAACGGCTTTTTTATTATGCCTTTGGGAAACGCGGTTGCCAGCCAAATAAAAATCCATAATCGCTATGGCGGCATTGTTCCTATGTTAGCTTCAAGGGAGCATGTAAAAAATATCGCTTTTATTGCTCAAAAAGCCGCTGAGGAAGTTTTCGGCAAAAAAAATTTTGCCGAAAAAATTAACTTAATAGCGGCAACAAAAGGGCCGGGACTTATTCCTTCGCTTTTAGTCGGGGTCAATTTCGCTAAAGCTCTTGCTTTTGGCTGGAACAAACCTTTAATTGGCGTAAACCATCTTGAAGGACACTTATATAGCTTTCTTTTGCCTAAAAATAAAGAAAAAAAACTTCTTTCTTTTGCCCAACTTAAAAAAATTTTTCCTGCTATCTGTTTATTAGTTTCTGGAGGCCACACTCAACTAATTTATCTTGAAAATCTTTATAAATTTAAAGTCATCGGTGAAACCAGAGACGACGCGGCTGGTGAATGTTTTGACAAAGGAGCGAGGATTTTGGGGCTTAGTTACCCCGGAGGACCTGCTATTGCCAATGAAGCAGCGAAATACAGGATACAGGATACAGAATACAAAATACAAAGACTGCCCCGGCCTATGGCTGATTCTGATAATTATGATTTTTCTTTTTCTGGTTTAAAAACCGCCCTTTTATATCTTACTCAAAAGTTAGGCAGTCAAAAAACCAAAAAACTTTTGCCGGCTCTGGCTTTTGAATTTCAAGAAGCGATTGTTGATACTTTAATTAAAAAAACCTGCAAGGCAATAAAAACAAAAAACCCAAAATCCTTGATTTTAGCCGGCGGAGTTTCTGCCAATCAACAATTAAGAAACAAGTTTAAAGAAGAGCTTAAAAAAGAAAATTTAAAAATTAACTTTTTCGCTCCTGAATTGGAATACGCCACTGATAATGCTATAATGATAGCATTAGCCGGTTTTTTAAATTACGAAAGGGCTTCGGAAGCAAGAAAAAGAAGATCAAAATGGAAAAATCTTAAAGCTGATGCTAATTTAAAACTCTAAATAATTTTTAAAAGCTCAAAAGCTTCTTGGCTTTTAGTGAAAAACCGTTATGGACAAAATTTATAATCACCAAAAGACAGAAAAAAAAATATATCATTTATGGAACAAATCGGGATTCTTTAATCCGGATAAACTGCCGGGAAAAAGAAAAGAACCATTTTGTATTATTATGCCTCCGCCTAACGCTAACGCTCCTTTGCATATCGGCCACGCTGTCGGCATTACCCTTGAGGATCTAATGACGAGATACCAAAGAATGAAAGGGAAAAAAACATTATGGTTGCCCGGCACTGATCATGCCGGCTTTGAAACCCAAGTAGTTTTTGAGAAAAAACTCGCCAGCGAGGGAAAATCCGGCTATTCAATGAACAGAAAAGAATTTTACAAAGCTGTTTTAGAATTTACCAAAAAAAACAAAAAAACTGTAAAAAAACAGCTAAAAACCTTAGGCGCTTCCTGCGACTGGTCCCGGGAAAAATTTACTTTAGATAAAGATATCCAAAAAATAGTTTATCAAACCTTGGAAAAACTCTGGCAGGATGGATTGCTCTATAAAGGAAAAAGGCTGACCAATTATTGTTTTCATCACCAGACCGCTTTATCCGAACTGGAAGTCAAATACCAAAAAGAAAAAGGAACTTTGTATTTTGTTAAATATGCCTTAAAAAATAAAAACGGCTTTATCGTAGTCGCCACCACCCGGCCGGAAACTATTCCCGGAGACACAGCTATCGCTGTCAATCCAAAAGACGAAAAATACCAAAAGTTAGTTGGAAAAATAGTTATTGAACCAATCACTGAAAGAGAAATTCCAATTATCAGCGATAAAAGAGTAGAAAAAGATTTTGGCACCGGCGCTTTAAAAATTACCCCGGCTCACGATTCTTTAGATTGGGAAATCGGCCAAGGGCATCAATTACCAATTAGAGAAACCCTGACTTTGAAAGGGCTATTTAATGAATTGGCCGGTCCTTTAGCCGGTTTAAATATAACTCAGGCCCGGGAAAAAGCCATCCAATTGTTAAAAGAAAAAGGTGCTTTAGAAAAAGAAGAGGAATATTATCATGAAGTCGGCCATTGCTATAAATGCCAAGGCATTATAGAACCAATGTTAATGAACCAATGGTTTATCGCTATGACTAAACCTTTTAAAAACAACCGGGGTGAAGAATTGTCTTTGCGAGACTTAGCTTTAAAAGCTGTAAAAAACGGGGAAATTAAAATTATCCCAAAAAATTTTGAAAAAGTTTTCCTCCACTGGATGAAAAATTTAAAAGACTGGAACATCACCAGACAAATCAGGTGGGGAATAAAAATGCCTGCCTTCCATTGCGAAAATTGCCAGAGAGATTTCATTGACACTTCTTTTAAAATTAAAAAACAAAAAAAATGCCCTTATTGCTCCAGTGAAAAAATCTCAGCGGACCAAGATGTTTTGGACACTTGGGTCTCTTCCGGCCAATGGCCTTTTGCCGCCTTAATGGCTAATAAAGAAAAAGATTTCAAAACTTTTTACCCAACTTCAGTAATGGAAACAGGTTGGGATATTCTTTTTTTCTGGGTAGCCAGAATGGTTATGCTTGGCATTTATCGCACTGGGAAAATTCCTTTTAAAACGGTTTATCTTCATGGCTTGGTCCGGGATAAAGACAGACAAAAAATGTCCAAATCAAAAGGCAACGTCATTAATCCTTTATCAGTTATAGAGAATTACGGCACCGACGCTTTAAGAATGGCTCTCATTATTGGCAATACTGCTGGAAATGACATTGTTATTTCTGAGGAAAAAATAAGAGGGTACAGAAATTTTACCAACAAAATATGGAATGCTTCACGTTTCGTCCTGATGAATTTAAAAGATTTCTCTCCATCAAAAAAACCGGCTTTAACTTCAAAAGACAAAAAAATTCTAAAAGATTTGGAAAAAACGGAGAAAAAAATAACCGAATACTTAGAGCAATTTCATTTTTCTTTGGCTGGAGAGAATCTTTATCACTATTTTTGGCATACTTTTGCCGATAAAATCATTGAACAAATGAAAACCAGAATCAGGGAAAATAAAAATAAAGCATCGGCCCAATATGTTTTATATCAAATTTTATCCCGCTCTTTGGTTTTACTCCATCCTTTTATGCCTTTTGTCACAGAAGCAATTTGGCAGAAACTGCCAAAAGAAAAAGGGAAAAACAACCTCTTGATTATAGAAAAGTGGCCAAATTAATAATTTTCAATCAAAGTTTATGCTTTCGCTTTTAATTTTATCAAGCTTGATAGGTCTTGCGCCTATTGCCCTTTGGCTGGTATTTTTTCTTTGGCAGGATATAAAAAAACCAGAACCTTTGCGTTGGCTCGTCATTCTTTTTTTTGTTGGCAGCCTAATTACTCCATTGGTTTGGTTTCTGGAGAATTTTTTTATCTCTAAAATTGGTATAGATGCAACTTCTTTTTTACCCCTTGGTTTTTCATTGATAATTTATTTGGGAATCGCTATAATAGAAGAACTGGCAAAGTTTGCTGCGGTGGCGTTTATTTTAAGGGGAAATCGGCATTTTGATGAAGCTATTGACGCAATGATTTATCTTGTCGTGCTTGCCTTGGGCTTTGGAACGGTGGAAAATATTCTTATCGTCTTTCAAGAAATTTCCAGCCAGCAATTAATCCTGCCGATTTTGCAAATCACAACTTTAAGATTTGTCGGCGCCAATTTGCTCCATGCCCTTTCCTCTGGCATAATAGGATTTTATTGGGCAATCAGTTTGGTTTCGGGAAAAAAACGTTATCTTGCCTTGGGACTATTTTTGGGAATATTGTTGCATTGGATTTTTAATGCTGCTATTATAAACTTAAACAGCGAGGTAGTCTATCTGGCAAGCCTAATCTTATTTATCATCACCGTTTTTATCCTTTGGGCTTTTGATATTTTAAAAAATATCCAGAAACCAATAAATTTAAACAAAAGGCAATAAAATATTTTTAAAACATAAATTAAATAATAAAATATGATAGCCAAACCAAAAAATACAAACGCCAATAATGAAAATAACTGGCCAATCTCTGAAGAAGAAGGAGAATTGGCAATAGATTTATTTGAAACCAAGGACGAACTTGTGCTTCAGGCGGCTATTGGCGGAGTAAAAGCCAGCGACCTTGATATCTCCATTGCCAATGATATGATTACCATCAAAGGCAAAAGAGACCAAAGCGAAGAAGAAAAAATAGAAGAAATTTATTATCAGGAATGTTTTTGGGGGCCTTTTTCCCGGGCGATTATCCTGCCTCAGGAAATCAATGCTGACAAAGCCAAAGCTACTATAAAAAACGGTTTGCTTTCAATCCGATTGCCAAAAATTTTAAAAACAAAAAAGAAAACTTTAGAAATTGAAGAGGAAGAATAAATTAAAAAGCATCCATCCATAAATTAAAACCGCATTAAAAATTTAATGCGGTTTTTGGTTTTTAAAAAATTATGCTAAACTAATTAATCATCTTTTGTCGGAGTGGCGGAATTGGCAGACGCGCTGGGTTTAGGACCCAGTAGGTTTAAACCTGTGAGAGTTCAAATCTCTCCTCCGACACAAATAACAAAAATTAGCTAAATAAAACCAGCAATAAAAAACCGCCTTTATAAAGGCGGTTTTTAGGGTTTTATTTTAAACAAAATTACATATAGCTCCTTTCTATTCTCGCCTGAGGAAGTCCGGACGAATTTTGAGGCGTTGTTGTGCCTGTCCAAAAATTACAATCCGTCGCGCCGCCACTAACAAACACACAAATCATATAAATTAATCCTTTAGCCAAAACCCCAATAGCAACACCAATTAAAGCATAAATTACCTGATTTAAGGCTGTTTTTACTTTTCCCGGATCACCTGCAGCTGTAACATAAGTAAAACCAGCGTAAATCAACATTATAGCAGCCACAATAATCAAAGCAGAAAATATCCAATTTAAAGCTTTGTTCAATATCCCTCCACCGCCAAAAATATTCGCTTCTCCCATTTCGACAAATGGAGCCTTTTGTATACCTTCACCTAACTCTTCATTAGCTCCTAAGGTTACGAACGGAGCAGAAAAAAAAGA
>DJVL01000022.1 GCA_002440845.1 Patescibacteria group bacterium UBA6257
ACCAATGGTGATAATATCAAACATAGAAATCAACGAATTACGAATTTAATACGAATATCCGAATTAATTATTCTAATTATACTAATTATTCTAACCAAGGTCTAATGAAACTGGAATAAACCCAGAGATCCTTCGTCCGCCGACTGGCTGACTCAGGATGACAGGGAATGAAGAATCTCTTTAAAACATTGTCATTCTGAAGGGCGAAGCCCTGAAGAATCTCTCGTGAATACGAGAATTGTCTGAGACAAGCTCAGAAATCCTTCATCCGCCGACTGGCGGATTCAGAATGACAGCAAAGCTGTCAGGTTCTAATTTCTAAATCCTAAACAAATTCCCAAGCGTCAAATCCCAAACAGTTTGTAATTTGTGATTTAGAATTTGCGATTTGTTTATAATTTAGGATTTAGGATTTAGGATTTGTTTTACTGTTTGTTTTATGGCTTCTTTGCCAAGACCATATTTTTCTATCAATTCTTCTGCTTCGCCTGATTCGCCAAAAGTGTCGTTAATGCCCATAAAATGAATTAAGATTGGATAGTTTTCACTTAAAAATTCTGCAATTGTTGAGCCCATACCGCCGGCAATTTGATGTTCTTCCAAGGTTATAATAACTTTTGATTTTTTTGCCCATTCCAAAATCAAATCTTTGTCTAAAGGTTTGATAGCTGAATTATTTATTACAGCAATTGAAATTCCTTCTTTTTCAAGCTCTTTTGCCGCCTCTAAAGCTTTATAAACCAAGAAACCGGAAACAAATATGGCAATGCCTGAATATTTTATTTTTTCATCTTCTTTGGGCAGCCATAAAACGCTTGATTTTTCTATGGCAAAAGAAGATTCTTCGGAAGTAAAAACTGGAGATTTTTCCCGGGCTAATCGCAAATAAACCGAACCGGGATAATCAATGGCAGCCAAAATAGCTTTTCTTGCTTCCAAGGCGTCAGCTGGCACCATCACGCTCATATTGGGCAAAGCTCTCATTAAGGCAATGTCCTCCAAGGCCTGATGGCTGGCGCCGTCAGGCCCTACATTTAAACCTGTATGAGAGCCAATAATAATGGCTTTTTGTTTATTATGGCAAATGCTTGTCCTTATTTGCTCCCAGTTTCTACCCGGAGAAAAAACCGCATAAGAGCCAAAAACCGGAATTTTTCCTGTTGCTGCCAAGCCGGCGGCAACTCCTGCCATATTTTGTTCAGCTATTCCCAATTCAATAAATCTTTCGGGAAAACGATTTTTAAAATGATGCATTCTGATTGATTCAGTTACATCTGCGCATAAAACCACGATATTTTTATTTTTCTCTCCGGCCAAAACTAAGCCTTCGCCAAAACCATCACGACTGGCTTTTAATTCTATCCCGCTTGTAAAAATTTTTGGACTAAAGTTAAAATCAGGGTTAAGCATACATTAATATAAAATTAAAATAATCAAGCTAATCAAGTTCTGACTCTATTTTTCCTTTAAGGCTTCTTAACTTTCTTAAAGCTTCTTCTGCTTCTTTGGAATCCGGCACTCTCCCGTGCCATTTATATTCCCATTCCATAAAATCAATGCCTTTGCCGGGAACAGTGTGAGCAATAATAACTACCGGTTTAACAAAAACCGAGCGGCTGGTTTTTAAAGCTTTAATAATTTCCTCAGGATTATGCCCGTCAACTTCCATCGTTTTCCAGCCAAAAGCCTCATATTTTTCTTTTAGAGGTTCAAGGGGCATAACATTTTCTGTAAATCCGTCTATTTGAATGTTATTTCTGTCAATAATAGCTGTTAAATTATCCAACTGATGTTTTCCAGCCAACATTACCGCTTCCCACGTATTGCCGCAATCTTGCTCGCCGTCGCCCATTAAACAATAAACCTGCCATTTCTTTTTGTCTATTTTCGCTCCTAAAGCCATACCCGCTGCTTGAGACAACCCCTCGCCTACCGGCCCGGAAGAAGTCTCAATCCCCGGCAAAGACAAACGATGAGGATGCCCCTGCAAAGAACTACCTAACTTTCTTAAATTTTTTAATTCTTCCTCGGGAAAATAACCGGCTTTTGACAGAATAATATAAAGCAAGGGCGCATAATGGCCGTTAGAAACTACCACTCTATCCCTTTCCGGCCAATCGGGTTTTTTCGCGTCATAATTAAGCAAACCGCCAAAATATAGCGATAAGTAAATTTCTACCGCGCCTAAAGGCCCGGCGCAATGACCGGATTTTACCTCTAAAAGTATTTTTATCAATTCTTGGCGGATATCAATCGCCAATTTTTCTATCTCTCTCGCTGAAAATTTTTTTGCCATTATTATTCCTGTTTTTGTTTTTTAAATTTTACCACAAAATCAAGGAAAAAAGAAAATAGATTTTTCTTGAAAAGGAACAAAAAAAATGTTAAAGTAAAAAGAGAGATACATTAAAATACAATAGAAATACGTTGAGGTTTATTGTATTTCAATGAATTTTCAAGCGAGGAGTAAAAATTGGAAATTGAAAATAGCTGGGCCCGTGGTATAGAGGCAACACGCGACTATGGCATAGTCGAGTCCGGGGTTCAATTCCCCGCGGGTCCACCAAAGTTTATTTACAGCGGAATTTGCCTCACTCGGCCAGGCAAAAAGCGAAGTCCCGTACCGAACTTGTTCTGGTGCGGGGGAAGGGGATTGGAGAGAGAGAATGTCCACTGGGAATTTTTTCCCGGCCTCGCTTTTCCGCCGCTTCTTTCTTGCCCCGTAGCGAACGCGAAGCGTTCTGCTACTGAGGTTTCGCCGCCGCAATTTACGTATTTCGCTTTGCGAAAGCCGCCGCCAAACCAGATAGGCACTCGCTTCGCTCGCGCACTATCTCCCTTCGGGCAGCCCCTTTTATCAAAGGGGCTGGGTCGTCTCTGGGTTTTTTGCCTATCTGGTCCAGCCTCCTATCCGAAAGATAGGGGCTGTCGGAATTTGATTTATTCAAATTCCGAGACGATCAAATATCGAAGAATTATCTGCTTCCGACATTTTACTGTTTGATTATTTTAATTGCTTTACCATTTATTAAGGCGTCAGCGATTTTTTTATATGCAGAATATAATATTCGCTGATAAGTGCTTTGAGAAGTGCGCATTTTTCCAGCGGCTTCTTTTTGTTCTAAATCATTGATATGGCGTAAACGGTAAGCTTCCATTTCTTCGGTTGTTAATTCCACAATTTCAAGAAACCTCATCGGCACGCCTTGGGGTTTAAAATAAGTTATCTTGGGGTCAAACATTATTTTTCTACAAAGTCTCGGCCTTGGCATACCCAGTATATCAACTTCCAGAGCCAAACGCCTTAGAGCGTTTATACTCTATTAATCTTAATCCTAAAAACCTTCGACCTTGAGTGATTTTTAAATAGTTCTCTCGGCGTTTGGCATCTTTTTCGTTTATACACGCTTCAAAATAAATAAGCCGAAATGGTAATCGAAATTTTGTGGAAAAATTTTTACCTTTGTTATGTTCTTCCAATCTCTTTCTTAGATTGTTGGTGTATCCAATGTATCGTTCAAAATCCTTTGGACTCTCTAGAACATACACATAATGGAAGAACATACTGGAAGTTGTATTACTGGGCATATTCTTTCCTCTCTAAATTAATCTTACAATTTGGACATTGAAGCGTAGAACAAGGTACTCCGCGCTCGTGAGGAATTTTATAACCGCATTTTGGGCAAACGCAATAACCATCGGGACCTCGTCCGGTCGCTTCCTCTATCTCGCCCTTAAATCTACCTCGTCTTTGCCAACCAAAACTCCGACCAAAAACCGGTTTATAAAATCCGGTTTCCACTTCATAACTTTTAATTTGAATAGCCACATAAGAAAGATTTTCAATTTCTTTCATTAGTTTTTCTCTTAAACTTTCAGAAATTTTAGTCGCCTCTTCCACCTTTAAATTGTTTGGCAGTGTTATTTCTAAATTAGCAGTGATGGCAGAACCTTTTCTTTGTGTTTTTAAAGAATCGATTTCAATATTTTCTTTTTTGGCAATTGATTTTATTTTTTCTTCAATTTCCGGACCTGCCGAAACATCAAGCAAAGAATCAACTGCTTCTTTACCCAATGAAAATGATTGTTTAATAATATAAAGACCGATAAGCAGGGCAAGCAAAGAATCAATATAAACCCAATATCTGGATAAAAATAAACCAACAAAGACCGCAACCGAAGCATAAACATCTATTCTGGAATGAAAACCATCGGAAAGCAGAGCCATTGAATTTTCCTTTTTACCAAAATGAATTTTCAAACGGGCCATTATTTCATTGACCAACGCTGAAAAAATCATTATTCCAAAGGCCAAAATAGGGATTTTTATTAACGAAGGATTTAAAAATTTCTGATATGCTTCGTAAATAATCCCGGCCCCTGTCCCGAATAAAATTAAAGTGATAAAAAAACCGGCAAGAACTTCAAATTTATAATGACCATAAGGGTGTTTTTGGTCTTCCGGTTTTCTGGATATTTTAATCCCGATATAGCCGATAGCTGAAGAAAAAATATCCATAAAGGAATGAATACCTTCAGCCAAAACAGCGGCTGAATTGGAAAAAATACCGATAGTAATTTTTCCTCCGGCTAAAACTATATTGGCCAATATGGAAATTGCCGCAATTTTTTCTTTCATTTTGATTGAGTTTTTACTTGATTAATAATATTTTTGAATGTTTTTTCGTATTTCGGATTTATTTCAACCGGTTTCATTTTTATTGTTGACTTGACAAAATCTCTTCTATAAGGAATTTTTCCAATAATCGGGATTTTATTTTCTTTGGCGAATTTTTCTATTTCTCTATAAAATTTTTTTGCCAGATCGGATTTATTGATAACAATTACGTGCTTTATTCCAAAATGCTTAGCTAAATATAAAACTCTTTTTAAATCAAAAAGAGCGGATGGTGTTGGTTCGGTTGCCGCCACGATATAATCAGTGCCGACCAATGAAGCAATCACCGGACAGCCGATTCCGGGCGAGAAATCTATAACCATTATATCAGCTTTTATTTTTTCATTAATTTATCGGAATATTTTCCGATTTTTAATTTCAGCAATGATAAAATAAGAACATCTGCCAAAAACATCAAAAACATTACCTTCAATGTTTTTATCTGTTGAACTTACAGCTATTCTCGTATTATTTTCCTGTTTAATTTTATTTTTGGCCTTTGAGTTCGGCTAAACGGGATTTGATGGTTTTAAGTTCTTCTTCTAAAATTTCCGCTTCCTCTGAAAGAACTTCCATTTCTTCTTTCTTGGTAGGAGTTGAGGCGGGATTAATAACCCCAAATCTTCTCCAGCCGAATCCCCGTCCGCGTCCGCCGCCTCTGCGCTGGCCCATTCCAGCGCCGCAAGGACCTAAACCCCAGCCGGTGCCGGGACCTAAGCCCAAAGGACCTGTTCCGTTATATCTTGGCATATTTTTTTATCTCCTTTTTAATTTTTAAATAGATATTCCGACCTTTATATTCTATCTGTTTTGAATATACACCCATAATTATTCCTTGTCAATACTTTTTATTTTTACTACACTTAAAATGAACTTTAAGCGGCGGAAAAGCGAGGCCGGCCAAAAATTTACCAGAAATTGTCGTCGGGATTTTCTTGAAAATGAGTTCTGGCTTTTTCCAACAAACACCGCCAAAGTTGATTTGCCGCAGCTTTATTTTGCACATCATATCCATCATTTAAAAACCGCCTCAAGAAATAGTCAAGCGGCCAAAAATCGGCTTTGGCCAAACCCTTATAGCAAGCCATAACAGATTATAAAAAACAAACAGCGTGTTTAATAAACACGCTGTTTTATATTTTCTCTTTTTAATTTCTATCGCCTATCTATTCTATACAACAATCAATAGCCCTTTTTATCAAATCCCCTAATTTTCCCATAAAGCCTTTTTTCTCTTTATCATTTTTATTAATAGCTTCTTCGTCTATTTTTTTTATCTCGTCGGTTTTTATCAGTTTCATATTCAGGGCCCAAAACAAAGAATACAAATTATAAGCTTTCTTAAAAAGTTCCTGCGCTTCCTCTTTTTTGCCTTGGCCCAATTGTTTTGTCCCGACTTCCATCACTCTCATAGAAGCGGCGAGTAAATGTTTGGAAATACACCAAACTTCACCCTCGTATTCTTTGACGATTTTTTTTAACAACTCTTTTCTAATTTCCCTGACTTCTTTTAGTAAATCAAAATATTCGCTTTTTCCGGTTTTCGCGCCGGTAAAGAAAAAATGTTCTTCAATGCTTACTAAATTCATAATGGCAATGCTCAAATCTTGGTCGGAAGAAAGATCCATCTTCTCCTGTTTCTTCATTTGGTCAACTTTTTCTATAAATTCGTTTATTTTTTCAATAGTTTGGTCGTTGTCCATTTTTATTTTATTTTATTAAGAAATAAATGATTAAATTTGAAATTAAAAGAAAAATAACCGGCAAAATAACTTTCTGAAAAGGAAAATAAGCCTTGCCATTGTTCTTTTTCTTTAAATAATAATTAAAAAAACCCGCCAAGAGAAAAGCTCCACTACCAATTATAACTCCTAAAATAAGTTTATCTATGCCGCAAACTTTGTTAAAAGGTTTTCCCAAGATACCGACGAAATAAAGGGGCAAAAGAGTTAATAAATAGAATCCCGAAACAACAACAATTTTTTTTCCTCTAAAGTTTATCTTCTTTTCTTCAAGCCAACTCAAGGTCCAAAGGGAAAGGGACATTAAAAAACCGCCGACCCAAACGCCGGTAATAATATCATTTATACCAAAACACTCAGCTAAGCCTATGCCTGCGCCAACTGCCACGGTGCAAACCGGACAAACAGCGTTTGCCTGAGGCGCCACTTTTAGAAAAAAAACTATAGAGAACAAAAAAAATAAAGGGATAAAAATCTTTCTCATTTTTGGTTTTATTATTTAATGATTAATTTTGCTTCCAAAAAATTTATAATATCAACATCGCCCATCAGGCATTTTGAGCCATCCCACAAAAACGGCACTCCTAAATTATTTTGGTTTAAGCCGCATTCTTTGGCTTTTTCAATCATCTCATTGGCGTTCCCTCTATTAAAACCAACTTCCTTTTTTTCTATGGCTATTATTTTTTCCAGATTGTTTTCTTTAATATACTTATCAACTTTGGAACAATGAGGACAGCCAATCGCGTAAAATAAAACCACTTTTTCTTTTGAATCAAGACTGCCATTATTAGAATCAACTAACCCGCCGGTGAAACTCGAACTCTTTTGGTTATTTGTTTTCATAAAAACAACCAATCCAGTTAAAAAAATAAAACCTAACAAAATTAAAATCAATAGTTTTTTCTTA
>DJVL01000036.1 GCA_002440845.1 Patescibacteria group bacterium UBA6257
AGCGATTAATGATTTTTTTATAAATTTAAAAAATAAATCTCTCATATATAAATATTATCTATATTTATTATAACATAAATAACCAAAAAAATGAAAACTATTTTTGGCATTTATCGCACCAATGGGTGCCGCGTCCGCCTAATTTCATCTTTTTTATAATTCCAGCGCATTTTTTACATCTCTCCCCAGCCCGACCATAAACTTTTAAACATTTTATGAAATTACCGGTTTCACCCTGCGCGTCAACATAATCATTAAATGAAGTGCCGCGATGCTTAATGGCATATTTTAAAATTTTTGGAATGACGCTCCATAATTTTTTTATTTCAGCGGCGCTTAAAGTTCCGACTTTGCGAAAAGGCTTGATGCCGGCAGTAAATAAAGACTCGTCAGCATAAATATTGCCAATACCGACAACATACTTCTGCTCTAATAAAGTCTGCTTAATAGAAGTCTTTGATTTATGAGATAAAAATTTTTTAAAATACTCTAAAGTAAAATTTTTCTCCAGCGGCTCTACGCCTAACCCATTATTTAATTTTAAAAAATTATTTTTTGATAATAATTTAATCCAGCCAAATCGCCTGATATCATTAAAATATAAAATGCCTTTATCGTTAAATTTAAAAATAACCCGACTAAATTTGTTGGGCAATTCTTTGTCTTGATTAATAATGGGATGACCGCCGGCGATTAAAAAATTTTTTGTTTGATAAACCAATTGACCGGTCATCTTAAGATGAACCATTAAAAAATAATCGCCTAAATCAAAAATTATCATTTTTGCGCGCCGCTTAACCGCTTTTATTTTCTTGCTTACAACATTTTTCAAATCACTCTTGGCTAAATGAAAAACTTTTTTATCCAATATTTCAACGGAAATAATTTTTTTATTTTTAATCTTCTTGTTTAAATCACGAACGATTGTTTCTACCTCCGGAAGTTCAGGCATATAAAAAATGTAAAATGTAAAATTTGCGTTTTTAACTTATTATGATTTCCCCCATATTATTATCCGCATCAATGCCCGCCGCATTAGCTTCGTCAGTATCAATATGCATAGCTAATTTAAAAGATGGATCAACTCTAACTAAAACATTTTCAAATAATAAATCACGGGTTCCGCTTGTATCAACTTTAATGCGATCGCCATTTTTTACTTTAATTTTAGCCGCTGTTTCCGGATCAATATGAATATGTCTTAAAGCTAAAATAACACCCTGTTTTAAATCAACCTCGCCTTTCGGACCGACAATTTTAATTCCCGGCGTATTTTCTAAATTTCCCGAATCTTTTACCGGAGGATTAATGCCTAAAGTGCGAGCTTCGGTTTCCGAAACTTCTACTTGAGTTTGCGCGCGAACCGGTCCTAAAATTCTAACTTTGTCAACTTCTCCGCGAGGACCGACTAATTTAACAATTTCATTAGCCGCGAATTGTCCTGTTTGCGATAAATCGCGAAATTTTGTTAATTCAAAGCCAGGCCCAAATAATATTTCTAGGTCAGGCTTTGATAAATGCGCATGTCTGGCTGATATTTCGATTGGAACTTGCATACATAATAATTTAAAGTGTAAATCTCAAAAATTAAAATTACAGTGCAAAATTTAAAATTTTTATTTTATCTAAATCAATTAATTTTTTTGGTTTTACTAATATGACATGTCGCACTTTATAATTTTTTGATTTTTCTGCCGCCGCAGAAAAATATTTTCCTTTGCTAAAAATTTTTGTTTTACCAATTATTTTGAAGTAACCGCCTATTACACAAATATTACTATTTTCTTTAAGATTTATTAAAGTTTTTTTCATTTGGCAATCAGCAATGAGCAATTGGCCATCAACAAACCCTAACGAAATTACAATAATGCCGTTAGGTAATCCTTTTTAAATGTGGTACATAAAATAATCTTTTTACCTTTCTTAAAACAACTCTTCCATTTTAAATTGTCATTTTCCATTTTGATATTTAAATTTTAAATTATTTTTATATATCCTTTTTACTTAACAAACCATTTTGCGCTCCAGGAACGCTAATTACCGAAGCCGCGTTTTTTGAAGCTAAAAGTAAGGCTTTCTTTACACTTTGTTTGTATAACTCTAAGCCGGCGATAAAAGCTGAGCCAAAAGCATCACCTACTCCGGTCGTGTCGGCTAGTCTTTTTTCTTTTACAATCGGCTGACGATAAATTTTTCCCGCCTCTATAACATAAGAACCTTGTCGTCCGGCGGTAATTAAAACAATCTTCGGACCGTAAGAGCTTAAAGCTAAAAGTAAATTTTTTACATTATTCAAAAAAGCATTGCTCTTATTTTTATATTTTTTATCCGACATAACTAATTCTATGGCTTCGTCTTTATTAACAATTAAACAAGTCGTCTTTTTAAAATACTTTCCTATCCCCTTAACGCCGGTCAAAATCTGCCTATGCCCAGGATTCCAGGCGATCTTTTCATTTTTTACGGAAAAAATCTTGCCTAAATTATTATTCCATTTTCCAGATAGCGAAGTTAAATATATCCATTCACTTTGATTTAAAATTTCAATCTCAAAATCGTTAATAGTTAATTCGCTATTGGCCGCGCGATTAGAAAAAACAATATGCTCATTGGCCGGCCCAATCAACAAAAAAGAAAAACCGGTTTCAATTTTTTTAACTTTTTGGACCAAGGTTATATCAACGCCCCGCTTTTGAAAATTATTTAAAATTCTTTGACCGCGAGCATCTTCGCCGATAGCTGAAAGACAAGCCGTTTTAAAACCAAACCCAGATAAACCTACCGCGGCATTAGCCGCGCCACCGCCAAAACCAGAAAAAGATTTATCAATTTTAATTTTAGCGCCATATTCAAAAGCTAATAATTTTTGCCTGATTAAATCTTTTTTATTATCAATTAAAATTCCCTCGTCGGTATAAAAGGTTATATCTTCGGTTGCTCCGCCTATAGTAACAACATCATATTTCATAAAAATTTTTCTCCTTACAAGGGGGGGTAAAACCTCCCCTGCCCCTTCTTTTGAAGGGGGCTTATAATTATTTTATTTTTTAAATAAATCTTTAATAAACTTTTTTATTTCCGGTCCAATATCAGGACGATCAAAAGCATATTTTAGAATAGTTTCCATATAATTTAACGGATCTCCGGTGGTAAGCCATTCACCATCTTTAATTTTTTTAGCGTAAAATTTTCCTCCTTGTTTAATATACTGCTTAATAGCGTCAACCATCCATAACTCGTTGCCCTTGCCTAGGGCGGTCTTTTTTAAAATATCTACAATCTCCTGATTTAAAATCATGCGACCAAAATCAGCTAAACGAGAAGGCGTATCTTTAACGCTCGGTTTTTCTACTATATCTTCAATTTGCATAGAGCCTTTTTTAACTTTCACTATGCCATAACGGCTAACTTGATCTAGGGGAACTTCCTGAACGCCGATCATAAAATGACCGGTTTTATTATAATCATCAACCATCTGCTTAGCGAAAGGCACTTTAGCTTTTACTAAATCATCGCCCCAAACAAACATAAACGGTTCATTTTTAACAATGCTAGCGGCTGATAAAACCGGTGTGCCGTTGCCGTACGGTCCCTTCTGTCTTACATAAATAAAATTTGCTAAATTAGCTATCTTTTTTATCTCTTCCATTAATTCATCTTTGCCAGCTTTTTTTAAATCATCAATCAGCGCCCAATTATAATCAAAATGATCTTCTAAGGGCTTTTTATCCCATCTAGTAACAAATATAATATCTTCAATCCCGGCAGCCACTAATTCTTCAACTACAAGCTGAATAATCGGCTTATCAACGATTGGTAACATTTCCTTAGGCATTGATTTAGTCGCCGGCAGTAGCCTAGTCCCGGAACCGGCCACAGCCACAACAGCTTTTTTTATTTTTTTCATAATATGCGCTATTGTCATTGCGAGCGACTGTAAGGAGCGAAGCAATCTCACATACTTGATGTCTAACCAGAGATTGCTTCGTCCCCCGGGTCAAGCCCGGGGCTAAAGTCGCTCCTCGCAATGACAGATAATTATTAAAAATTATAAAAGTTTTTAAGGGTTATTTAATCCCCCACTTTTTTAAATATTTAAACCAAGACATTATATGATGCCAGGCGGCTAAACTTGTAAAAAATTTATACCAAGCCTTGCGCGCGCTTTGCCTGATATGATTATGAGTAATAAAAACTTCCGGATTATAGACAACTTTCCAGCCGTCCCGCCAAAATCTTTTGCATAAATCAGTGTCTTCAAAATAGAGAAAAAAATTCTCATCATATAAACCAATTTGCCTTAAAGCCGAAGCACGGCAGAATAAAAAAGATCCTAAAAGCCAATTGACTTCACGCACTCTATCTTTATTATAATCCTTATACAAAAATCTGTCTAAATCTTTTTCACCTGAAACTATTTTACCTAACGGAGTACGTCTAAAAATAGGCGTAATTAAACCCGGCCAGCGAAAACAAGAATTTTGGGTAGTTCCATCAAGATTAAATTGTTTCGGTCCAACAACTCCGACTTTAATATTTTTTTCCATATAAAAAAATAATTTTGCGAAAACATCTTTACTGACTAAAGTATCGGGATTCATAATAATAATATATTTACCGCTAGCAATCTTTATACCCTGGTTGTTAGCCGCGCCTAAGCCGATATTCTGGCCGTTCATAATGAATTTTATTTCTCCGAATTGCTTTAAGTCATCACTCTTTAAATCACCTGAATAATTATCAACCACAATAATTTCATAATCCAAGCCAGGCCAATCGGCTTGCCTAATTGACTCTACACATTTTAAAGTTAAATTTTTAGCTTTGTAATTTACTATTACTATACTAATATCCATAAAAAGTTTATAAAGTTAAAAGTTATAAAGTTAAAAGTATTTGACTTTAGACTTTATAAACTTTCGACTTTTTACTAAGCTACCAACATATTAAAAACTTAATAATTTTCCAATATGCTCCGAATATAACATTCGCGGCTCTTAGCCGTGTGCCCCCTATTTCCTGATACCAAATACGACCGGAAAATAATTTTATTATATCTCTGTCTTTAATTAGCCTTAATTTTTGCGTCTGCTGACGCGCCTTAATAATATATTGCCAATTTTTTAAACTTAAAAAATATTTATAAATCTGAATTTTCTCTTTAAACCAACCGCCGCTTAAGGCAAAAAATATTAAACCAATTTCCATTACTAAAAACGCGGGAAAAATTAATATTAATGTCGCTAAATGATAATTTTTTAATATAGATAAAATACGATTGCGATCCATCCAATAATATTTTTTGATACTGCGAGAAAATTCATATTTATGGTAAACCACGGCTTCTGGCGCTAAAATGCATTTAAAACCGGCCAACCAAATTCGCCAACCTAAATCCTGATCTTCATTATACATCCAAAATTCTTCATCAAACAAACCAACTTTTTTTAATACTTCAGCTTTAAAAAGAACTGCCGCTCCACTTGGATAACAAATTTCCGCCCCCTTTAGTAAAGGGGGTTCGGGGGATTTATATTCTTCTCCATACCGACTCGCATAACCAAAGCCTAAAAAATGAGTTACGTTGCCAAGGCTGTTTATTTTATTCTTTTCGCCATACAACATCAATCTAGCCTGCACTGCGCCGATATCACCCCCTTTAGTAAAGGGAGTTAGGCCTGCCTGCGCAGGCAGAGGAATTTTACTTTCTACCGCTTCCACCATTTTTCTTAAGCAATCCGATTCTAAAGCCGTATCCATATTAAAAAGCGCAATATAATCAAAGCCTTGCTCCAACGCTTTTTTTATAGCATCATTATTTCCTTTAGCAAAACCGTCATTATCTTTATTTCTAATAATTTCGCAAGTTTGTGCCATTGCGGGCTCTGCCCCGCAATCCATTTCCTTTAATATCTCTTCTAAATATCTTATACTCTCTTCCGTGCTTTCATTATCGGTTATAAAAATTTTCATCTTGCCGGCATAATCCTGTTTTTTTATACTTAAAATACATTCAACTAAATATTTTTTAGCGTAATCTTTATAATTCGGACTGATTATAATAGCGGCTTTTTTTATCATAAAATAACATCGTCATTGCGGGCTATGACCCGCAATCCATTTCCTTATTATTTATTCTAATGGACTTTTTATATCCCTTAACATATTATTAGCAACTTTTGTATAAATCTGAGTAGTCGCTAATCGCGCATGCCCCAAAAGCTCCTGAATATATCTTATATCAGTTCCGCTTTCCAGTAAATGCGTGGCAAAACTATGTCTTAAACTATGAGCTGATATATCTTTATTGATCCCGGCTTTTGCCGCCGCCGCCTCAACTACCTTTTGCGCGGTACGCACGCTTATTTTTTCTCCGGCTTCATGGCCCTCAAATAAATAAACCAACGGTTGATATTCTTTTAAATACTTCTCAATATTTAATAAAGTTTGACTGGAAATAATGCTAATTCTATCTTTAGCTCCTTTACCCTGTCTAATATTAATTACTCGCCTAATAAAATCTATATCATTAATTTTTAAATCTATTAATTCACTAACTCTAAGCCCGGAACCGAATAAAATTTGAATAATTAATTTATGCTTAATATTGTCTAAAGCGTTAATCATGTTCACCACTTCTATTTTAGACAATACTTCCGGCAATTTTTTCTCACTTTTAGGGCGTTTAATCCCGGTTTTCGGCATAAAGAATTTTCTTTGCATTATTCCTTCGTAATAAAATTTTAAAGCGTTGATGGCTAAATTAACCGTTGACGAAGATTTGCCGGCATTAAACAAATAATCCATATAATCGCGCAAATCATCTCTATTTATTTCTTTGGGAGTTTTATTTGCAAAACGCAATAATTCTTTGTTATAATAAACATAAGCTATGATAGTTTTTCTGCTAAAATTACGGATTCTCATTTCTTGCACTAAATTAGTTATCGGATCCCTGGTTTCTTTTGTAGTTCTTTGCGCAAATTGTGTTTTCATACAAAGCCTTGATTACATATTTATAATATAATTTTAACTAATTTTAAATAATAATTCAATAAGTTCGTATATAACTAGTTATCGGAAATCACAAAATAATTATTTTTTTTATGAAAACAACAATCTTAGATGGTGCTAACATGGACATTGACCTAACTTCCGAAGATAAAACATCTTGGAAGCAAATGAAGTGTCCCTGGAACGTGGCTGAAAATAGCAATGTCCATAAGTGTGCTATAAAAAATGTTTCAATCTGCAAATATTTTTGTGGCATTGAATATCTGGACAATGTTTTGTGCTGCTATCCTGAGAAAAATACTTCGGTTGATAACAAACAAAAAAAATAATTATTTTGCGACATCCGATAACAACGCATATCTGGCTCCAAAATTTTTCATTATTAGAATAATAAGGAGTGAAAAATTTTCTCGACCCAAATTTTCATCCCTTAGCTTCGATGAAGTTTTAGGCGGAGATAATTAAACAAAGCATTGCCTGAAATCAAAAGTTTATCCTGCTAAGTCGGGATGAAAACTTCAGATGATGCGTAAACGTTATACGCAATTCAAAAAATATTTTTCTTTTAATAAGGAATTTTGACAGGCTTTTTAAAAAGGGGAATAAATTTGTTTTTTTATTTATTTGAAAGGGGTATAAGGTGTTTTCTCCGCTCCGCTACGAAAACGATTTATTTACAAGGGGAAAACGAATACAATACAAATACTTAACTTGGATATAAAACTATGGCAAATTCTAAAGAAGCAAAAGCACGAATAAAAATAAACAAACTGCTTGAACAAGCAGGTTGGCGGTTTTTTGATAATGAAAAAGGGCAAGCAAATATCTCGCTTGAGCCAAATGTAAAACTTGCACAGAAAGACATCGACGCTTTTGGTGAAGATTTTGAATCTACAAAAAACGGTTTTATTGATTTTTTATTGCTTGATGAAAAAGGTTTCCCGCTCGTTATTTTGGAAGCCAAAAAAGAGGATAAAAACCCACTGGACGGAAAAGAACAAGCGAGAAAATACGCTCATACTGAAAATTCTCGTTTCGTTATTCTTTCAAATGGCAATCTTCATTATTTTTGGGATTTGGAGCGCGGCGATCCTGAAATTATCACCGAATTTCCAACGCAAGAATCTTTGAAGCACAGGCAAGATTTTAAACCCGACAATCAGCGTTTAGCGGATGAAGAAGTCAATGAAGATTATATTGCATTTACTCAAAATCCAAATTTCAAAGATGATCCTCGCTATCTCAACAAAGAAACACGAGAACAATATCTTTGGGATGAAAACTTGCGGATTTTACGCCCATATCAGCTCAAAGCGGTTCACGCTTTGCAGAAATCCGCCGAAGCTGGAAATGATCGTTTTCTTTTTGAAATGGCAACGGGAACTGGAAAAACACTTATTTCCGCCGCAATCATTAAACTATTTTTAAGAACTGGAAACGCAAAGAGAATTTTATTTTTGGTTGATCGTTTGGAATTGGAAGATCAAGCACATAAAAACTTTGTCCGCTATTTGAGCAATGATTTTTCTTCTGTTATTTATAAGCAAAATCGTGATGACTGGAAAAAAGCAGAAGTGGTCATCACAACAGTCCAAAGTCTTTCATCGCAAGACAAATACAAAAAACTATTTTCCCCGACCGATTTTGACTTGGTTATTGCCGATGAATCACACCGAGCAATCGGCGGAAATTCGCGCGCAGTTTTTGAATATTTTATCGGCTACAAATTGGGCTTAACCGCAACACCGAAAGACTATTTGAAAAATGTTGATCCACAAAAATTATCACAAAAAGATCCACGAGCTTGGGAAAGACGGCAATTGCTTGATACCTACACAACTTTTGGCTGTAAAAATGGCGAGCCGACTTTCCGCTTTAGTTTGCTGGACGGCGTGCGTGAAGGATTTTTAATCAATCCTATTGTTTCAGACGCGCGAACAGACATCACAACAGAATTACTTTCAGAAAAAGGCTATGCCGTAATGGTTGAAGATGAAGAAGGTGGAGAAAGCGAAGAAACATTTTTCCAAAAGGATTTTGAAAAGAAATTCTTTTCCGAAAAGACAAATCGTGTCTTTTGCCAAACATTTATCGAAAATTCTCTCAAAGATCCAATCAGCGGAGAAATTGGCAAGGGCATTATCTTTTGTGTAAGCCAAAAACACGCTTCAAAAATTACTCAAACACTTAATCAAATGGCGAGCCAACTTTGGCCTGACAAATACAATTCTGATTTTGCCGTGCAAATAACTTCAAACATTGCCGATAGCCAGCAATTCACGATCAATTTTGCAAATAACAATTTAAGTGGACACACAAAATTTTTAGAGAATTACAAATCAAGCAAAACGAGAATTTGCGTAACTGTCGGAATGATGACAACGGGCTATGACTGCCAAGATATTTTGAATCTTGCGCTTATGCGCCCCGTCTTTTCGCCGACTGACTTTATCCAAATCAAAGGGCGAGGAACAAGAAAATTCACTTTTGAATATACCGATGAATACGGCGAAAAACACAAAGCAACAAAAGATCATTTCAAATTCTTCGATTTCTTCGCTAACTGCGAATACTTTGAAGAAAAATTTGATTATGATGAAGTTTTGCAATTGCCAATTAAACAAAAAGGAACTGGCGGAGAAGGACCTGTCGGCGTTGATATTGATGAAATTGAAGTTTTCAATCCCGACAAAGTAAAATCTCTCACCGAAACACCTGTTGGAATTGAAGGAATGAAAGTTGATCGAAAACTTTTTGAAAAAGCCCGTGAGGAATTGCAAAATGATCCCGAAGTAAAAACTGCCGTTGAAAACGAGCAATGGGAAAAGGCGGTGCAAATAATGCGGGACAAATACGAAGACAAACCGCAATTATTTTTGAATCTTGAAAAAATCCGCAAGAGCGAAAATCTCGATCGCCGTATTTCTTGGCGTGAATTTTTGGAACGAGCTTTCGGCTTGATTGATGTTTTCAAATCCAAAGACGAGAAGCTGGAAGAAGAATGCGAAAAGTTTA
>DJVL01000030.1 GCA_002440845.1 Patescibacteria group bacterium UBA6257
TGCGACAACTTTTGTTATCATTCGAGGGTAAAGTGATATATCCAAAAGATGTAAACAAAGAAAAGGAGTTTGACGAAGTTTCAAAAGCGAGAGAGCAAGGAGTACAATTTAGTTTTTATAAAAAAGGAATTAAGAACGGAGAAGAAATTGTTTTTATAGCTGATAAAGAAATCACTGCGAAAGTGGTTGGCGAGCGCGAAGTAGAATATGGCGAACAGACTTGGAAACTTTCGCCATTGACATACAAGATATACGAGCAAAAGGGAGAATTAAATCCTAGCGGTGCATACCAAGGCGCCGCTTATTGGCAATATAAAGGCAAACGATTAAGAGACTTGCCGGATCTTAATTGAATATAATTATGCCAAAGATTAAAGACATTCCAAAAGTTGATAGGCCACGGGAAAAACTGATTAAGTCCGGGGCAAAATTTCTAAAAGATTATGAACTTTTGGCTATTTTTTTGAATACAGGAACGAAGGGCAAAAATGTTCTTGAAGTTGCCCAAGATATTCTTTCAAATTACCCTAAAAAAAAGTTGCTTGGATTAGATTTTGCGCAATTTAAAAAAATTAATGGTATTGGACCAGCCAAAGCTACTCAAATTTTAGCCGCCTTTGAATTCGCTGGTAGAGTTTTAGAGGTTGATTCTTCAGGCACTCTGCCGATAGTTCAGACCAAAAAAGACATAATTGCTCAAATTTCCTTTTTGCGAGAACATAAAAAAGAAAATTTTGTTGTTTTATACTTGAATTCACGCAATGAGCTATTAAATAAAGAGACTATTTCTGTCGGTACGCTAAATGCAAGCTTGGTGCATCCGCGCGAAGTATTTGAACCGGCGGCGCGATATTTTGCCGCTCAAATTATTTTAGCCCACAATCACCCTTCCGGGGATTCGGCGCCGTCAGAAGATGATTTAGATTTAACCAAAAGAATGGTGGAAGCAGGCAAAATATTAGGGATTGAAGTCATTGATCATGTTATTATCTCAAATTTAAATTCATTCAGTTTTAAAGAAAAAAAGTTAATTTAAAAATATGACAGAAGTTTATATCAATTTTAATTTAGAAATTAATCCTGCATCTACACAAGCTTTTTTTAAGATAATTCAAGAACAGTTATCAAAAGGAATGGGAAAACTCAATCTTTTAATTTCATCGCCTGGCGGCAATGTTGATCCTGGAATCGCAATCTATAATTTTTTAAAGGGATTACCAATTGAAGTATCTATACATAATTATGGTAGTTGTGATTCCATAGCTGCATTGATATTTTGTGCCGGAAAAAGTAGATATACCGTCAACAATTCAAGGTTTTTAATACATGGAATAGGAATAACAATTCAGAACCAAAGATTTAACGAGAGTCAGTTAAATGAAACGTTGGACTCTATTAAAAATCAAAGGGAGACGATATCAAAAATAATAGCGAAAGAATGCAATAAGAAACTCGAAGATGTTGAGAACGATATGCTTAAAGGAATAATATTAAATCCGCAAGAAGCGATTAAATAAGGTTTAGTTACTGAAATTAAAGATGAATTGATACCAAAAAGGGTTAATTTTATTAACGTAAGTCTATAATTATGACGGAAAATAATCAAACAAAAGAAAAACTTCTCGCCGAAATTGGACGGCTGAAAAAGGAATTAAAGAAAAAGAAGAAATATGGTTTGGTCTGGGATTCAGAACGAGAACCAGAGGAAGTAGTAGAAATGTGTAAAGAAAAACTGCCAATTTTGAAAGAGGTAAAAAGTAAGCAGATAGTAGTTGATAGAAGTAAGCCAATAAATTTACTTATTGAGGGAGATAATTATCACGCTCTTTCAGTTTTGAATTATACTCACAAAGGGAAAATTGATGTTATTTATATTGATCCTCCTTACAACACAGGTAATAAGGATTTTAAATATAATGATAGATTTATAGATAAGGAAGATGGTTATCGTCACAGTAAATGGTTAAATTTTATGGAAAAACGTCTGAAATTGGCTAAGAATTTATTAAAAGATAGCGGGGTCTTATTTGTTTCTATTGATGATAATGAATTTCAAAACCTTAGATTATTAGTAGATAAGGTTTTTGTTGAAAAAAATGTAGAAATAATGGTTTGGAGGAAAAGCGGAGATGGAAGATATGGAAAAATGAAAAATACCACAACGTTTCGAAATGATCATGAATATGTTTTAGTTGCCTATAAAAATAAAACTAAAAGTAAATTAAGTAAAATTAAAATATATCCGAATTTTAATTCTAAGCCAAAGAAAGAAGGTGATAGATATTATTGGGTGGGTTATATAGCTAGAGGAGAAAGAGGTACAAACAAGTCTCATAAAAATTATTATTCTGTAAAGGATCCAAATGGAAAGACATTTTCGGCCCAGTTTGAACTTAATAAAGAAGAGTTTTTAGAACTGGATAAAAATGGTGGTATTTATTGGACAAAGAGTGGTATTCCGTATCGTAAAATTTATACAGACGAACATCGAGAAATAGTTTGTTCTTCAATGTTATTAGACGTCGGTGGCACATATGAAGGAAAGATAGATATTAATAATGTTTTTGGAATTAAAGAAACAAAAGATGCACCATTTAATAACCCCAAACCAGTAGCACTTATAAAGCGTTTACTTGATTTATCTACTTTGGGTAATGAAATTATTCTTGATTTTATGGCAGGATCGGGAACTACTGGACAGGCAGTTCTAGAATTTAATGAGGAATGTGGTGGTGATAGACAGTTTATTCTTTGTACTAACGATGAGGAATTAGATAACGATAGAAATTCAAAAAAACATAAAATTTGTTCTGATATTTGTTATCCTCGCATTGAAAAAATAATCAACGGCTATAAAAATTCAAAGGGTGAAAAAGTTGAAGGTCTGGGTGGCAACCTAAAATATTTCAAAACTGATTTTGTTGATTACAAAGAATCAACTGACAAAAATAAAATTAAATTAACAAAAGAAGCCGTAGAAATGCTTTGTATTAAAGAAGGAACATTTGAATCGGTTTTAAATAGTGAATATTTTAAAATTTTCAAAAATCCCGATCACTATACGGGAATAATTTTTGATCAATTAGCGATTGAGGATTTTAAAAAAGAGATCAAAGATATAAAAGGCAAAATAAGCGTTTATATTTTTTCTCTGGGTGATGATTCGTTTGAAGATGAGTTTGGGGATATAAAACAAAAGGTAAAATTATCACCAATTCCCGAAGCGATTTTGAAGGTTTATAGAAGAATTTATAGATAAAAATATGAGTAGAAATCTATATAACAATCCAGATATAAAAAAGTTAATATCCATTACGGAAAACCAAAATTTTGAGAGAAAAAGTACTCTTATTCAAGAAAGGGATTTAGCGTTGGAGTTTTCTGCTTTTGCCAATAGCAGTGTAGAGGGCGGTTTAGTAGTTGTGGGTATTGAGAATGATAAAAATATAACAGGCATAAATTTTGCTGGTCAAGAGAAAATTAATAAGCTACTACAGGCTCAACGGACATTCTGTCCAATGGCCATAGTAAATTATAAAGAATTTTCCGTAATAAATAATAAAGGGGAAAATGACAGGTTGTTGCTTTTTTATGTTGAATTTTCTTTTGACAAAGTAGTTAAAATAAAATCAGGTGATGCCTGTGAAAGAATAGGAGATCAAACTTGCAAAATGTCTCCAGAAAAAATTAGACAGATGGAATACAATAAAAGAGAGGCGATTTTTGAAAAAGAATTAATACCTACTTTAAATATTGAACAATTGAATAAAGATTTAATGGAAGAATTTATTAAGAAATGGGTTGAAAGGGATGGTTTAACAAATAAACTTTCCACCGAGGATTTAATTTTAATGAAAGGATTTGGACGAAAAGAGCAAGATTCTATAAAAATAAATTACGCCGGCGCTTTATTATTTCATAATCATCCCGATCAATTTATTCCCGGAGCAAAAATAAGATTTTTAAAATATGATGGAACCATTGTTGAGACAGGAACTCGTTCCAATATTATTAAAGATAAATATTTTGAAGGCCCGATTAATAAACAAATAGAGCAATTGGCCGAAATGATTAGAGCGCAAATAAGAGAACTTAGCTTTTTGGGCGACGATGGTAAATTTAAAACTGTTTTAGAATATCCGGAATTTGCTTGGTATGAGGCGGTAGTGAACGCAGTAGTACACCGAGCATATAGCTTAAAAAACGTTAATATTTTTGTTAGAATGTTTGATAATCGTATAGAAGTTGAGAGCCCGGGGAATTTGCCTGGCATAGTTACAGTAGAAAATATTTACAAGGAAAATTTTCCAAGAAACCCAACCTTGATGCAGGGATTGCTTTATTTGGGGTATGTTAAATATGCCAGTGAGGGAGTTGATAGAATGAGAGATGAAATGGTCAGGTTCAATTTACCAGCACCAGAATTTCAAGATGATAAAAATGCTGTATTGTTTAAAGTAATTTTAAAAAATAACATTGAAAAGAAAATCGTAAAAAGTGAATTAGAGGACATGGAAGGATTAAATAAAAAAGTCTTGGAGATTTTAGACAGTGATGAGAAGAAAATAATCTATTATTTACTTAAAAATAAATTTGGAGCACCCGCCGATTTCGAAAAAGAGATTCGCAAAAGAAGGGCCACAGTTGTTAGAAGGCTTAGACATTTAGAGAAATTAAATGCGATAAGTAGAACAAAACAATTAGGGCCAAATGTTAAGTATGAACTAACAGAACATATATTAACTACCAAAAACACACTGGCGCCCGATTTGACTAATGAAAGCACAGGAAATGAAAAACAACCAAAATTATTGTAGACATAGAGGCAATAGTACATCTGTGATACATCTGTGATACATCTGTGATACATCTGTGATACATTGTGGATAACTTATAATCAATAAAAATATGCAACTAAAAATATATCAAGAAGATGCCATAGCCGATTTATTGAATAAAGCCAAAAAGCTTTTAAGCGCGGACGGCGGCAAAAAATTGGTTTTTAAAGCGCCGACTGGTTCTGGCAAAACAATAATGATGGCGGAGTTTTTAAAGCAATTGGTTGATGACAAGGAAGTAAAACAACCCCTGAGTTTTATTTGGGCGGCGCCGAAAAAACTGCATATTCAGAGCAAGGAAAAATTGGATATTTACTACGAAAAAAGCCGAACTTTAGAATGTTCGTATTTTGAAGACCTGAACGATAGAAAAATTGATGAAAATGAAATCCTGTTTTTCAATTGGTCCAGCGTAAATAAAAAAGGAACTAACACTATTGTTAAAGAAAACGAACAGGAATTTTATCTTTCAAAGGTTTTAGAAAGAACACGAGAGGAAGGCAGAACAATCGTTTTGATTATTGACGAAGTCCATTATTCAGCCGGACAGATGGACAAAAAAGAAAAGTCGGCTGCGCTTCAACTTCGCAAAGATATTGACCCAAGTTTAACGATAGAAGTTTCGGCAACCCCGATTCTTGAGGGCGATTATGATGTAAAAATTTTGGTGGACGATGTTAAAAAAGAAGCGATGATAAAAAAATCCCTGGTTTTAAATGAAGATTTTGTAAATGTTTTTAAAGAAGGCAAAATAAAAACGGAATTGGGCGAAAAAAAGTTTAACAAAGACAGTGAAAAAACAGTTATAAATGAAGCTTTGAAAAAAAGAGAGGAATTAATCAAAAGTTACAAAAAAGAAGGTAGTAATATAAATCCGTTAGTCTTGATTCAGTTGCCAGATAGAAAAGGCCAAAGAGAGGACGAGCTGAAGGACAAGGTAATTAAAATTTTAAAAGATGATTTTAATATTTCTACCGAAAAAGGAAATAACAAGCTGGCTATTTGGCTTTCGGGCGAGCATGTGAACAAAGAAGATGTAGAAAAAAATAGCAGCGAAGTAGAGGTTTTGCTTTTTAAACAAGCAATTGCTTTGGGCTGGGATTGTCCGCGAGCGCAAGTGATGGCGTTGTTTAGAGAATGGCATAGTCCGATATTTTCTATTCAAACAGTGGGTAGAATTATGAGAATGCCAGAACCAGATCGAGGTAATTATTATGGCGAAGAAATTTTAAACTACGGCTATATTTATACAAACATAACCAATGTAGTAATCGACAAAGATGTCGCCCCAGGCTATGTATCGTTTCTAACCAGTAAAAGAATTGATAAATATGAGCCGATCAATTTAGTTTCAGTTTATTCGAAGCGACATCGCGAAAAAACAAGATTATCTCCGCGGTTTATTGAAATTTTTTTAGCGCAAACTAAAGCTGATAGTTTGAAGAGCAAAATAGATAAAACGGCAAAAAAAGTTGATATTAAGATTATTTCTGATTATAAAGCCAGAGATATTGATACATTGGCCGGCTTAAAAATTGTAGGCGATAAATCAATCACCGTGAGTGATGCTGATTTGCAGAAATTATTTGATTATTTTGTGAGGAATAGCCTCCGTCTTTTTTACCCGGAAGACAGGTCTGTAAATAGAGTTAAGGAATCTATTTATAAATTCTTCGAAAAAGAATTAAAAATGGATTATTCAGAAAAGTGGGAAGAAATCGTAAAAATAATTTTGGGCGACGATAACCCACAGCGTTTTTTAAATGTTTTAGATAAAGCACAAATTGAGTATAAAAATGAAACCGAAATAAGAGAGGGAGAACTTGCTAAATTAGACAATTGGAATGTCCCAGAAGTTTTGTCTTTTAGCAGTGATTACCAAGAGGAAGCAAAGGATAAGTCAGTAATGAAGCCGTTCTATGTAAAATATTTATCCGAACTGGAAAAATCTTTTACAGAATTTTTGAATAATTCAAGAAAGGTTGAATGGTGGTATAAAAACGGAGACAGGGACGCGACATTTTTTGCCGTGCCTTATATTGAAAATAACGAGCAAAAGCCTTTCTATGTTGATTTTATTGTGAAGTTTAAAGAAGGGAAAATAGGCTTATTTGATACGAAAAGCGGAAATACAATCAAAGACGCGAGAGAAAAAAGCGATGGTTTGCAGGAATACGCAAAAAAGCACAAAAACATTTCCGGCGGAATTGTGGCAAACACAAATTCTAAAGATTTTTCCGGTCGCTGGATGTGCTACAAGCGACAAGGAAAAGAACTAAATCCTGATGACTTTTCTAATCGGGAATTACTGGAAATATAATTATGGCTGAAAACAAAAAATCACATGCTAAAGACTATTTGCTGGAATACAAAGCCAAAAAGGATACTCCAAAATGGCTTGTCTTGTTGATTCAAAAA
>DJVL01000017.1 GCA_002440845.1 Patescibacteria group bacterium UBA6257
TTGTTTCTTGTTTGTATCTTGTTTCTTGCATCTTGTTCCTTGTTTGTATCTTGTATCTTGTAATTTGTTGCTTGTTTGTATCTTGTTTCTTGTTTCTTGTTTGTATCTTGTTTCTTGTTTGTATCTTGTATCTTGTTCCTTGTTTGTATCTTGTATCTTGTAATTTGTTTCTTGCTTGTATCTTGTATCTTGCTAATTAAATTAAAAATTAAAATTATAAGTTTAAAATTATGAAAAAGTATCTTCATCAACCATTTTTTATCACTTCTTTATTATCAATAAGCATTCTTTTTTTGGTTCTTGCCAATTACGCCTTTGGCTGGACTACGCCAAGCCAGAATCCTCCCGGAGGCAATCTTAGCGCGCCAATTAATACTGGCTCTTCCAATCAGGCAAAAACTGGTTATCTTTCAGTAGGAACTTCTACTATACCGAGTTTTCCTTTGGATGTGGCTGGCGTTTTAAGAATCGGTAGATATTCTTCAGCTCCTTCTGGTTCCAATGGCGCTTTGTATTATAATACTGCTACCAATAAATTCCAAGGATACCAAGATGGTTCTTGGTCTGATTTGGGAGGAGGAGGTTCTTTATGGACCCTAACCGGTTCTGATATTTATTATACGAGCGGCAACGTCGGCATCGGGACCACCACGCCAGGGGCGACGTTGGATATTGTTGCACCCGCGAGTTCTGGGGCAGGCAATGAATTGCGGATATGTAAGAATGGAACCTGTTGTCCAATTTGGAAAGATTGTGATGGTGACGGGAAGACATTCGGTAATGGCGATTGTGACGAGTCCTGTAACACCTGTTATGTGGGCTCCACAACTGGACTAACCTTCGCGGACGGGAAGGATCAAGATTGTAATGGGACTGTGGACGAATTTGTTTCTCCCCCCAACACACAGACCTGCTCCTCTTTTTCCCACCCCTCAAACCTTGAGGCCTGCCAAGCTGCGTGTGATGCAAACTTGGGAAGTGGCTATACCGCTGCCGTGGGCTCCCTTATGACATCTCCGCCTGGGGACCCGACCAGCACATGCTTCGGGTACAGCTGGAATAGTTCCGCCTTCTCTGGGCCAGGCTCCGGCTTTCCCACATATGAGTACTGCCACTGCCTGCTTTCACGTTACTATTAAAGCACAACACTTTGCTATAAATAAAATCTTCTAATGCTTATAATAAGCATCTTTTTTAGATTTTTTTTGCTCAACCCTCAACCCTCGGATGACGAACCGTATTCTGTATACTGAATACTGTATACTGTATACTGTATACTGTATACTGTATACTGTATACTGTATACTGTATCGTGTATTAGGTTAATTAAATATATGAAAGTTCAACTTCCATATATTCATATATTTCCGGCTATCCAAATTAAGAGATGACAGCCAAGCAGTTAGTTTTATTTTACAAAGCAAAAACTTAGTTTTACAAAACACTCAAACACAGGAATAAAAATTTAATATTTAATTTTAAAGATTGAAACAGTTCCGGGGCTCGGGGCTGTTTTTAATTGTTTTGTCCTTGATTTGAAATTATGGTAAAATATATCAAATTAATAGTAATTTGTAGTAATAAATAGTAATTAAATAATTAAAAATTTTGAAATTAAAAAAAGGTCAATCTCTTCTTGAAATTTTAGTTTCCGTGTCTTTGGGAGTGATTTTAATAGGCGGTTTGTATCCTGTATTCAGTATTCTGTATAGTGTATAATAGTGTATAATAAAGCTAGATATGCAAAATTATGAAATTGGTGGGGATAATAAAATCAAATCATTCACAGACCTGAATGCTTACAAAGAAGCCCATAAATTAGTTCTTTTAATTTATGAAATAACTAAAGAATTCCCAAAAGAGGAACGATTTTGCTTAATAGCTAAAGATCTAAAATATTTAAACCAACAAATTTTTAATCAAATAGCCCAACAATCTATAGTTGTAAGAAAACTTATATCAGGTCTTAAAAGAATAAAATATCAAAATGAAAAAATTTAATACAGAATACAGAATACAGAATACAGAATACAGTCATTCTCGCTCCGCGAGAAAGGGCTTTACTCTGACAGAATTATTGGTGGTTTTAGGCATCACCGCGGTTCTTAGCACCGTAAGTTTTTCTTTGTATATTAACCAGCAAAGGGCAAAATTATTAGAAACTACAACTGAAGAAATAGTTGGATTTTTAAAATATGCTCAGCAAAAATCAACCTCTCAAGAACAGGGATTACAGTGGGGAGTTCATTTTGAAAACCCCGCCAGCGGTCAAGATTTTTATGCTTTATATACTGGCACTACCTATACTTCTCCAGAAGAAACTCGTTATTTACCAAAGGGAATTACATTTAGTACTCCAGGTAGTAATGAAACCGTTG
The DNA here is from genome assembly GCA_002440845.1 of Patescibacteria group bacterium UBA6257. GTDB lineage: Bacteria > Patescibacteriota > Minisyncoccia > UBA6257 > UBA6257 > UBA6257. The sequence goes on from DJVL01000017.1 coordinate 2,379, forward strand.
ATATTTCTTTTTATAAACTTATCGGGAATAGCATGGGAGGGGTAGTGACGATATGCGGCTATTTTAACCAATGCACTTCAATTACAGTTTTATCTCAGGGCCTTATTGTTTATGGAAAAGGGGATGTGGTAACTGATTATGCTTGGAATAGCCGTATTGGTTGGATAAATTTCGGCTATACTGGCGGAAATATTTTTGTTCCTGATGGGGCAGGGGACTTATCTGGCCTTGCTTATTCTAATAATGGTGGTTGGATTTCTTTAAATTGTGTTTCTACTAACAGTTGTGCTTCAATAGAATATAAAGTTTCTTCTGCTGCTGATGGTAGCCTTTCTGGCTGGGCTTGGTCGGAAAATTACGGTTGGATAAGTTTCAACTGTTCTACTGGTGGTCCTGATGGAGAAAATATTTGTGCCAGTTCTAATTATAAAGTTACTGTTAATCAAACTACAGGTGAATTTGACGGCTACGCTTGGTCGCAAAATTTGGGCTGGATAAGTTTTAACTGCGCTACTGGTGGTGTTGGTCAAACTAATATCTGCTCCACTTCCAACTACAAAGTAAGAAAACTTTAAACTGACAGTGTAAGCTGTTATTACGAACGAAGCGTGGCAATCTCATTAAACTTTTAAAAAATTAAACAATTAATAAAAAAAACTATGAAACAAAAAAATATTCAACCACACACCAAGCAAGAACAAGGCGCCAAAAGCGCCAAGGTTGACAAAGTCAGTTCTCGTTATGATGTGCGGGTTTATTTCTACACAAACCTACTTGTTTGGACATTAGTTCTCCTTTTAATAGGTAATTATGCTTTTGGGTGGACTATTCCTACGTCTGATCCTCCGGGAGGAGATTTATCTGCACCTTTAGATACATCTTCAACTGCTCAGACAAAAGCAGGAGATCTTACCATTGATGGTTTGCTTAAAGTTGGTAGATATTCTTCAGCTCCTTCCGGTTCCAATGGCGTTTTGTATTATAATACTGCTACCAATAAATTCCAAGGATACCAAGATGGTTCTTGGTCTGATTTGGGAGGAGGAGGTTCTTTATGGACCCTAACTGGTTCTGATATTTATTATACGAGCGGCAATGTCGGTATCGGGACAACGGCACCGGGGGCGAAATTAGATGTAGCGGGAAGAATATGGCAGACAGGAACAGGTTCTTCTGTATTTCTTGGAGAAGGTGCAGGAGCAAGTGATGATTTAAGTAATAACTATAATGTTTTCATAGGCAACAACGCAGGATACTCCAACACCACTGGTAGCTCCAACACCGCCTTGGGCAATTCTGCCCTCTACTCCAACACCACTGGCTACAACAACACCGCCCTGGGCCGTTCTGCCCTCAACTCCAACACTACTGGCAGCTTCAACACCGCCTTGGGTCCTTATACCCTTTACTACAATACCACTGGCTACTCCAACACCGCCTTGGGTACTTCTGCCCTCTATTCCAATACCACTGGTTACTCCAACACCGCCTTGGGCGATTATGCCCTTTACTCCAACACCGAAGGCTACTTTAATTCTGCTTTAGGGTATTTTGCAGGAAGATATATCTCTGGTGGTTCAACTTCTAATGTAACTTCCACCAATTCTCTTTATCTTGGTTCTGATACCAGAGCTTTAGCTAGTGGAGATACCAATGAGATTGTAATTGGATACCAAGCAACGGGAGTAGGAAGCAATAGTGTTGTTTTGGGAAACGATTCAATTACAAAGACAATATTAAAAGGCAACGTCGGCATCGGGACCACCACGCCTTCTGAGAAACTTGAAGTTTCAGGAAATATCAAACTATCCGGCGCCTCTCCTACTTATAAAATCACCAATGTGGCTACGCCTACAGCCAGTTCTGATGTGGCAACTAAGGGCTATGTTGATGCGCAGGGTTTCCCTTACAGCGTTTGTAAAGTTGTTTGCCAAGCTGTAAATGAAAATGTAGATTGTGGCGCCGGGTGGACCCGCGTTTGGGAGCCGCTACAAGGAAATGGGTGTCAAACGAACAATTATGTACATTCACAGGCCGGAGCGTATACCAACAGCCGCGTCAGCTATGGCGGCTACTGCAGGAAAGATGCTAACAATGAATACAACAAATACACCCAATACGAAACGATGAATTTCTGGTCTAGCGACATAAATGCCAGTATACACTGCAAGACGAACGGCTTGAGCTTTTTCCGCCGCTGGAATAATTCCAGCGCCTCCCTATGCCCGCCGACCGTAAATTATCCCTCCGCCTGCGCAACTTGTTGTCAATAATTCTTGCCCAACCCTCAACCCTTGGATGACGAACTGTATTCTGTATTCTGTATTGTGTATTGTGTATTGTGTATTGTGTATTGTGTATTAGGTATTAGGTTAATTAAATATATGGAAGTTCAACTCTCATATACTATAGAATAAACAGCTAAGACTATGGTCTTAGCTGTTTTCCAATTTCTTCTCAATATTATTGATTTTCCTTTCTACTTTCTTTATGTTTTTGGTAAGTTCTTGTAATTGCTTCAAAATGACAGCAAAGCTGTCATCCTGAGGAGCGAAGCGACGAAGGATCTCCGTGTCTATCCCAAGTATATTCCCAATTTTCCTCCTCTTTTTTGTCTTTTTTGCAAAAATATGCCTCTTTTTTAAACCATATTTTACTTTTATACCCATCAATGATTTTAATCCGAAATTTTTTAGTTGCTGGTTAGTCAATAATAAATTTCCAATTTTTTGTTTTTGGTCTTTATTTTTTATTAAATATCTTCTCAATCTTTGACGAATAAAAGCATCTAATTTTTCAAAGCCTTTTTTGCAATAGCTAAATTTATAGCAATGGTCAAAATCAATGATTTTATTATTTAAACTTTTAATGATTGCGTTATAAGGCTTCTTCCTTGTTAATAAGGATAGCGTTTTGAAGGTTCCTTAATAAATTTTGAAATCTATGAAAGCAATAGTTATTGTTAGAATAGGGCTTGTTAGCTTCTATAGAGTTTTAAGATAACAAGAAAGTAAAGGAAGAAGTTGTTTGATTACGGCGTTTGACAGTTCTCTGATTGGGCTGATATTATTAAAATCAAAGAACGCCTTAGTTAGGAGCCTAAGTTAGGGGACTAGATTTTCAATTGAGGAAGGGATAAAGATTATACCTAAAAATATTAACGACTATAAAAATTTACCTTTATGGGCATTAAAAAGATGCAAGAAACAGCAAAAGAGCAGTTTAGTTATTTAGGAAAGCAGATTAAAATAACTAAAAAATAATATGAAAAATCCAGAAAATAAAATTAAATCTTTAAAGGAACTAAAAAAAATAATAGAGAATTTTAAAAAAGAGGGGAAAAAAATCGTATTATGCCACGGAGTTTTTGATTTATTTCATCCTGGCCACCTTCTTTACTTTGAGGCGGCTAAAAAAGAAGGAGATATATTAATTGTTAGTTTAACTGCCGATCAATTTGTTAATAAAGGTATTAACCGACCGGTTTTTTCTCATTTTATTAGGGCAAAAGTGTTGGCTACTTTAGAAATAGTTGATTATGTTATTATTGATTTTCATAAAACAGCAGTTGAGTTAGTAAAAGAGACTAAGCCAGATATCTATTTTAAAGGCCAAGAAGGCGAGAAAGAATTAAACGACAAAGAAAGCAATTTATTTAAAGAAGCGCAAGCGGTTAGCTCTGTTGGCGGAGAAATTAAATTTAGCTATACCCCCACTTATAGTTCAACTGAACTTTTAGTTAACTATTTTAACCTTTATCCCAAAAAAACAAAAGAATTTTTAGAGAATTTTAAAAAGAAATATTCTTTTGAAAAAATTTGGACTTTTATTGAAAGAGTGAAAAAATTAAAAATATTAATTATCGGAGAGTCAATTATTGATGACTATTGCTATTGTCAAACAATGAACAAAGTGTCAAAAGCCAATATCGTTGGCACTAAATATTTAAAAAAAGAAATATTTGCTGGCGGGGTTTTAGCTTCTGCTAATCATTTAGCTAATTTTTGTGAAAGAGTGGATTTAATCACAGTTTTAGGAGAAAAAAGAAGTTTTGAGGATTTTATAAAAAATAAATTAAAACCGAATATCCATTATAAATTTTTTTACGAAAAAAATGGCCAAACAATTATAAAAAGAAGATTTTTTGACCCTGCTTTTATGGATGAATTATTTGAAATTTATTATCTTGATGATCGAAATTTATCATTAAAGACAAAAGAAAAAATTTTAAACCATTTGGAGAAAAAAATAAAAAATTATGATTTAGTTATTGTAAAAGATTATGGGCATGGATTTTTCGATGAGGAACTGATTAGATTTTTAGAGAAAAAAGCAAAGTTTTTAGCTTTAATGGTTCAAACTAACTTCGCTAATTATGGTTTTAATTTAGTAACGAAGTATAAAAGAGCGGATTTTGTTTGCCTTGATCATGATGAAGCTCGACTAGCGGTTCATCTTAATGATAAAGATATTAAAGAGGTAGGAAAAAAGTTATTAGAAGAAATTAAGGTTGAGAATTTAATTATTACTCTTGGCCATAATGGCTCTTTGGCTTTTGAATCTAAAAAGAAAATTTATTCTTGTCCGGTTTTTTCTAATAAAGTTATTGACCGTTTAGGAGCAGGAGATGCCTTTGTTTCAGTTACTGCTCCTTTGGTTAGTTTGAAAACTCCGTTGGAAATTGTGAATTTTATTGGTAATGTGGCTGGAGCAATAAAAGTAACAATTGTTGGTAATAAAGAATCAGTTTCAAAAGAAAAGCTTTATAGTTTTTTAAAAACTATATTAAAATAAAAAAATAAAGTCGTTGCTTTTTCTGATTTTTCTCCGTCGAGCTCTTATGGAAAACAGGGGAAATAAAAATGAACTTTTATATTTATTCTTTTCTTTATAACAAAGTCGAAATCGTCCATTTATTATTATGCGATTTAATTTTAAAGCATTAGAAAATGAATTCCGATAAATATTTTATTGATTATCATAAAATAATGTATCATCCGGAAATTTTAGCTAGGTGGATTTCTTCGTTTAATAATTGGAATGTTGCTAAAAAAATTTATCCAATTTATGTAGAAATTTCTCCCTCTGGGACTTGCAATCATCGTTGTCGTTTCTGCGCCTTTGATTATCTGGGTTACAATAAGGGATTCGCGGATTTTTTTAATTTAAAAAAAGCAATAAAAGATATGAAAAAAGGGGGAGTGAAAAGTATTAGTTTAAGCGGAGAAGGAGAACCTTTGCTTCATCCTCAAATTAAAGAATTAATTTTATATATTCACTCTTTAAAAATTGATGTCGCTTTGACGACTAATGGCACTTATTTAAAAAAAGAATTAGTTCAAGATATTCTCCCGGCTTTAACTTGGATTAAAGTTAGTTTAGATGCCGGTCTGCCAAAAACTCATTTTAAAATTCATCGACCGGCTAAAGAAGAATTTTTAGAAATTCTTGAAAATTTAAAAATTGCCGCTGAGATTAGAAAAAAAATTAAAGCTCGGTGTACTTTGGGAGGGCAGTTATTGTTATTAGAAGAAAATTATTTAGAGATAGAAATATTAGCCAAAAAATTAAAAGAAATTGGATTTGATTATTTAGCGATTAAGCCTTATTCTCAACATTTAAAAAGTATTAATCGAGAATATGCAAATATCAAATATAAAAAATATCTTTATTTGGAAAAAAAAGTTAGAAAACTTAATGATAAAAAATTCAAAGTTATTTTCCGAAAACACACTTTTGAAAAATTATTTGAAAAAAGGCCGTATAAAATTTGTCACGCAGTGCCATTTTTTTGGGTTCATTTGGCTACTAACGGCGATGTATATAGCTGTGGAAATTTTATTGGTGACGAGAGATTTAAATTAGGCAATTATAATGAGAAATCATTTAAAGAAATTTGGGAGGGAGAGAAAAGAAAAAAACATTGGGAATTTATGGAGAAAAAATTTACTACTTCCCAATGCCGAGAGAATTGTCGGATGGATGAAATTAATCGATATTTAGATAGATTAAAAAATCCGCCATCTCATGTAAATTTTATTTAATATCTATGAAAAGAGAAGAGATTAAAAAATTAAAAAAAAAGGCTAAAGATGTTAGGAGGAGAGCGCTAATCCTGACTAAAGAAAAAGGAGAAGGACATTTAGGCGGAAGTTTTTCAATCGTTGAGATTTTAGTGTGGCTTTATCAGAAAGAATTAAAAAAAGAAGATAAATTTATTCTAAGTAAAGGTCATAGTTGTTATCCTTTGTATATAATTTTGGAGGAAAAAGGGCTTCATCCGAAAATATCGGTTCATCCTGATTTAGACGAAAAAAATGAGATTTTTGCCACTACTGGCAGTTTGGGTCATGGTTTGCCAATAGGAGTCGGGATAGCTTTAGCTAGAAAATTTTTGAAAAAGAAAGGGAAAATTTATGTTTTAATGGGAGACGGAGAATTAGAAGAAGGAACGACTTGGGAGTCCTCTTTAATTGCTTGTCGCTATAAATTAGATAATTTAGTGGCGATTGTTGACCGAAATAGACTTCAGGCATTAGAGGAAACAGGAAAAGTTGCTCTTTTTAAAAATCTAAAAAAAATCTTTGAAAATATCGGCTATAAAGCGGTGAAAGCCGATGGTCATTCTTTTTCTTCTTTAGAAAAATCTTTTAAAATTTCTCACTTTAATCAGCCAAAAATGATCATTGCTTATACCATTAAGGGGAAAGGGGTAAGCTTTATGGAAAATAATTCTATTTGGCATGCCCGAGTACCAAATGAGACAGAGTTTGAGAAAGCTTTAAAAGAATTAACATAATTTTAATAATGAGATATGAATTCGGAAAAGTAATTACTGAGTTAGCCAGAAAAGATAAAAAAGTCTATTTAATAGTGGGAGATATAGGTTTTAGAATTTTCGATGAATTTCGAAAAAAATTTCCGAAGAGATTTTTAAATTTAGGAATTTGTGAACAATCAATAATAGGGATTGCTTCAGGAATGGCTCTTGAAGGATTAAAACCGTACGTTTATACCATTACCCCTTTTTTAATTGAGAGAGCTTTTGAACAGATAAAATTGGATATTGATGAACAGAATGTTAATGTTAAATTAATTGGTTATGCTGATTATCCTACTCAAGGTCCTACCCATCAGGAAATTGATGCTCAATGGTTTATGAGTAAATTTAAAAATATTATTTCTTATTTTCCGAGGGATTCCAAAGAGACAAGAAATTTTCTTTACGAATCTTATAAGCATGGTCGGCCAGCTTTTATTAGTTTAAAAAAAGATAAAAAATGAGAAGTAATTTAAAATTTTATCGTTTTTTAAATAGAGCGAAGACTCTTTGTCATATACTAAAAATTAAAGCTTTAAAGAAAAAACCATATCCTTTCTATGTTAATTTAGTAATTAATAGCCAATGTAATTTAAGATGCGCTTATTGTTTTGGCAAGTATTCTTTCCGGCCTCAAAGATATTGGTCGTTTGAAAAATTGAAATTATTAATAGATGAACTTTATAAAAGAGGTACCCGGTATATCTTAGTCCAAGGTGGGGAACCGTTGCTTCATCCTGAGATTAGGGAGATTTTGAAGTATTTAATAAAAAAGAAAATTGTTTGCGCGATAGTCTCTAATGGGACGTTGCCGAAAAAAATAAAAGAAATCAAAGAAATCGCTTATTTAGATAATATTTGTTTTTCTTTAGATGGTAATAAAGAGGGAAATGATTTGGTTAGAGGGAAAGGAGTTTTTGATAAAGTTTTATCTTCTATAGAAGAAGTAAGGAAATATTACGATACTCCTATAAGGATTAACTCGACTATTCATAAATACGTGGTGAATGATTGTGATTTTATGGCTGAATTTGTTAAAAAAAACAATATAGAATGGGGGGTAAGTTATTTATTTAAAGGCGATGAAAAAATAGGAGAGGAAGATTTAGCGCCGACAGAAGAAGAAATAACTTATTATCAAAAGGAGTTGATTGAATATAAAAGAAAAGGATATCCTATTTTTACCGCTTTAAAAATTTTAGAATATGCTTTAAATTGGCCATTTAGTTATCAAAAAATTTTTGTGAATAAAAAAGAAGCAGAAGAAAAATTAGGGAAAAAAGCAATTGAGTGTCAGTATGGTCGTTATGAGATAGTAATAGATGAGGACGGGAGTGTTTATCCCTGCAATGGGATGCAAGGCATTTTTCAACCAAAAAATTTTTACCGAGACGGCCTAGAAAAGGCTCTTGAAAATTTAAAAAACAAACCTTGCTATAGTTGTTATCTGATGTCAATGATTAATACTTCAGCAATGATTAACTGGGATTTTAATGTTATTGGAGATACTATTTTCCACACTTTGAGAAATTGGTTTAAAATAAAAAATTAATAAAAATGAAAAAAATTAGCATTATTATTCCTGCATTAAACGAGGAAAAAAACATTTTATTTGTTATTGATAATGCTTTGTTGGCCCTGAAAGAATTTGGGATTTCTGGGGAAATTATTGTGATTAATGATGGAAGTGTTGATAATACTAGTTTTTTAGTTGAAAAAAAAATAAAAGAATTTCCTGATATCATTAAAATGATTTTTCATAAAAAGCCTGAGGGGATTGGCGCTTCTTTTTGGGATGGTGTTGATACAGCGAGAGGAGAGGTCGTTGTTATGTTACCCGGAGATAATGAAAACGATCCGCGAGAAATTTTGCGTTACTTTTGTTTAATGGAGCATGTTGATATTGTAGTTCCTTTTATTTTCAACAAAGAAGTTAGACCTTTTATAAGAAGATTGCTTAGTTCTTGGTATAATTTTATAATAAGAATAAGCTTTTTAGTTAATTTTAATTATACTAACGGCACGATTTTATGCCGTCGTTCTGTTTTAAAAGAATTAGAACACCGGAGTAAGGGATTTTTCATTACGACAGATATTTTAATTAGAACAGCAAAAAAAGGTTATCTTTTTGCCGAGGTGCCTTCGAGGCTGGATGCGCGAAAATCAGGAAAATCAAATGCTTTAAGCCTTTCCACTTTTTGGCGAATCTTTAAAGAATATTTGAATTTATTTTTGGATATTTATTTCCGGGAGAAATCTCAAAAAAATCAGATTATTAAAGAATCAATTACTTATCAAAGAAAATTTTTAAAAAATAATTGATGGATAAAATTAAACAAAGAAAAATTATTTTAGATGGCCATAAATTAGCTTGGCATAAAGAGAGGATTGAAGCGTGGCTACGAGGTGAAAGAATTGCGCCAATTACTATAGATTGTGCTTTAACTCGTCGGTGTACTTATAATTGTGTTTATTGTTATGGTAAACTTCAAAAAAATGATGAAAAAATAATGACCGAAGACGCAATTTTTAGATTTTTAGATAATGCAGCGGAAATTGGCGTAAAGGCAATAAGTTTTGTAAGCGACGGAGAAAGCACTTGTTCGCCATATTTATACGAAGCAATTAAGAGGGGAAAAAAGAATGGTCTTGATATGGCTTTGGGCACTAATGGGTTTTTATTAAAAGATGAAAAATTAGAAGAGGTTTTACCAAATTTAACTTATCTTAGATTTAATATTTCAGCAGGCGAGCCAAAAAGATATTCGGAAATTCACGGGGTTTCAGAAAGGTGTTTTTATAAAGTGATAAATACTATAAAAAAAGCGGTTGAAATAAAAAAGAAAAATAATCTTCCAGTTACCCTTGGAATTCAGATGGTTTTAATGCCTCAGTTTGCCCATCAAATTCTCCCCTTTGCTCTTTTGGGAAAAAAATTAGGCGTTGACTATGCAGTCATAAAGCATTGTTCCGACGATGAAAATGGTAGTTTGGGGATAGATTATAATAAATATTTTGATTTAGTTGATTTATTAAAAGAAGCAGAAGAGTTGTCAGATAAAAATTATTTAGTTAAAGCAAAATGGTCTAAAATTTTAAGCGGTGGTAAGCGCAAGTATTCCCAATGTTATGGTCCTCCTTTTATTCTTCAAATATCTGGGTCAGGCTTAGTTGCTCCTTGCGGTTCTTTATTTAATAATCGGTATAAAAAATTTCATATCGGTAATATTGTTGATACCCCTTTGAAAGAATTATGGCAAAGCGAACGTTACTGGAAAGTTATGGATTATCTTGCTTCAAATAAATATGATGCCAAAACAATGTGTGGGACTCTTTGTCTTCAACATAAAGTTAATGAATTTTTATGGGATTTGAAGCATGGAAATGCAGTTTTGAAAGAACCGAAGGGAGAGACTCCTCTTCATATTAATTTTGTTTAAGAAAATGAAAATTAAGAACGTTATTTGTAATTTTTTGGAAAAAATTATTAAAAATGAAAAAATAATCGCTTGGTTTTTATTGATTATTATTATTGCTTTTTCTCTTTTTTTGAGGATTTATTTTCCTTGGAAGAATATTTTTTCAGAACCAATAAAATATGCTGCCGATGACGGTGTCTATCATATGAGATTAATTGAAAATATGCTTTTGGGAGAACATTTCCCTCATCGGTTGTATTACGACGCTTATACTTATTTTCCCTATGGCACTTATATTCATTTTGCTCCGCTTTATGATTGGTTGTTGTCCGCAATAATTTGGGTTATCAGTTTTGGTAATCCGACTTTGGCTTTAATTAATAAAATAGCTCCTTTTTACCCTGCTGTATTGGGAGGGTTAACCGTGCTCATCGTTTATTTTATTGGGAAAGTATTGTGGAATAAGTGGGCTGGTTTGTTTTCTGCTTTTTTAATGGCTATTTCTCAACCATTTCTTTTTAGGTCTTTATTAGGAGCAACTGACCATCATCAGGCAGAAGTATTGTTTTCCAGTTTGGCTATTTTATTTTTGATTTTAACCTTTAAATCAGAAAAAGATTTGAAAAAAAAGCAGTTTTGGGTTTATGCCATTTTAACAGGTATAGCTTTGGGTTTGTATTTTTTGATTTGGGTAGGCGCTTTACTTTTTTTGTTTATCTTTTTTGTTTCAATAATTTCTTATTATTTAATTGAGTATTATTTAGGGCATTCTTATGATTGGATATTAATTTTAGGCTCCATAGTTTTTTTGATAACTTTGACAATGATTGTTCCATTTTTAGGTCATCCTGATATTTTACACTCGCCACTTTATAATATTAACCATCTTGGGTCTTTGTTTTTGGGTCTCTTAGCGTTTTTTGTTTTATATATAATCGGAAAATTTGTTAAAAAATATGAATTACAATTTTGGTATTTTCCAACCATCATAATATTGGCAACTCTTTTTGTTTTACTTTTGTTAAATATTTTTTCCCCCTCGGTGTTTACAGGGATTATTGAATGTTTTAAGGCTATTAATCTCGGAATTATGTCCCAACAAGGGGAGCTTTCTTGGCGAACGCACGCCAGAGAAATAATTGGAGAAATGCATCCAATGGGTATCCAAGGAGCAGTTAATAGTTTTGGTTTTCTTTTCCATTTATCTTTTATTGGTTTAATTTTTGTTATATATGATTTTATTAAAAAAAGAAAACCGGAGAGTTTGTTAGTAATTATCTGGTTTTTGGTAATATTTTTAGTGACCGGAATTATAACCACGACTTTCGGGCAAGTTAGATTCAGCTATTATTTATCTGTTAATATTTCTTTGCTTTGCGGATTTTTAGGAGCAAAAGGTATTTCTTTTGGAATAAAAAATCTACAAAAATGCTGGAAAGACAAGGAAGTAAAGTTTAGCAATTATCGTTTTATTGCTTCAATTTTAGTAATTTTTAATATCGTTTTTCTTATTTTTTTCCCTTTTCCCTTAAACCTTATTTTTCCCTATCCTTATAATTTGCCAGATGGTATCCTTGGTGCAATAGAGAATGCAGTTCAAGGTGCCTCAGGACTGGAACTTGATTTATATGAAACTTTAGAATGGTTAAAAAGGAATACCCCTGATCCGGGTTTAGATTATTATGCTTTTTATCCCGAACCAAAATATAATCCCAAAACTGGAAGAATAGAGTCTTATCCTTACCCTGAGACAGCTTATGGCATTATAGCTTCTTGGGATTTTGGTCATATGATTACTTATTACAGCCATCGGATACCAATTGCCAACCCTTTTCAACAGGGATTAGGAAAAGTAAATAAATTAGGAGAGATTGAACAAGTGGGGGAGACCCTTTTCTTTACTGAAAATGATGAAATTAAAGCTACTCAAATGCTCGATGAATTAAAAGCTAGATATGTTATGACTGATTATTCGGGAGCAGCTGGCTATGGATCGTTTTCCGGAAAAACCACTTGGGCTTTTGAGAGCGAAGGAGGTTATTATATGGATGAAGAAGGAAGCGGTAAAGTTACCACCCGGAGATATGATAAGTCAATGATTGTCCGGCTTCATTTTTTTGACGGTCGGGATTGGTTAAAAAAAGATGAAGAAGGTAAAGATATCAAAGATTCTTATGTCGGGCATTTGGACCATTTTCGTTTAGTTTATGAATCAAAGAGTGGCGTTTCATCTTCTTTCTTTGACGATGAAAAAAACAGCGATAAAAATAATTTGCGATTATTTAAGATTTTTGAATATGTCAAAGGGGCGAAAATTATTGGTTCTGCACCTAGTGGTCTTCAAATAGAAATTTCTACAGCCGTCAAAACTAATCAGGGAAGAGAGTTTATTTATAAGAAAATTACAACTGCCCAAAACGGCAAATTCGAATTTATTATTCCTTATTCTACTTATGGTAAAGATGGTTGGGTAGAGAACGGAACGAAGTTTGAAGTTTTTGCCAGTCCTTATAAGATAAAAATAGGAGAAAAGGAAAGAGTTATAAATGTTTCTGAAAAGTCGGTTTTAGAAGGAGAGATTATTAATTTATAAAAATTTTTTGGAAGTTTTAAAAAGTATTTAGCTTATTTTAATAAATTATCTATTAAGAACAAACCAAAATAAAAATGGCAGTAATCTATAAAAGTGCTAAAAACGCGCCGGAGATTTTATTAATAAAAAGCAAGTTTAGATAGTTATTTATTGCTTTTGTTTTTTGATTTATTTATAATAAAAGAAATCCATTGAAATACATAGAGGAATTTGAAATAAAAATTTATTTTACCCCGCCCTTTAAGCCAAAGGCGCTATGGGTATATTTTTAAAAACGCAAAAGGTGGTGGGGTTTATATAGGTTATTCCGGTAATTTGGTAAGAAGGTTTAAGCAACACAGAAGAAGATTTTCTCAGGATAATTTAATTTATCACGAAGCCTGTTTATATGAAAAAGACGCGAGAAAAAGAGAACAAAAACTTAAATATTATGGCAGCCCAATCTCTTCTTGAGCTCCTTGTTGCTGTCGCAATAGGCGTTATTCTTATAGGCGGTTCTGTATCTTTAATGGAAATATCTTTAAAGACCTATAATTCTACAAAAAGGAATCTTCAGGCAAATGTTTTATTAAGAGAAGCGGCGCAGGTAATTCATTCATCGGTTGTTTCTGATTGGCATAGCATTTATGACTTGAATAAAGGCGCGGATTATAAGATTAGCTTGTCCGGAGCAACTTGGATTATCAGCGCTGGCCAAGAAGAAGGCGAAATTAACGGGCTCCCTTACAAAAGATATTTTCGGGCAACTGATGTTTTAAGAGACGGAAGCGGCAATATTTCTGAATCAGGGAATTCCGATCCTTCCACCCAAAAAATAACCGTTTTTGTTAATTACGAAAATAATTACCTTAAATCTGCTTCGGTTTCTTTTTTTATAACCCGGTCTTCCAGAAATAAAGTATTTCAGCAAACTGACTGGTCTGGCGGCGAAGGCGTAAGCGGCCCGGTTTTAAATCTTTCTAATCAGTATTACTCTTCTTCCGGTATCAGCGCTTCAACTGTTGGCCAAATAGTTTTAATCAGCACTAGTACGCCCGGAGAACTGATTTCTTCAACTTTTGATGCTGAATCCTTGAACGGAGCCGGTTTGAATAGTCTTTTATGGCAAGGGAGTGTAGGAACTGGCGGAGCTGTTAAATTCCAAATTGCTTTTTCGGAAAATCTTGATGGTCCTTGGACTTATTATGGCCCTACTTCAACAAGCGATTGGTATCAACCAAATCCGGGTATCAGTATTTCTTTTCCTATTAGTGGTTCCGCCAGTCCTCAAAACAAAAGATTCTTTCGTTATAAAGTTTGGCTTTCTACCGACAATACTTCACCGAGAGTTGATGATATAATAATTAATTGGAGCCCATAGCAAGCAAAGCTTGCTCAATAACCAATAACCAAGATACAAATTACAAACAATAACCAATAACCAAGATACAATAACCAAACAATAACCAATAACCAAGATACAATAACCAAACAATAACCAATAATCAATAACCAAACATATGCCCCATCGTGACGTTGTATTTTTAAAATTTGACTTAGAAGAAAGAACTACTGAATTTGCTAGAAAAGTTATACAGTTATGTAAAGAACTGCCAAGGGATTTAATAAACCAACGTTTAATTCCTCAAATTATAGGTTCAAGTGGTTCTATCGGTGCTAATTATAGAGAAGCTAATGATGCTTTAGGTAAAAAAGATTTTATCTTAAGATTGAAGATTTCTCGTAAGGAAGCCAAAGAAACTTGTCATTGGCTTATATTATTAAAAGAGGCTAATTCTAATAAAAGCGATAAGATAGAAACGCTTTTGCAAGAGGCAATAGAATTAAGGAATATTTTATCTTCTATTATTAATAAATCTCTTTAGTTTGGTAATTGAATTTTGGTGCTTGGATATTGTTTGGTTATTGTATCTTGTTTCTTTGTTATTGTATAATATTATATAAACATTTATGAATAATAATTTACATACCAGATTCCAGGTTCTAAATTCTAGATTCTTTCATTCTCGCTCTGAGAGAAAGGGCTTTACTTTGATGGAGCTCATAATTTATTCTTCTGTTTTAATAGTGTCAGCAGGGCTGATAAGCAATATTGTTTATGTGACTTCTAAGGCGAATTCTAGAGTTCAGGCAGAAGAAGCTTTGAATAATCAGTTATTCCGCTTGGAAGAAATTTTCAGGCAAAAAATTGAACCGGCAAAAAAAATAAACAGCGTCAGTTTTTCCCAGTTAGAATTGGCGTCAAGCGACGAGAGTAAAAATCCCACAATTTTTTCTTTGGTCAATGACGTTCTTTATTTAAAAGAAGGAAGCGGCAGCCAATTACCCCTCAATGATGTTGATAAGGTGAAAATAACTTCTTTGAGTTTTTCTATGACTGCTGGCGGCGGCAGCTCAATTTCTGGAACGAACCATTATGCTTGGAATGACCAAGTAGGTTGGATTGATTTTTCCCATAATATCCAAGTGCCGCCGGCTGAAGGCGAGCTAAAAGGCGCTGCTCATATTGTAAGCGATTCAAGCTATATATTTTTGAATTGTCTTTATACCAATAGTTGTGAACAAATTAATTACAAAATTTCTTCTGATAGCAATGGCAATCTTTCAGGTTGGGCTTGGTCGGAAAATTACGGTTGGATAAGTTTTTCTTCGTCTACNNGGAGGGACTGATATTTGTTTAACTTCTGATTATAAAGTGCAGGACTTGCGTTTGCAGAAGTCCGCCATAAAAGTTGAAATTACTTTGCAATATAATTCTCCAAAACCAGAATTAGCTGTTTATAAAAACGCCAGCTTTGTTTTTAACATTATGACGCCAACAGAATAAAAAATAAACAAGGAAATACACAGAAAGACATAGAAATATATAGAAATACATTGAGATACATAGAAATACAATAGAAATTCATAGAGATACATAGGGGATATATGAACAAATTTTAAATTTTTAAAGAATATCTTAATGATTGAATTTTTAAACAATAAAAAAAAGAAATCAGGCTTTGTTTCTTTATTAACTACAACCACCCTCGGCGGGATTATTTTTATTATAAGTTTGGCAACAACTTATTTGGTTTTTTGGTCAAGCCAAAATCTTTTAAACAGCCAAAAAGGTTTAAAGGCCTATTACGCGGCTTATTCAGGTCTTGAGGAGGGTTTAATTAGATTGACAAGGAATAAAGATTTTAACGGCACTTTTAATTTAAGCGTCAATTCAACAAATGATGTTGCTGTTTCAGTTTCTAATTTAACCAATCAAGCTACTATTGAAGCAATTGCCACCGTTGACGGGAAAATCAGCAAAAAGCTTCAATTAATAACCGGCATAGATGCTGTTACTGGTTTGATTACGCCAGCCACGAGTAAAGAATTAACTTTTTAGTTTTTCTATGATTAATTTAAAAGACTGGAAAAAACTTCTTATTCCTGAGTTTCCCATCAGCGCCATTGTCATTGAAGAAAAAGCAGTGAAAGTTTTTCGTTTTGACAAAGCCATTAATAGATTTTCTAAAGCGGCAAAATACTCTTTGCCCAGCGGAATCATAGAAGAGGGAGTTTTGAAAAATCCTCAGGCGCTTAAATATTTTTTTGCCGCCTTGAAAAACAAGCTTTGGAAAAGCGAAAAAAGCGTTTGGGCAATTTTATCTTTGCCTTCAGCCAATTTTTTCACCAATATTTTTAATATCCCGGATTTGGAAGAAGAAAGGCTTGAGGAAGCTATAGTATTTAACATCCAGATTTCTTCTCCGGTGCCCCTTAAAGAAAGCTATTTTGATTGGGAAGATTGGGGCGGAAGCGAGACGGATGGAGAAAAAGAAATTTTTGCGGTTTTGGGAATCAAAAAACAGATAGACCCTTTCTTAGAAATTTTAGAAAGTTTGAGATTTAAAATAATAGCAGTTGAGCCGTCTGCCTTGGGCGAAGTAAGATTTTTATCCAAATTTACCAGCAAAAATCAGCCTTTTTTGATATTTGATTTAAGAAAAGAAGGAATAGAGTTTATTATAGCTGAAGGCGAAAAATTGATTTTTTTTGACTTTGATTCCTGGTCGGAAATTTTTGGCGCCAATGCGCCAAAAAATATCACGGTGGATTTAATCAAAAAGCACATTGCCAGTGAATTGCCGATGCTTTTAAATTTTTATTTATTAAAAAGAAAAAAGAGCATCAAAGATTTTGTCTTTTTAAGCAATAATAATCAGCTTGTTGAGATATTCAGCCGCTGGATAGAGGAGCAATATTTCCTTTTGCCTATAAAAATAAATTTACCGCCGTATTTTGGCAAGGTAACAAGGGATTGGTTTGGAGTTATGGGCGCCGCTTTAAGAGGTTTAATTCCCCGAAGCAAAGACACCATTGTAAGTTTGGCGCCAGTCGGTACGGAAGAAAATTATTACAAAGATTATCTTTTAAGAATTATTTCTTTATGGGGAAAAGCAACGATTACCGTGGCAATAAGTTTAGTTTCTTTGCTTGCCATTATTAATTTTGCTTTTTTCAAAAAAATAAACGATAGTTACGCCAAGGATTTATCTTCTTCTTTTAGCTATCAGGCGCAGCAGAAGGAAGCTGTTTTAGCGGGAGAAGCTCAAGAATTCAATGATTTGCTTGATAAATTAATTCAAGCCCAAAAAAACAAAAAAGAAATCGGGAGAATAACTACTGTTATTTTTTCTTTAGCCGATAGCGCCGGAGTAAAAGTTAAAAGGATTATTATTACAAATCAGGAGCAAGCCAGCCAAAACAGCATTACTGTTTCCGGAGAAGCTTTTAAGAAAAATACAGTCTTGGATTTTAAAGATTCTCTTGAACAATCAAACCTGTTTCAGGAAATATCTCTGCCTCTCAGCAATTTGGTTGAAGGTCCTGCGGGC
Source organism: Patescibacteria group bacterium UBA6257 (assembly GCA_002440845.1). GTDB lineage: Bacteria > Patescibacteriota > Minisyncoccia > UBA6257 > UBA6257 > UBA6257. The sequence goes on from DJVL01000017.1 coordinate 20,085, forward strand.
TTCAGTTTTTCCCTTAACGCTAAAATAAAATAATTTAATGTTTGGAAGTCGGACTTCCAAACATTTCCAAATAAATTATCATTAAAATGAGACTTACCTTTTATGGCGGGATAAAAGAAATCGGCGGCAACAAGATTTTGTTGGAGGATAAAAAAACGGTTATTCTTTTGGATTTCGGAAAAAGTTATAAAGAAGCGGGAAAGTACTTTGAAGAATTTGTCAATCCAAGGGCGGTTCAGGGGTTAAAAGATTATTTAGAATTAGGTCTTTTGCCGAGAAAAGAGGGTTTTTACCGCCAAGACTTGATAAAAATTTCCGGCGAAAGCGAACTGACTTTATATGAAAAACCAAAAATAGACGCCGTTATTCTTTCTCATGGTCATCTGGATCACGCCGGCTATATTTCTTTTTTGAATCCCGAAATTCCTGTTTTTACCGCCAAAGAGACCTTAGCGGTGCTTGGTGCTTTTTATATTTCCCGTCCGAAAAATCTGGAAAATGAAATCATAGAAATATCCGAGCGGGAGGAAGCGGATTTTAAAAAAAGAAAAAAGAAAAAAAGAGCAATAATTACCGTTGAAGACCAAAAACCTTTTTTTATTAAAAATTTAAAAATTACTCCTATCAAAGTAGATCATTCTGTTCCCGGCGCCAGTATGTTTTTGATAGAAAGTTCCATCGGCAGCATTCTTTATTCGGGCGATTTTCGTTTGTCGGAAATAAGCGAAGAAAGAAAAAAAGAGATTTGTTCTTTTCTCAGAAAAGCGAAAATAAAAATTTTTATCTGCGAAGGCACAAGAATAAAAGAACAGATTATTCTCAGAGAAGAAAAAGTAAGGCAAGACGCTTTAGAAAAAATAAAAGAGGTAAAAGGCTTGGTTGTTGTTGATTATTCTATCGGCGATGTAGTTCGGTTTAAAACTTTATCTGCCATCGCCAGAGAAACAAAAAGATTTTTTGCCTTGCCTTATAATTATTTTAATTATTTGAGTTTTCTAAAGCAAAACGGCATTAACGCAGAAGGTTTTGAAAACGTTGCGCTTTATGCCAAGAAAAAAATCAGCTTAAAAAAATGGGAGAAAGATTTGATTAAAAATTCAAAGGTGGTAACGAGCGAAGATATCGCCAAAGATAAAAAACACTATCTTTTGGCTTTAAATTTTTATCAAATTCAGGAGTTGATTGATTTAAAAATTAACGAAGATTGTTTTTATTTAAGAGCGATTACTGAACCCCATAGCGAGGAGATGGAAATTTCCGAAGAAAGATTTGTTAACTGGATAAAACATTTTAAAATGCAGGGATTAAGGGAGGAAATAATTGAGTCTGGAGAAAAAAAATCAGTATTTGACCGCGCCCATATTTCCGGTCATATCAGCGGCAAAGAGTTGGCGGAATTTATAGAAAAAATAAAGCCGGAAGCAATTATACCTATTCACACTGAATTTCCTGAAGAGTTTAAAAATATCTATAAAAATATCATAATAGCAGAAAAAAACGAAACAATTAAAATTTAGTATCTTGTATTTTGTATTTATACTAACTGCAAGCTGATAGCTGCAAATCGCAAAAATATGGTAATTGATGGCAAAAAACTTAGTCAAGAAATAATAGAAGAATTAAAAAAAGAAAGGGAAAAACTGCCTTATAAAATCAGGTTAGCGGTGATTTTAGTCGGGGAAGACGAAGCTTCTTTGTCTTTTATCAGGCAAAAAGAAAAAGTTGCCAAAGAAATTGGAATTGAGTTTAAGCTTTATCAGTATGACGAGAATTTAAAAACCAAAGACTTAAGAAAAAATGTTAATAATGTCTGCCGGCTTGGTTTTAATAAAGGGGTGGTTATTCAATTGCCTCTGCCGCCTCAAATTAACACTCAGTCGGTTCTAAACGCTATTCCGCCTGAAAAGGATATTGATGTTTTAAGCGAAAAAAATTTAGGCAGATTTTATACAGGAAGGTTAAAGATATTGCCGCCGGTTGTTGGGGCAATAAAATTTTTGCTAAAAAAATACAATATAGAAATTCCGGGAAAAAATGTTTTGATTATAGGCAGAGGTTTGTTAGTGGGCAAGCCTTCGGCTTTATGGTTTATCAACGAAAGGGCGACTGTTACGGTAGCCAACAGCAAGACTCAAAATTTACCGGAATTGACAAAAAAAGCCGATATTATAGTTACCGCCGCGGGTGTTCCCGATTTAATTTCTGGCGATTTAGTGAAAGAAGGTGCGGTAATTTTTGATGCCGCAGTTGTTTCGGAAAAAGGCAGATTAGCCGGGGATTGCGACTTAAAATCTCTGGAAAACAAAGTCAAATTGATAACTCCTGTGCCGGCTGGCCTTGGGCCCCTGACTGTAGCCTTTCTTTTTAAAAATTTATTATATTAAGGTGTATCAAGTTTCAGTTAAACAATTTAATGGTCCCTTAGACCTTTTACTGCAATTGGTGGAAAAAAGAAGCTTGGAAATCACCCAGCTTTCTTTAGCCGAGGTTACGCAGGATTATTTAAACTCTATAAACAGCCAAGCCGCTTTAGCCGAAGATTTGGCTGATTTTCTGGTTATCGCCTCCACGTTGCTTTTGATTAAATCCAAATCAATTCTTCCGGCTTTAGATATTAAAGATGAGGAAAAGGAAGAAATTCTTGACTTAGAAGAACGATTGCGATTATATAAGAGGTATAAAGACAAAGCCAAAGAATTGAAAGAACTTTTTTTAAAGAAAAAATATCTTTTTGGCAGGCAGATTTTTGAAAAAACCGAAATTAAATTTTTGCCTCCGCCGAATTTTTCAATTGCCAATTTGCCGGAAGCCTATAAAAGAATTCTCGCCTTGCCGGAAGAAAAAGTTTTTTTGAAAGAAGAAAAGATTAAAAAAATTGCCACCTTAAAGGAAAGAATTCAGGAGTTAATTAAAAAATTAACCAAGGGCAATCTTTATTGTTTAGCGGATTTGGTTTCTCAAAAAACCAGGAAAGCGGAATTGATTATAACATTTTTAGCTATTCTTCATTTGTCAAAAGAAAAATTAGTAGCAATAAAACAAGAAGAAAATTTTGGCGACATATGGATATCAAGCAAATAATAGAAAGTCTGCTTTTTGTAAGCGGCGAACCTTTATCAATAAGCAAGTTTGTAGAAATAACAGGAAAGGGTGAAAGCGAAATCAAAAGTTGCTTAAAAATCCTTGCTCAGGAATTGAAAGACCAGAAGAGGGGAATTAATTTAATAGAGAAAGATAATCAATGGTTGATGGTAAGCGCTCCGGAGAGTTCGGTTTTTGTCCAAAAGATGAAGAAAGAAACCAGAGAAGGCAATTTAAGCGATACCTGCCAAGAAATTTTAGCTATTATTGCTTATCAGGGCCCGATTACCCGTTCAGAAATAAATGAAATCAGAGGGGTGGATTCTTCTTATTCTCTAAATCAATTGCTCTCCCGGGCTTTAATAGAACGTTTTCCCCACCCTAAGCGAACAAATACTTATTTATATAATATTTCTTTTGAATTCCTTAAACATTTAGGTATTAATAACGTAAAAGACCTTGTTCAGTATGACGAGTTTCACAGAAATTCATCCTTTAAAAAAGAATCATAAGAACTATCAAAAAATAATTTTTTGGTTTTTCTTTATTTTATGCCTGTTTTTTGTCTTAGTTGGCTATTTTTCTCAAAAAATAAAAAATCAAAAAGAAATTTTGGCCAGAGACCTTTTGACTGCTTCGGGCTATCCTTTTAAGACCGGCATAGCGGGGATAGTTTTGGATGTCAATGAACCTCCGGCAATAGACGCTTTTTCCTATCTGGTGGGGGAAGTGGAGACGGGAAAATTATTGGCAAAGAAAAATTCTGATTTTCATTTGTCGCCGGCTTCTTTGAGCAAATTAATTACGGCAATGGTGGTTTTTGATAATTTTCCTTTTGATAAAGAAGTGCCGATTAGCGTCGATGCCGTAAGCGCCGAAGGAGAAGAAGGCGGGCTTATAGCCGGGGAAAGTTTAAAAGTTTTAGATTTGTTAAAAATTCTTTTAGTTTCTTCGTCAAATGACGCGGCCGCAGCTTTTTCTGAACTCTTTGAAAAAAACGGAATGAATTTGATTGCTTTAATGAATCAAAAAGCGAAAGTTTTAGATTTATCCGGAACAGGATTTTTTAACGCCAGCGGCGTGGACCGGGAAGGAAATTTTACTACCGCCGAAGATCTTTTTAAAACGGCAAGAAACATTTATCTGCTTTACCCTTTAATTGGAGAAATCACCAAGCAGGCTGAAGTTACAGTTTATTCTCTTGACGGGAAAATTACTCATCATTTAATAAATACCAATGTCTTGGCTGGGAGGATAGAAAATTTATGGGGAGGAAAAACCGGTTCAACGCCGACTGCCAAAGATTGTCTTTTAACAATTTATGATTTTAATCTCCCTAAAAAAAATGGTAAAATAACAATAGCGATAGTGGTTTTGAATTCCTCAGACAGATTTAGCGATACGCTAAAATTATATAATTGGATACAGGATATGATAGAAAAGAGTCAAAATGGATAATGAATTATGAATGACGAATAAATAATACAAAATACAATAGGGCTGTCTTATTAAATTAAAAACTTGTTCTATGGATTTTAACTCTCCGGCTTTTCAAATAATCAGGGTTTTATTTCTCGGGGTTTTTTCAACTTTTGCAACATTTTTCTTTACACCTGCGGTAACCCATTTTCTTTATAAACATCGGTTGGGCAAACAAATCCGGGAAGATAAAAATACGCCAGTTTTTATTTCTTTGCATAAAAAAAAGGAAGGAACTCCAACAATGGGAGGCATTTTAATTTGGGGCGGAACGCTATTAACAACTTTTCTGTTTTTTATTTTTTCTAAAATAACCAATGGTTTTTTCGGCGCTTTGAATTTTTTATCCCGTTCTCAAACTTGGCTGCCCTTGGGGGCAATGACTGGCGCGGCATTTGTCGGTCTAGCCGATGATTTATTAGGGATTTTCCATATCGGACCGAAAGGCGGCGGCTTGAGGATAAGAGATAAAATAATTATTTATACTTTAATAGCCGCCATAGGCGCTTGGTGGTTTTGGATAAAACTGGAAAAGAGCATTATTCATGTGCCTTTTTTAGGTGAGATGAATTTGGGTTTTTGGTACCCAATATTTTTTATTTTTGTTTTAGTGGCAACAACTTTTTCTATGAATGAAACAGACGGCTTGGACGGCTTGGCTGGCGGAGTGGCTTTGATAGGTTTTTCTTGTTTATTGGTGGTAGCTTTTTCCCAGCAGAGATATGATTTAGCCGCTTTTTTAGGAGTTTTTATCGGAACGATTACGGCTTTTCTCTGGTTTAATATTTATCCGGCTCGTTTTTTTATGGGAGACACCGGGGCAATGGCTTTAGGGATAGTAATGGGTGTGGTAGCAATGATTACGGATACAGCTTTATTCCTTCCATTTTTCGGTTTTATTTTAATGGTTGAATCTTTGTCAGTTATTGTCCAAAGAATTTATAAAAAAATAAAGAAAAAGAAATTATTTCTTTCTTCGCCCTTGCATCATCATTTTGAAGCTAAGGGCTGGCCAGAGACAAAAATTACTATGAGGTTTTGGATTTTGTCTGGAGTGGCGGCGGCTTTTGGTTTATCTCTATACTTTCTTGATTTATTTTTGGTATAATAAGTAGTATAATAGAGATACATTGAAATTCCTTGAGATACATTGTTAAAAATTTAAAGATGGAAAATTGGAAATTATAAATTATAAATAAGGTATGGCCATTGATTATCAAAAAAAATTAGCCGAGATAATGGTATTAGCTGCCCAGCAGGGAGCTTCGGATTTACATATCAGCGTCGGCAAACATCCGACAGTAAGAATTGACGGCAATCTTGTGCCAATTTCTCATGAGCCCATTCTTACTCCGGAAATGACAGCTGGCTTAATTAGCGTCTTATTGACGCCGGAACAGCAAGATAGGCTGATAACTGAAAGGGAAATAGATTTTGCTTTTTCTTTTGAAGATAAGGTGCGTTTTAGAGTAAATATTTATTTTCAGAAAGGTTATTTATCAGCCGCTTTAAGGTTAATCCCGGCAAAGATAAGGACAATTGAAGAATTGAATTTACCGCCTTTTCTTCACGAGTTTACTAAACACCAGCAAGGATTTTTTTTGGCAGTTGGTCCGGCCGGTCACGGGAAAACTACAACTTTAGCAGCGCTTATAGATGAAATTAACCACAAGAGAATGGACCACATTATTACCATTGAAGACCCTATTGAGTATGCCTTTATTCAAGACAGGGCTTTGATTGACCAAAGAGAAGTGGGAAGTGACACCATTAGCTTTCATAGAGGTTTGCGTTCAATTTTAAGACAAGACCCTGATGTTATTATGGTTGGAGAAATGAGGGACCCGGAATCTATTTCCATTGCTTTAACTGCCGCTGAAACCGGACATTT
>DJVL01000012.1 GCA_002440845.1 Patescibacteria group bacterium UBA6257
GAGTAAAACGAGAAACAAGGTTCTGTCGAGCGTAAGCGAGACAGGTTCTTATAGACCCCGTATTAGACAGGGATCAGATAAGGAAAGGTAAACGAGGCCCTCCCCTGTTAAATGAGCAAAAGAAAAAAAGAACGATTGTTGTCTTTGACAGAATATCAGAAACAAAAAAGAAAAGGCGAGTTTCTTTTATTTCTTCCCTTCTTTATGCAAGGTATGTTTTCTGCAAGAAGGGCAAAATTTCTTAAGTTCTAATTTTTTCTCAATGGTTTTTTTATTCCTCCTTGTGAAATAATTAATTTTTTTGCAGTAAGTGCATTGTAATTTTGAAATAAATTCTTTTTTCATATTTTCCTTTTTTACTTTTTTAGAGCCGAAGGTGGGAATTGAACCCACGACCTCTTTCTTACCAAGAAAGCGTTCTGCCACTGAACTACTTCGGCAATCCTTATTTTTAAAATTAATTGATTTAACCCTTGTGTCTCCCTGATATTTTAAAATTTAAAATTAAAAATATTGAGTGGGCAGGGTAGGATTTGCACCTACGAAGGCCTAAGGCCGCGAGATTTACAGTCTCGTGCGTTTGTCTGCTCCGCCACCTGCCCCCGGTGTCTTAACAATCTAATTATATGAACCTTAATAACAATAATCAATCCATTGCTGTTTGCTAAAGAAAGCTTAGCCGTATTTTATAAAATACAATGAGCCGACGGGGGGATTCGAACCCACGACCCACAGTTTACAAAACTGTTGCTCTACCGCTGAGCTACGTCGGCGCCCTACTCATTTTTTTTCTCAATGACTGCCTCAACTATCTCTTTACTGGAATTTTCTTTTTCTTTTAACTCTAAAAATAAACCCTGAATGGTCTTATCTTCTTTATTAAGCCTGTAGCCTTCTATTAAAATCCAGCGGGCAGAAACGTAATCTTCATTAAAAAGATATAAAAGGGCTAAATTTTTTATAATTTGACAATCGCCTGGATTTTTTTTAAAAGCCTTTAAAAAATTAATTTCGTTTTTTTGATAATCATTGGCTTCCAACAAGTCAAACTTAAATTTTTTGCTCTCTTTCTTGTTAGTTTTTCCTTCCGATAATAATTTTTTTATGCTTTCTTTAAAAGTTTTTTCAAAACACGAATCTTTGTTTTTCTTTTCTTTTATTTTTATTAAATTGTTATAGATTAATCTGTCTACTCTCAAAAATATTATCCTTAAACGAATTAAAAATTTTTCCGAAGAGTTTAAAAAAATATTATTTATTTTTTTGTTCTTTTCGGCAATAAAAACTCTCAATTTTTTGTCTATTAAATTGAGGTCATAGGAGATAGTTTTTTCAATTTGCTTTAAATCCCCTTCTTTTTCTTCTTTTTTGGTTTGTTTTAGGATAAAAACTAAACCGACTAAGCCTAAAACAATTAAAAGCGGAGGGACTAAATTTATCGGTTCAAACACTTTGAATTAAAAATATTTAAATTTGAAATCTGGCGAACTCGCCAATTTCTATCTTCTCGCCAAATTTAGCCACTGCTTCCTTTACCAAATCGCCAACATTTTTACTTTCGTCTTTTATAAATTTCTGTTTTTCCAAACACATTTCCTCAAAATCTTTTTCAAGCTTTCCCGTTATAATTTTTTCTAAAATTTCTTTGGGTTTGCCTTCCTTTTCTAATTCTTCTTCGTAATCCTTTTTCTTTTTTTCAATTATTTCTTGAGGAACATTTTTCTCAGAAACAAAAAGAGGCTTTGTGGCGGCAACTTGCATAGCCAAATCATGAGCAAGATCCTTAAAGTCGGGATTTTTAGCCACAAAATCAGTTTCACACCTTAATTCCAATAACACCCCGACTTGTTTATTTGAATGAATGTAGGCCTCAATAATACCCGCTTTGGTATTAACTCCCTGTTTCTTTTCCGCCCTTATTTCCCCTTGTTTTCTCAAAATTTCCTTGGCTTTTTTCGTATCTCCTTGCGCTTTTTCCAAGGCTTTCTTGCACTCCATCACTGGCGCCTTTGTTTCTTCCCTTAATTTTTGGATATCGTCTATTGAAACCATAAAATAATAAATTAATTATTTAATTTTTCAAAATCTTTGGTTTATCCTTATTCTTCTTCTTCATCTGCCAAAGGCATTTCTTTTTTAGCTGTTTCAATCGCCTCTCCGATTTTATTAAGGATGTAATCAATAGAAGACTTGGCGCTATCGTTAGCCGGAATAGGATAAGCCACCGAATTCGGATCGTCATCTGTATCTAAAATCGCTATAACTGGGATTCCTATTATTCGGGCTTCCCGAATGGCCGTATCATGAATCTTTGGGTCAACAACAAATAAAGCTTCCGGCAATTTTGTAATTTCAGTTAATCCGGCAAACTTTTGTTCCAGTTTTTCAATCTCACATTCCATTTTTCTCCTTTCCTGCTTGGTATATTTCTCCCATTCTGGCGATTCTTTCTTATCTTTCAAATCCTTGAGGTATTTTATCCTCAACATTAAAGTTTTTATATTGGTCAGGGTTCCTCCCAGCCATCTATTAGAAACAAAAGGGAAGCCGTATTTTTCGCTTATCAATCTTATTCCTTCGCGAGCAGCGGGATTAGTGCCAACAAAAAGAATTACTTCTTTTTTCCTTATAATTTCCTTAACAAAATCTATCGCCGCTTCAAGTCTTTTCTTGGTTTCGTTTAAATCAATAAAATTTAACTCTGAAAAAGACTTCAAAGTAAAATTAGCCGCCTTAGGGTTATTAAAAGTTTTTTTGTGGCCGTAATGAAGTCCGGCTTTTTTCATCTCTGAAAAAATATCTTTATCCTTTTCCGAATCGCTGACTACCCCTTCAGATAATTGATTTTTTTGTTGCGTCATATTTTTCTATTTTCTGTTCATCTAATCTAACACAAAATATAACAAGAATCAAGAAAGATAAAAATTTTTATTTAGTAATTAAAAAATGAAAAATAAATAAATAATGCCCCAGAGTATAAATTCTGGGGCAAAAATTCCTTGGGCTTAATTAATCCGACTAAAAAACTAATTTTCAAATAAATAGTTTCCTTTCCCTCTGTTTTTTGAATTTATAGGTAAACTTTCGAAATCATCATATTCTAAAGCCTTAATCATATTTCCTTTCTCCTTATAAAATTTGCTTAAACATTGTCTGACTGTCGAATCTCCCGAATCAATTTGAATAGCTTTCTTTAAAAGATTTTCCTCCTCTGCCATTATTTGTTTTAAAAAAACAATATCTGGCCCGGATAAATCTTTTCTTTGACTCATTCCCAGCCTTGCTTGCCTTTTGATACCAGCTAAGGCCAAGAAAGCATTAGTGTATGTTGGCCAACAAGACAAGATTAGCTTAAGCTTTCTTTCGGCCTTTTCCATCTCTCCTAAACCAATAAAAGCAATGGATAAATTGTAGAGACAGCCTAAATTGCGCGGATCAAGCTTTACACACCTTTCAAAACATTGTTTGGCATTTTCGTATTTTCTCTTTTCCAACCAAGCTACGCCATAGTTATAACAAATGGCTACATTTTTGTTGCCATTAGCTGAAGTATTTCCTTTTATTGCTCCGCAAAAAGGCAAAAATAAATTAGAATCAAATTCGCTCATTTCCAATATTCATCTCCTTGCCCTTTCCTTGTCCTTAATGTTTTCTTAATAAAAATAAATTTTGTGACCACAAAAAAGCTTGCCCTTTCCGCCTTTTTTATACGGCTTTAAAATATAAAAAGTTTTTCCTACAACATAATTATCCCTCCTTTTTAATTTTTTAAAGTGCTAATAAAAATAAAAATTCTGTATTTATAGAATAGCAAAAAAATATAAAGCTGTCAAATGATTTTCATTAATCCTTGCTTTCAATAAAAATTTTTGCTATGATAGTTTAAAATATGAAAAAAGACATTCATCCAAAATATTACGAAAAAGCTGAAGTAATTTGTTCTTGCGGCGCTAAATTTATTATTGGTTCTACGGTGGAAAAAACGGAAACAGAAATTTGTTCTCAATGCCATCCTTTTTATACGGGTCAAAAAAAATTAGTGGACGCTGCCGGTCGGGTTCAAAAATTCCAAAACCGAATTAAAAAAACCTCGGAAATTAAAAAGGCAAAAAAACAGAACAAAAAACAATAAATATTATGGAGATAGAAGAGCTTGAAAACAGAAAGACAAAACTTAATAAACTCCAGAAAGAAAAAGATTTCCTCCTAAAAAAACTCAGCAACCCTGAGTTTTTTTCAAATAAAGAAGAGTTTAAGGAGCTTTCCCGCGAATTCAACAATGTTTCTGAAAAAATTGCCATTTTAAAAGAGATTATCCGGGCAGAAAAAAAAATAAGCGAAGCTCAACAAATTATTTCAGAAAACGATGACAAAGAACTAATCAATTTAGCCGAAGAAGAAATTAAAAAAAACGAGCTAATCAAAGAAAAAAACACCGAAGCTCTGCTAAAAAAAGAAAAAAATATCCACGGAAACATTAAAAGCATTATTTTGGAAATTAGGCCCGGCGCCGGCGGAGAAGAAGCCAGCCTTTTTGCTCACGATTTATTTAAAATGTATATAAAATATGCCAACCAAAAAGACTGGAAAGCTAAAATTATTGATATTAATACCACTTCTTTAGGCGGCTTAAGGGAAGGGACGCTGGAAATAGAAAACCCTGATTCATATGAACAACTAAAATACGAAGGGGGTGTTCACCGGGTTCAAAGAGTGCCAAAAACAGAAAAATCAGGAAGAATTCACACCTCTACAGCCACTGTCGCCATTCTTCCCCAAATGAAAGATGTTAAAGTAGAAATTAAACCAGAAGAAATTGAAGAAACTTTTTTCCGTTCCTCGGGTCCGGGCGGACAAAATGTTCAAAAAGTAGAATCAGCCGTCCGTTTAAAACATAAACCCACTGGTATAATCGTTTCCTGCCAAAGCGAGAGGCAACAAAGGCAAAATCGGGAAAAAGCCTTAGAAATATTAAAAAATAAAATCTGGAAAATTGAACAAGAAAAAATCTCCGATAATATCTCGGAGAATAGAAAAAAACAAATTGGCAAAGGAGAAAGGTCAGAAAAAATCCGTACTTACAATTTTCCTCAAGACAGGATAACGGACCACAGAATTAATAAATCTTGGGGCAACATTGAGAAAATTATAAATGGAGATTTGGACGACATAATTGAAGATACTAAAAAGGAATATCATCCGAACTAATTTTATCATTATCATCTTCAAGGGTAGGAAGGTCGTCTAAACTAATATCTTCGGATTTTCCTGAAATATCCATTTCTTTATCTTCGGGAGGCATTTTAAATTTTTCTTCATCTGAGTACTTTTTTGGCCCAAAATTTATATTTTCAGCAAGAATTTCGGTTTTTATCCTTTTTTGACCATTATTATCAATCCAGCTTCTTGTCCTAATTCTTCCTTCAACAAAAACTAATCTGCCTTTGGCTAAATATTGGCTACAAAGTTCCGCCATTCTACCCCAAACAACTATATTGTGGAACTCTGCTTCTTTCTGTTTTTGACCGCTGGCATCTACCCAAACTCTATTGGTTGCCACTCCAAAATCAGCCACTGATTTACCCGAAGGAGTATTCCTCAAAGTAACATCGCGCGTAAGATTCCCAATTATAAAAACTTTATTAAGATTCATAAATTAGTAAAAATTATTCTTTTAAAATTTCGTTTAATTTTTGGTCTAATTCTTCTAAATTAATTTCTTCTTTTCTGTCCTCTTTTGTCTTTTCTTCACCCTGTTTTTTAATTCCTTCCAATTCTTTATACTGAACATCGTAAATTTTTTCTTTTTTCCTTTCCTTGGGGTGATATTTTTTTAATTCAGACTTATCCGGTGATTCTATTTTAACCACTAAATAACGCAAGATATCGCTATTAAACTTCAATTGCTCTTTGAGTTGCCCATAATTCTCTTTCGGAAAAGAAAATTGAAAGTAACCAAAATAACCATTGGTCTCGCCTTTAATCGGATAAGCCATAGGCAACAATTGGGGAAGTTGGCTAAAAAATATTTTTCCTTCCAATGATTCTATTTGTTTTATCAAATCATTAAATTTTTGTTCCACTTCTTTTTCTGATAATTGAGAAGCAAACCAAAAAGATAATTCATAATTTTCAGTCTCTTTTTCCATAAACTTAAATTCTTTTGTTGTGATTTTTATATTTTTTTTAAAATTTCGTTTCCAATTTTAGGATTCGCTTTTAAAAAATCTCTCGCCGCTTCAAAACCAGCTCCCAGTTTAATGTCGTTTAAACTATAAGTCATTCCTGATTTGGTAATAATACCTTTTTTTATACCTAAATTCAAGAGGTCGCCATAATAAGAAATCCCCTCCTTAAAAATAATATCAAATTCTGTTTCCTTAAACGGAGGAGCAACTTTGTTTTTTACCACTTTTGCCAATATCCTTGACCCTATAATTTCGTCTCCTTTTTTAATCTGCGCTTTTCTTTTCAATTCTATTCTAACAGAAGAGAAAAACTTCAAGGCTTTACCGCCGGGAGTAGTAGTAGGATTCCCAAACATTACCATCCCTATTTGCATTCTTACTTGGTTGGTAAAAATAATTATGGTATTGGTTTTAGCGGCAATAGCGGTAAGCTTTCTTAAAGCCCGGCTCATTAGTCTTGCCTGAAGGCCAATTTGCTGGTCAATCATTTCTCCTTCCAACTCCGCCCTCGGAGTTAAGGCTGCTACCGAATCAATAACAACAACATCTATCGCGCCTGAACGAACTAAAGCTTCTACTATATCCAAAGCTTGCTCCCCGCTGTCAGGCTGGGAAATTAACAAATCATCAATCTTGACGCCGATTTTTTTTGCGTATTCCGGGTCTAAAGCATGCTCTGAATCAACAAAGGCGGCTCTCCCTCCTTTTTTCTGAATTTCTGCTACGATATGAAGAGTTAAAGTTGTTTTTCCTGAAGACTCTGCTCCAAAAATTTCAATAATCCTTCCTCTCGGAATGCCTCCCACTCCCAAAGCCAAATCCAACGACGGAGAACCGGTAGAAACAGCGTCAACATTAACTTTTTTTACTTCGCCTAATTTCATTATCGTTCCCTCCCCGAATCTATCCTGTAATTCTTTCATTGTCTGGTCTAAAGCATTTTCCTCCGTTTTCTCTTTTTTTATTTTTGTCATAGGTTTTATTATAAAACGGCTATTTTACTCCCTACCATATTATCATACCAATTTTTATAAATTTAGGCAAAAATTAATTGGCCGGAGCAGGAAGAGAATAATTAACCATTCGGCTGGCCGTTGTTGTCTGCCCCATAATATTTATGGCTTTAAAAACTATGTTATTTAGGCCGGGGTCAAGAGAAATTTCTTCAAAAAACTCACCATTTTCTTTTAGGAAAACTTCCTGATTTTTAATAAAAAGTTTTTTCCCCCGAATAACTCTTCCTGAAATTTCTAAAACGCTTTCTGGGGTTATAAAATCGTGTTGAGGCGAATAGATGATAATTTTGGCAGGTAAAACCAGCAAACTTATTTCGTAACAAAAATAAACAATTATTGAAAATAAAAAAATTATTTTAAGCGCTCTAAAAAAAAATTTCCCTAAAACAGAGGTTATCTTTGAATTTAAAAAATTGCCGGCGAACCTGTTTTCCGGCAAAGCATCTCCTTTTCCTGAAAACAAATCTCTTCCGTTGCTTTCTTTATAAATTTCTAAAGCTTTTGTTTCCTCTATTCCCAAAGCCCGACAATACTTTTTTATTATTCCTTTTAAATAAACCGGCGGCGGTAAATGTTTATAGTCATCTTCTTCTAAACTAGAAAGAACAGAAACCATTATTTTTGTCTCTTCGGCAAGTTTTTCAATGGTTAACCCTTTTTCTATACGATTTTTTTTCAAATATTGTCCGCAATAAATTTTATCTCTTCCCTCTTCTTGAGGAACATCAAAAACATTTTCTTTTTTGGCTTTTTTTTCTCTCATAAAAAAGTTAAGGTAACAAATAGCAATTGTTAGATTTCAGCTTTTTCCTCTTCTTCCTGATTTTTGTCTTTAACAAAAACAATCCTCGGTTTAGCGCCATCTACCGGTCCAATAACTCCTTTTGCTTCTAAAATATCCAACAATCTGGCAGCTCGGACATAACCAATGCTTAATTTTCTTTGCAGTAAAGAAGCGGAAGCTTTTCCCGCTTTGACCACTGTTTGGTAGGCCTCTGGATAAAGCTCGTCTTCCATCTTTTCATCCCAATCTTCAAAATTAATTGATTTTTTTTGAAAATCGTTGTTCTCCTCTATACAACTCTCCAAATCCTCAGCCAAACTGCCTTTATCCTCATCTTTATTATTGGCTTCTGACAATGATTCTTTTAAAAGAAAATCTGTTATCCTGTCAATCTCTTTTTCGGAAATAAACACTCCTTGGATTCTTTTTGGCTTGGAAGTTTGAGGGGATAAATAAAGCATATCGCCATGACCTAAAAGCTTTTCTGCGCCGCCGGTGTCTAAAATTGTTCTGGAGTCAACTTGAGAAGCCACTTGAAAAGCAATTCTGGCGGTAATATTAGCTTTTATTAAACCAGTTATTACTTCCACCGAAGGCCTCTGAGTAGAAATAATAAGATGAATACCGGTGGCCCTTGCCATTTGGGCAACCCTGATAATCAAAGCTTCCAAGTCACGACCGTATTGCATCATCAAGTCAGCTAGTTCATCTATAATAATTACGATATAGGGCAAAGATTGCTCTTCCCTGCTAATTGCTTTTGAATTATAAGTATCAATATCGCGAGACTGATATTGAGAAAGTAAATCATACCTTCTATCCATTTCATTTAAAGCCCAACGAAGGACTGGCAAAACTTTTTTATTATCAGTGATAACCGGCGTTAAAAGATGACTGATACCGTTATAGCGAGACAGCTCAACTCTTTTTGGGTCAACTAAAATGAGTTTTAAAATCGCCGGCGAATTTTTGATTAAAAAAGAAGAAAGAATACTATGAATACAAACAGATTTTCCTGTCCCAGTGGCGCCAGCAATCAAAAGATGAGGCATTTTACTTAAATCAGCCAAAACTATTTCTCCTTTTACATCTCTGCCTAAAGCGAAAACCAAAGGCGGAGTATTTTTTTGAAAATCAGTTTCTTTTAAAAGATTGCCTAATCTAACCAAGGATATTGATTTATTTGGCACTTCTATTCCTACCAAAGATTTTCCCGGGATCGGGGCTTCTATCCTTAAAGGATGGGCGGCCAAAGCCAAAGCCAAATCGCTATGCAAAGCAGTAATGCTGGAAAGCTTTATGCCTTCTGCAGGTTTCAAAGTATATTGAGTAACTGTTGGACCAATGTTAACTTCTCCCATCTCCACTTCTATACCAAAACTCTGTAAAGTTCTTTTAATAATGTTGGCATTGGCTTTAATATCGCCTACTGTTGGCCGAGAATTATCTGTTTCTAACAAATCCAAAGGAGGGAACTTATAATTAACCTGAGTCCTGGAAATAAAAGCCGGGCTTTTCGTTCCAAAAAAAGACTTTCTTTCCTCTTCGTCTTTTGTATTGATTTCCTTGTTTTCCCCATTTTTTTTGGTATTAAAAATCCTGCTATCAGCAAAACTTTCTTTTTTGCTGTTTTCTTCGCTTGGGCTTTCTTCAGGAAAAGAAACTCCTAAACCAGTACTTTGTTTTCTTTTTGGAATTTTTAAAGGCGTATTAAAAACTAACAAAAGGCCGGAAATTAAAAAAGCTAAATAAATAATTAAAGTTGCCCAAAATCCTAAATAATTTGTAATAAACGCTCCTATCCCGCCAAGAAAGCCGCCTTTATTTTGAGCAAACATTTCCAAAAGAGAAAGCGCTGATAATAAAACCAAAAAAGCGCCTTGCAAATTAACTACTTTAAAATTAATTTTTTTTGTGGCTAAACGAAAAAAATTATAAGATAAAACCAAAAAAAGAAAAGGCAAAATAAAATAACCTAACCCTAAGAGGTAGTCAAAAATTCTAAATAAAATTCTGCCGATTGGTCCGGATAAATTAAAATAACTTAAAACCAAAACCAAAGCAAAGGCAAAGAAAAAAATAGCTAAAATGCTGTTTTTAATTTCCGGATTTATCTTTTTTGCCAAAACATTTTCTTTTTCTTCCCCTTCCTCCAAAACTTCCTCATTTTCTATTTTTTTCTTTCTTTTTCTCATTGTTTTAATTTTAACACAAATAAAGCCCTTTAATAAAGATAGCTTAAAGATATTTTAAAACTCAAGGCCGGCGAGGCAAAAAATATCTCTCAAAAAGGAAAAAATTATTCTCTGGCAAAAGGAAGCAAGCCAATTATTCTGGCTCTTTTTACAGCTTTTTGAAGCTGGCGTTGATGTTTGGTGCAAAGCTTTGTTTTTTTAGCTGGATAGATTTTCATTTGGCCTGAAATAAACCGCTTAAAAATTTCTGGGTCCTTATAATCAATTATCTTATTTTGGACGCAAAAATAACATTTATTCATATTTATTTATTAATAAATTAAATTCAAAAATAAAATTAAGGATTTTTTGCCACTTGACGCAAAGTTTCCATATCTTTTTCGTATTTATCAGCAATAGCCATAACGCTATCTCCGTAAAAACGAAAGCGCGAATTAGTAGAACCGGAAAAATAAATCATTGCCGCTCGCCATTCTGCTTCTCTAGTCTGAGAAGTAGCTCCCCATCTTGCTAAATATAAAGCCGCAGCTATAAAAGAATCTCTGATATCCCAAGGATTAGCGCTACCTTTACCATTTATGTTAGCGACCTCGTCCTTATAAATAAGCCAAGTGGATGGCAGAAATTGGGCTGGCCCCATCGCCCCACCCCAACCAACCTGATTTCCCTTTGAATCTCTCATTGGACAAGAAACCGGTGTAGTATTTGGGTCTAAACCTAATTCTTTGGTAATCTGGAGAAAAGGAGCCCGATCCCGATCTGGTTTCATTACCTGCTGCCAGCTTTTTGATGGCGGGTCTCCGGGTCGATTGCAAGTCCCAACATTTTTTCCAAGATTTGACTCTTGGGTCAATATAGCTAAAAGAAACGCGGTTCTCACTCCTGTTCGGCTGCTTACCCATTCGGCGATGCTTAAAGCTTCGCCAAAGGTTACCTGACTTTTAACTCCGATTAATTCATAAATCCTACTCCTGATTTCATTGGCTTTTTTTCTTGACTCTTGAAGTACCTGCTGGTATTTTTGTTCATTGCCTTTTGTTACTTCCAAAAGATTCGTTTGCTCCTTGCGAGTTTTTTCCAAATCATTTTTTTGCAATAATTGCATCGCCAGCAAACTTTGGTTTTCCTCTTTGTCCGCATTTAAATCTTTATTTTGCTTGTTCAAAGTTTCCTGCAGCGCTTGCATTTCAGTGATATTTTCCTGAATTTTTTCCTGAATATTATTTAAAGCATTGGCATAATCAAAAAAAGAACTAATTTCTTCGGAGCTTAAAAGAATTTCTAAAAGAGAATTTTGTTTTAACTGGTAGAAAGATTGTAATAAATTGGCTAAATTTTCCTTGGTAGCGTTGATTTTATCCGTAGTTTTAATAATAGAATCAGTGGTTTCTTCTATCCGAATGTTTAATTGTTCTAAATTAACGTTAGTAGATTTTATTTGAAGACTAAGCTTGTTGGCTTTGTTTTTTAATTCGTTAATTTTATTCTGAAGAGTCGCTTTCTGAGACTGAGTTTGAGCAACTATTTTTTCGTATTGAGCAATTTCTTTTTCTATCTCTTCTAATTCTTTTTCCAATTTTGCCTTCTCTTCGTCGTATAAAGCTTCAACTTCTTTCGGATAAAAAAATACCGGGGCAGAAACGTTAGGCTGAACCAAAACAAAAGAAATTATTAAAAAAACCAAAAATGAAAAAATTCTTTGTTTTTTAAGAAAAGAAAAAAACGGAAAAGAAATTTTTTTTCCCTTATTTCTTAATCCAAAAGCCGTTTTAGGAAAGCGGCTGACTTCAACTATTTTTTTTCTTTGGATTGATTTAATCATTGGAGGAAAAATTATTCCGGCTTTTCTTGGCTTTTATCTTCGGGACTTACAACTTCTTTATCTTCTCTTTCTTCTTTCTTCTCCTCAGTCTCAACCTTGATTTCTTCAACTGTCTTTGTCTTGCCTAACTCTGCTTCAAGCTCTTCTTCGGTTAAAGGTTCGTTAACGGTTACCACCGGTGTATTTATATCTATTAAGTATTTCACCCTTTTTAAAGCAGGTAAATCCTTAACGTAGAAAGTTTGGTTAAATTCTTTCAATTCCGAAATGTCAATTTTTATTTCATGAGGAAGATCGGCTGGCAAACATTCCACTTCAATTTCATTCATAGCTTTAACAAGAACTCCGCCTGCCTTAACTGCCGGCGATTCACCAAAAAATGTTAAAGGGATATGGGCGGTTATTGGCTTATCCATTTCTACTTCATAAAAATCAACGTGGATTGGCTGGCCGCTAAGAAAATGGTTGGCTGTTTCATAAATTAAAACTTTTTTGGTTTCTTCGTTTTTATCCTCGTCTTTAATAATTAAATCAATAATATCTGTATCGCCAGCTTTTTTATACACGTCCTGAAATTTTTTTAATCCGACTGACAAAGGAATGGGAGAAGTTTTCCTTCCGTAAAGAACAGCCGGAATCAAGCCTTCTTTTCTTAATTTCTTGTTTTTTTTGCCGAAAATGACTCTTTTTTGAGCTTCCAGAATTATTTTCTCCATAATATTTTATTTTCCTATTCTAACGAAATAAATTAAAAAAAGCAAGAAAAAATCCTTACTTTAAACATCAATAAATCTTTCCCCCTACAGCTTTAAAGCTAAAATTAAATAAAATCCTAACTCAAAATCTCTTTAAACTTTTTAATCTGTCCCATTGGGTCTTTGCTTTCAAAAATAGCCGAGCCGATTGCTAAAATATTGGCACCGGCTTCTTTAGCCTTTAGGGCTATTTCTTCGTTAATTCCGCCATCAAGGGCAATATCAATTTTAGGATATTTTTTTCTTAATTCTTTGACTTTATCCAAAACAAACCATTTAAAGGTTTGGCCAGAAGGCCCCGGCGAAACAGCCAAAAGAAGAACAAAGTTTATTTTTTTTAAATACTTTTCCGCTTCTTTTATTGGAGTTTCCGGATTTAAGGCTATTCCTAATTCAATTTGTTTCTTCTTGCAGGCATCAAAAATAAAATCAAAATTTTTTATTACTTCTTGATGAACAATAACTCTTTTAGGATCTATCTCCAGCCAATTGTTCAAAACTTCTTCAACATTGGCTATCATCAAATGAAGCTCAAAATGCTTTTTTATTTTTTTTGCCCTTTTTAAGTCTTCAGGGAAATTCCAGTTTTTCCAAGAAGTAAATATTCCGTCAGCCACGTCTATTTGGAAAATTCCTTTGAAATTCGCTAATAAAAATCGGATTTTTTCCTCTAATTTTTGGCGAGTTTTAACGTTAATGACTGGAATAATTTCTATCATAAATTGTTTGATTTCAATTTTCTTCCTCTACCTTTTTAATTTTCTCTAACCTTCTTTGATGGCGTTTTTCGCTTAAAAAAGAAGTTTTTAACCACTCTTTAATAATTGTTTGGCTAGTTTTTTCGTCAGTAATATCTGCCGCCAGACAAAGCACATTAATATCGTCTTCTTCTTTGGCCCTTTTAGCTAAATAACCAGATAAACATAAACCAGCTCTTATGCCTTTAAATTTATTGGCAACTATGCTCATCCCTACGCCCGTGCCACAAATTAAAATCCCCTTGTTCTCTTTTTCGTTTTTTAAAACTTCCTTTGCCAATAATTCAGCATAATCAGGATAATCATCATCTTTGTCATATTGAGCGTTTCCTAAATCTTCAAATTCAACTTTCCGCGATTTTAAAAATTCTTTAATTGCCTCTTTCAAATAATATCCCCGATGATCAGCGCCTAAATAAAGCATAATAACAAAATTTTAAAGCTAAATTTAAATTATTTATTTGTCATTCTTCTTATTTGCTCCGCTAACGTCCAAGCATACCCCCATTCGTTATCATACCAAATCAAAACCTTTCCTAAATCTTTATCCACAACTTTGGTAAAAGATAAATCAACTATTGCCGGCCGAAAATCTTTAACAATATCAGAAGAAACTAACGGTTCTTCGCTGACGCCTAAAATATTTTTCCATTTTTCTTCTTGACTGGCTTTTTTAAAAACCTCATTGATTTCTTCCGGGGTTGTTCCTCTTTGAGAAACAAAAGTAAGGTCGGCAACAGAACCGCAAACTACCGGCACTCGAAGGGCTAAACCATCAAATTTATTTTCCAAATCTTTAATGGCTTTAGTGACAGCAATCGCCGCTCCGGTGGTTGAAGGCACAATATTTTGACCTGCTGCTCTGCCCCGAAGATAATCTTTTCCTCTGGTTGGCCCATCAACTAAATTCTGAGAAGCAGTATAAGCATGAACGGTATTAAGAACGGCCTTTTTGACGCCTATTTTTTCGTTTAAGAGATAAATTATTGGACTAACGGCATTGGTCGTGCAGGAACCATTAGAGATAACTTCAAATTTTTTCAAATCGTCTTCATTAACTCCCAATAACACTGTCCTGCCCTCTTTCCCTTCTTCGCCTTTAGCCGGAGCAGTAATGATGACTTTTTTCGCGCCAGCTAAAATATGGGCTTTGGCTTTATTATAATCTTCAAACACGCCTGTGGCCTCAATAACTACATCAATTTTTAGAGCTTGCCAAGGCAATTTACTGGGATCCGGCTCCTGAAGAAAAATTATTTTTTTATTCTCAACAACAAACTGCCCTACGTTTTCTATGCCGCCAATTTTGACTTGTTTTTCATAAGGGCCGTAAACCGTATCATATTTCAAAAGATAAGTCAGGTTTTCTAAATCGCCCAAATCATTGATTGCTACGATTTCTAAATCCTTTTCTTCAAAGACAATTTTAAAAAAAGCCCGACCTATTCTTCCAAAACCATTAATGGCAATACGCATACATTTGAAAATTTTTAATTTTTAATTTTAAACAATGTCTTTCTTTTTTATTTGTTTAATGCTTCTACGATTTTTTCGCCAAATTCTTGAGCAGCAGCCGGCCCATTGGCAGTAATGATTTTCCCATCTTGAACAACAGCCTTATCTTCATAAACAGCCCCATTATTTTCTAGGACCTGAACAGCGCTTTTATCTAAGGATGATGTCCAAACGGTTGCTTTTTTATTTTTTAAAACTCCGGCTTTTGCTAAAACTGCCGGCGAAATACAAATCGCCGCCACTAATTTATTTCTTTGAACAAAAATCTGGG
This sequence comes from Patescibacteria group bacterium UBA6257, assembly GCA_002440845.1. Lineage (GTDB taxonomy): Bacteria > Patescibacteriota > Minisyncoccia > UBA6257 > UBA6257 > UBA6257. The sequence goes on from DJVL01000012.1 coordinate 15,305, forward strand.
CTAATTCCCAAAAATTCTTATTCTCTAATTCTTTTGCCATTCCCGTCCCTCCAACAAAAACAATTGCCTGATAATCATCTACCTTTACTTCGGAGGGCAAAAGTTTTGCCTCCGCTTCACCTCCATTTATCCCCAGCGCAATCCCTTTTTTTGTGCTCGCTGTCTCAACCTCATAACCGGCATTTTCTAAAATTTCTTTAGGCACAAAATATTCTTCATCGCGAAAATCGCGAAAAGCGATTACCGCTAAAATTTTATCCTTCATTTTAGTTTTGTTTAAATTTTGATGAGGGGCAATTAATGTTTTAGGAAGAAATAAACTGAATAAAATAAAAATTACAACGAGACTTACAATAAAAATTACCCATTTCTTCATATTCCTTTATTTATTATACAAAATTCTGCGTAATTGATAAATAGCAACTCCAAAAGCAACGCTTACATTTAAAGATTCCTTTTCCCCAAACATAGGAATAAATACTTTTAAGTTGGTTCTTTTTAAAATTTTAGGCGAGATGCCTTTTGTTTCTGAACCTAAAATCAAAGCAATTTTCTCTGCTTTTTTAAAATTAGTTGCCTTTAAAGAAAAAATATCTTTAGCCTCTCTGTTTTGTTCTAAAGCAATTAAAAAATAGCCTTCTTTTTTCAAACGTTTCAAGAGTTGCCAAGTTATTTTTATTTTTTCCCAAGAAATATAATTTTCCGCCCCCAACGCCACTTTTGATATTTTGGAGTTCGGTGGACAAGGAGTTAAACCGCAAAGAAAAATCTTAAAAACCCCGCTGGCGTCGGCAGTTCTAAAAATTGAACCAACATTAAAAGTGCTGCGGATATTATCTAAAACAACAACAACAACAAGCTCGCAGGCTAAAAAAGATTGTTTTTTAACCAGCATTAAAAACCAATAATCTTTTTTTTTATTCTTCTTTAATTCCTAAAAGCTCTATTAAAGAAGACTTATCAAAACCTTTGACTATTTTATCATCTATTTCTATGACCGGCACTCCCATCTGACCGCTTTTCTCTATCATTTCCTGAGCAGCTTGTTCGTTTTGGCTTACATCAATGTCTTCAAAAGGAATATTATGGCTCTTGAAAAAATCTTTGGCTGCTTGGCACCAAAAACAGCTGGGTGTGGAATAAATTTTTATTTTCATTTAATATTAATTACTCCTTAATGGAATTTAGAGCTTCTTCAATTTTGGTTTTAAAAAGATCATAAGGCATCGCTCCCAGAGATTGCTCTTGTCCGTCAAATACTTCTTTAACAATTTTTCCATTGAATAAAGTGGTGGGAGTGCCATTTATCCCTTTGTCAAAACCAGCTTGGGTTTCTTTTTGAATTTCTTCTGTATATTTGCCTGAATCAAGACAAAGATTAAACTCGCATTCATCCAAGCCTAATTCTTTGGCAAATTTCTTTAAACTTTCTTTTTCGTATACTTCTGTTCCGTTAGAAGCTTCCCGGGCGGCAAAAATCTTATCATGATATTCCCAGAATTTTCCTTGATCATTGGCGCAACGAACAGCTTCGGCTGCCCACTCGGACCTGTCGCCTTCAAAAGCCAATTCTTTATAAGCCAGCTTTATTTTACCGGTTTTAACATAATCTTCTATTGCCTGCTTGATAGTTTCGGAATAATAACTGGAGCAAAAAGGACATTGATAATCAGAATAAACTTCCACTAAAACCTTGGCGCTTTCCTCGCCTAAAACAGGGATCGGTTTTATTTCTTTAATGGTTAATTCTTTGCCACTGCAATCTTTAACAGAAGAAACCAGTTCTTTCTTTGGCAACCCTCCGCTTAAATTATTTTTACCATAGCCAATCAAAAAAGCTCCTATGATTAAAGCGATAATAACAAATGTCCAGTTTATTTTTTTCATATGTTTTTTGTTATTTTATTTTTTTATCCCGCAAACGTTAAAGCGAAACGGGGTTAAACAAAGTATAGCAAGAAATTATTATTTCCACAAGGTAAAATAATAATTTCTTTTGCCTCTTTTTATTATTAAATATTTTTTGAAAAAACAATCTTCCCGATAAATTTTTTCCTCCTCGCCCTGCCGCCGCCTGCCGTTAATAAAAATAGTCCCGTTTTTTAATTCTTCCTTTGCCTGTCTTTTTGAAGAGACAGCTCCGCAACTAACCAGTAAATCCAGAATAGAAATTTCGGAAACTGAAACTATCTTGGTAAATTGAACCCCGGAAAAAACAATTTTTAGCTCTCTTTTAGATAGGTCTTTTAGGCTCCCATAAAATAAAGTTTGGGAAATTTTTTCTACTTCCTTAGCTTCTTTTTCTCCGTGAACCAAAGCAGTCACTTCAAAAGCCAAGATTTTTTGAGCTTCTCTTTTTTCTGGTTGCTCCTTTATTTTCCGAGCTAATTTTTCTATTTCTTCTTTAGGCGAAAAAGTAAAAAGTTTTAAATAATTAATAACATCGCTATCATCTACATTCACCCAAAATTGATAAAATTGATAAGGAGAAGTTAATTGAGAATCCAACCAAATCGTCCCCACTTCCGTTTTACCAAACTTAGTTCCGTCGGCTTTTGTTACTAAAGGGATAGATAAGCCAAAGACTTCCTTGTTTAATTTCTTTTTTATGAGCTCTGCTCCAGCCGTAATATTTCCCCACTGATCACTGCCTCCAATTTGCAATTCACAATTATATTTCTGACACAAATAATAAAAATCAAACGCCTGAAGAATCATATAGCTGAACTCGGTAAAAGAGATTCCGCTTTCTAATCTATTTTTAATAGATTCTTTGGCTAACATATAAGGAACGGTGAAATATTTGCCGATGTCCCGCAAAAAATCAATGGTTTTTACTTTTCCCAACCATTCATAGTTATCAACAAAAAGAGCAGGATTTTTAGAAGCCCTAAAAATATTTTTAACTTGTTCCTGTATTCCTTTTTTCCATTTTTTCACGATAGCTAAAGAATTAAGAGGCCTTTCTGTTTTTTTCCCGCTCGGGTCGCCGATTAATCCAGTCCCGCCGCCAATTAAAATAATTGGCTGATGATTAGCCATTTGAAATCTTTTTAAAGTTATAAGAGGAAGCAGATTGCCAATATGTAAACTTTGAGCTGTAGGATCAAAACCGCAATAAAGCACCAACTTGCCTTTTTTTAGTCTTTTCTTCAAACCCTCTAAATTGATTGCCTGATTAATTAAACCCCGATATTTTAAATCTTCTAAAATATCCATAAAGATAGATTCTGGAATTTAGAATTTGAATTAGTATATCACATCTTGACTCTTAAATTCAAAAAGAAAAAGAATACAGACAAAAAAGGCAGAGAACCGTTGTAATCTTAACTCTATAAAAATTTTACTTAATTGGCAATAAAAATTTTGTTGGGATTTTGATCAGAATCTTTAGTAAAAGAAAGTCTGTTAGAACCTTCCTTGACCCCATATAAAATAATCATATAAGGGTTTTTGTTTTCTGTAAGTTTTTCTAACTCGGAATAAAAATTTTCTTTATTAGCTTCTAATAAAATCCCGCCGTTGGCAAATCTCGGATGATAAATTGACGGAATCTGCCACCTATAATGACCAATTGGCAAAACCTTGCCTTGATAAAGATAGCTGGTAGATATACCTTGTAATCTACCTCCGCTTCTTTTTTCTTCACTATTCCAAACTTCACCGTCGGCATTATAAAAATAAGCGCCTTCCAGATAATCCCAACCCACTTTTAAATAAAAAACAGGATTCAGCCAATTTTCCGGAGCTTTGCCTGTATTTACCAAATCAAACTCAAGATAAAGTTTTTCGTCTTCTCCAAAATACCAGCTTGGGTTTTGAATATAACTTGCCAGAATTGGCGGTGGTGGAGGAGGCGGTTTAAATATTAATTGTTTTATTTCCGATAAAGGCGAATATAAACCGACGAAATTCTTTGCTTTGATTGCAAAATAAAGAGTTGTTTCTGAGCTGACCGGCAAACCGAAATTATATAAGTTGTTAGCTGGCACTGAAATTTTAAATTTATTTTCTTCTTTGGAAAAAATTAATTCGTTTTTTATGCTTTGAAGCCCAGACCACTGCCAGCTGTTTTTTACTAAATTGTTATTTTCCAAAGTCTCGCCCGGGTTCTTAAAAACATAATGAATTTCATATTCAAAAGAGTTATTTGCGTCATCGTTTTGACTTGGCAACCAAGAAAAATAAATAACGGGGGAGGTGCTAGTTGTTGAGTCAATTAATTCCGAATCGCTGAAACTCACCTCAAAATTTTCTACTTTTGCCGGCGGAGAATAAAATTTATTGGGATTAAAATAATATTTTGTCTTGTCAAAATTCACCAGACTTAAATATGAAGTATGGCTTTTATTATAGCCGTAAAAACCTATCGTTACATAGTCATTTTCAGAAAAAGAAAAATTGTCAGAAAAAGTGGTGCCTGCTACCTCAATCATAAAGTGGTTATTTTTAGGCAATTCGCTCCACCTATAAGATAAGCCCCGGGGTTCTCCTGGCGAGTGGCACCAGCTTTCGCTATTGGTAAAAACAACACTGCCTACAGCTCTTTTGCTGCCTTGGCAATTAGGATACTCTAATTTTAATCCTGAAACGCTCCCATCGAGCTCCCACATACCTTGATCACCTAAATAGGAAACTGGAAAATTGTTAGTCCCGGTTGCTTCTGATAAGTCTGAGCTCAAATAAAAAACCATAGCTGTAAAAATATTATTGGTATTTTCTGTCTCGGGAATAAAAGGATAATTATCAACATCAAATTCAACAACAATTCGGGAAGAATCTTTTTCAAAAGGATGCCAGGAAAAATTTTTAATATAGGAGAACTGAGGCGGCTTGGTGGTAGTGGTGGTTGAAGTAACTGGCAGAGAACACTCCTTTAAAAAATCTTGAGGGCTGGGACAATCTTGAATTTCAAAATCGTTAAAATTATTATCCGTATCTATAAAGTCCCCGTCAATATACTTTCTTTGAAGGCTTTTGCCGGGATCTGGATTTAAAGCGCAATTTCCTTCGCAATCACTAACCTCACCATATCCAACTTTATCAACAACCTCGCCATTAGGATTTTTTAAAAAAATCGTATTATCATCGGTTAAAGAATAACTCTCCAGCCAAAAAGCGTCATAAGTTGAACTGGTAGGAGAAAGAATATTGCCTATGACAAAATAACTTTTGGGATTAATAATTTTTCCTTCTAATACTGATTTAGTAACCAAGCTATTAAAATCTGCCCCTTCTTTAGTTTTCTTTTGAATATACCAATTTGTTAAATCAATTGCCTGATTATTTGGATTATAAAGTTCTATAAACTCATCTTTGGCTATTTTATTTTCTTCGTCGTTTTTCCCAGCGACCTTAATTTCATTAATGAGAAGAGAAAGGTAAGTTGAAGGCGCGGTGGTGGT
>DJVL01000032.1 GCA_002440845.1 Patescibacteria group bacterium UBA6257
GGGGTGTTTTTAGCCATCCTTCATTAACTAGCTGATTAACAAGTTGTGCTAGTGAAATAAACATTTTATTGTCTTAAACTAATTCCTAATTATTTTTCAATTATTTTCCGAAAATAAAAAATTAAATCCGCCAACTAGCGGCTCGGCTGGCGAGTCTTCGCAGAAGGCGAGGCGAAAAACTCGTCGTGTATAAACTGGCGGAGAGGGTGGGATTCGAACCCACGGTTCGGTTTTACCCAAACAACACGTTAGCACCGTGCCGCTTTAGACCACTCAGCCACCTCTCCAAAGATATTTTTCATTAAAAACAAATTTAAATCAGTTTAGCGAAAAAGGATTAAAAAAGCAACTTAGCTTGACAAAAATATGGTTTATACTATATACTAATTGATAATACTCCTCAAAAGGGAGTTTTTAAATTGAAAATTTAAAAAATAAAATATGGTTATAAACAAAGAAGATGACCCTCTTTTACGGAAAAAGTGGCTTAAAAAAGCCGTAAAAATAACTATTTTTTCTGTCTTTGTAGTTGTTTTTTTCTTTAATCAGGCCTTTGGAGTAAAAAAAATCGTAGAAGGTTACCCGTCAATTATAACTACAAATACTGACGACGGAATAGAATCCTCTGATTTTTCTTCTTCAGACGAAAAAAATATGTTTATGGGCTATCAAGCGTCAACTATTTATCCGAAGACCAGAATAATATTAGTAACCGCCTATTCTTCAACTCCGGACCAAACTGACGAAGACCCTTTCATAACGGCCTCAGGGAAAACGGTAAAAGAGGGAATAATCGCTTCTAATTTTCTGCCTTTTGGCACAAAAGTTCGTTTCCCAGAAATTTTTGAAGATAAAATTTTTGTAGTTGAGGACAAGATGAATAAAAGATTCAACGATAGCAGGGTTGATATTTGGTTTCCGGAAAGAGAGTTAGCTGAAGAATTCGGAATTCGGGAAACCATCATAGAAATTATAGAGTAATTCTGATTCATCAATTAAAACACCCAAACTTAAAACTCGGGTGTTTTAATTTAAAAAAAAGAGAACAGCTCCAGCGAGTTCAATTTCGGTGCCCGGGGAGAGACTCGAACTCTCACACCGTAAGGTACTTGATCTTAAGTCAAGCGCGTCTGCCAATTCCGCCACCCGGGCAGAAGAGGCCACGGTGGGAATTGCACCCACGAATAGCGGTTTTGCAGACCGCAGTGTTAGCTACTTCACCACGTGGCCAATAACTTTTTCAGAAATTATACAACAAAATTTTTTTGAAAACAAACTATAATAAATTAATCACGAACCCTTATTCTTTTGAAAAAAAATCAACATATCTCCTTTTTTTATTGTCTCAGGACAATCAACCAATAAGCCGCATTCTTCTCCGCTGTTTATTTCGTTAACATCGGTTTTATTCTTCTTCAAGTTAAAAACAACTCCTTTGTTCAAGTTTTTCTCTTCTCTAAATAAATAAAAATGAATTTTATTCCTGACATTGCCTTCAAGCACCTTGCCTCCGACCAGTTGTTTCCCTTTGACAGGATTAAAAGTGTCTAAAATTTCCAATTTTCCAAAAATCTCTTCTTTCGGCTTATCAATAAGCCGGCTTTCAACTATTTCCTGAATTTTGTCTTTAATCTCGTAAATTATTTCGCCTTCCACGGGAATTAAATTTTTATTGATAAAAAGAAGGTTTTTTGCTTCTGTTCTTTTTTTAACCCGAAACATCACAATTAAAGTTTTTTCTTGGGGGGCAACTTTTAAATCTCCTTCGGTGAGGTTTCCGGTATCGTTTTTTAAAAGGCGAAAAGACCATTTTCTATCTTTGCCTAAACCATCAATTAAATTAACCAGAGCTTCAGCCGAACCCATAGCATCGCTTTTTATAATCAAAGGTATAATCATTGTCGGCTCAGAACTTCCTATCTCTTTTGCTATTATTTCCCCCTGATTTTCCATTTCTGATAATTTTTCTAATTCCAATTTATCTCTGCCGGCAAAAAATTTTTCGCCAACAGGCGGTAAGCCTTCAAAACCAATAACTTGAACCGGGGAAGAAAAAGTTGCTTCTTTTATTGATTTGCCCAAAAAATCTTCCAAAATTTTCACTTTGCCACAGATTTTGCCAGCTACCAGATTGTCTTTCAAAAAAAGCGTGCCGTCAGTAATAATTAAAACAGCGGCACTGCCCCGCTTAGCATCCAAATGGGACTCTATAACCACGCCCGAAGCCGGATTTTTAGGATTAGCTTTAATTTCTTCCATCTCTGCCATTAATAAAATTAATTCCAAAAGCTCGTCAATGCCCTGGCCGGTTTTAGCAGAAATTTCAACAAAAGAAACATCTCCGCCCCAGCCCTCCAAAAAAACTTCATTTTCCGCTAACTCTTTTTTTACTTTTTCCGGATTAGCGCCTTCTTTATCAATCTTGGTTAAAGCAACACAAAAAGGAGTTTGAGTTGTTTTTAAACAATCAATGGACTCTTTGGTTTGAGATTTTACCCCCTCATCAGCTGCCACCACTAACACAGCGATATCGGCAACTTTAGCTCCCCGGGAGCGAATAGAGCAAAAAGCTTCGTGCCCCGGCGTGTCAATAAAAGTGATTTTGCGTCTAAAAGACGCAAAATCATTCTTAAAAGAACTAAGGGTTTTGTCTTTTTTTGGTTGGACAATAACTTCATAAGCGCCGATGTGCTGGGTAATGCCTCCTGTTTCTTTTTCAGCTATTTTTGTCTTTCGGATAAAATCTAAAAGAGTTGTTTTGCCGTGGTCAACATGGCCTAAAACAACAACAATGGGCGGACGGGGAACTAAACTTAATTGTTTGTTTTTATCTTTCATATTATTAGAGGCGGAGGGAAAGGATTCTTACCAAGTAATTCAGCTGACGCTGAATTCTTTCCGGCTGGCCTTGTGGCGCTCCTTTCGCTTCGCTCAAACTCGCGCAACGCTCCGGCCTTCAAATCCTCTCGCAAACCAAGCAGTTGGTTTACTTTTTTATATTTACACCTGCAGCGGAGGGGACAGGATTCGAACCTGCAAGTCCTTTCGGACACCAGTTTTCAAGACTGGCGCATTGCCATTCTGCCACCCCTCCAAAATAAGTCCCCCCGACAGGACTCGAACCTGCAACCAACTGCTTAAGAGGCAGCTGCTCTACCAACTGAGCTACGGGGGGCTCATTAACAATTATTGATTAATGACTTAAAAACAAACGGCAAAACTCCGCTAAAGCAATAAATAAACATCAAAAACAATTAATTATGGGAGTGCCCCCGGGAGGAGTCGAACCCCCAATTTCCACGTCCGAAGCGTGGCGCCATATCCATTAGACCACAGGGGCTATAACTAAATTAAGAAACCTCCCTTTTGGGGAAAAAGCTCAAAATAGATTGAAAAAATATTCATTCTCCGCTATGATTATAGTAAAAAAAGCGCAAAGATGCAAATACCATTAGAGGTTCTTGAGATTTTAGAAAAAATAAAAAAAAGAAATTTTGAAGCTTATCTTGTTGGCGGTTGCGCCAGAGATCTGCTTCTTGATAAAGAACCAAAGGATTGGGATATAACAACTCAAGCTACGCCTGTTGAAATTCAAAAAATTTTTCCAGACAGCATTTATGAAAATAATTTCGGCACTGTGGCAATTAAAACTTCCAGCCAAAAAGAAAGTTTAAAAATCATAGAAATCACCACTTTTAGAAAAGAAGGAAAATATACTGACAAACGCCACCCCGACGAGATAAAATTTGCCCAAACCATAGAAGAAGATTTAAGCCGCCGCGATTTTACCATCAATGCAATGGCGTTGAAAATTCAAAATTCAAAAATCAAAAATCAAAATTACAATTCAAAACTCAAAATATTAGATACAAAATACGCTTTAATCGATCCCTTTGGCGGCCAGAAAGATCTTCAAAATAAAATTATCAGAACAGTGGGCAGTCCAAACGATCGTTTTGCCGAAGATGCCTTAAGGTTAATAAGAGCCATTAGATTTGCCTGTGAATTAAATTTTAAAATTGAAAAAGAAACGTTAGAAGCAATAAAAAACAATGTTGGCCTGATAAAATTAATTTCCCAAGAAAGGATCCGAGATGAATTTATAAAAATTATCGCCAGCCCCCGGGCGGCTCAAGGGCTTTCTTTAATGCAAGAAACAAACTTATTAAAACAAATTATTCCTGAATTAGAACAAGGCATCGGGGTAACCCAAAATAAACATCATATTTATACGGTCTGGGAACACTTACTGCGTTCTTTGGATTACGCTGCAAAAAAAAATTATAGTTTGGAAGTAAAATTAGCCAGCCTTTCCCATGATATTGGCAAACCGAAAACCAAAAGAGGGAAAGGGATCAATGCTACTTTCTACAATCACGAAATAGAAGGAACAAAAATGGTTTCCAGAATCCTCAACCGGTTAAAATTTCCCAAAGACCAATCGGAAAAAATTATAAAATTAGTCCGTTACCATGGTTTTGTTTATGACCCAGAAATCACCACCGATGCCTCTATCAGAAGGCTGCTTTTAAAAATCGGGAAAGAAAATATTGAAGAATTGGCTCAAGTTCGGGAAGCAGACCGGATCGGTTCTGGTTGCCCTAAAGCCCGGCCTTTTCGCCTGCGTCATTTTCTTTTTAAGGTAGAAAAAGTTTTGAAAGAAACTGAAGGCCAACAACCGTCTTTAAAAATGTTAAAAGTTAATGGCAATGATATTATGAAAATCCTTAAAATAGAAGCCGGACCAAAAATCGGCGCTATTTTAAATATTCTTTTAGAAAAAGTCTTGGATGATCCGGAGGAAAACAAAAAAGAAATTTTAGAAAAAGAAATTAAGAATTTAGGCAATCTTTCTTTAAAAGAATTGAAGGAAAAAAGCAGGCGAGCCAAAGAAAAATATCTATCTTTATTGGAAAATGAGGAAAAAAAAATAAAAGATAAATATTTTGTTTAGCCAGGATTTTATTGTATAGTGTTTAATCAAAGCGGGCTGTGGTGGAACGGTACCACGCATGGTTCGGGACCATGAAACAGAGGGTTCAACTCCCTCCAGCCCGACTGGACGAAGTGCGACTTTGAATTATGACCATCTTTCAATCAATTTTTTTGGGGTTAATTCAGGGAATAACAGAATTTCTGCCTATTTCCAGTTCTGGCCATTTGGCTTTTTTCCAAAACCTCTGGCATCTGCCAAAACAATCTGTGGTTTTTGATATTCTTCTTCATTCAGGAACCCTGATGGCAATTCTTATTTTTTTTAGAAGAGATTTAATAGACATCTTGCGTAAAAAAAGGTTTCAATTAATCATCCTGCTTTTTATAGCTTCTCTGCCGGCGGGATTTTTCGGCTATCTTTTTGAAACCAAAATCGAACAAAGTTTTGCCTCATTAAAATTAATCGCTCTTGGCTTTCTTTTTACTGCTTTTTTCCTTTTTATCAGTAAATACTCTCCGGCTAAAAAAGATATAAAAAACATCTCTAAATCAGACGCTTTTATTATAGGCCTAGCTCAGGCCTTAGCTCTTTTGCCCGGCGTTTCCCGGTCCGGCTTGACTATATCTTCAGCTATCTTAAGAAAAATTAAACCGGAAGCCGCTTATCAATTTTCTTTTTTCCTTTTAATTCCCATTACCCTTGGAGCAATAGTTCTAAAAATCCCGGCTTTAAGCAGGGAAATTTCAAATGGCTCTTTGCCTTATTATTTTTTCGGAACCTTAACCTCTTTCTTGACAGGAATTCTCAGCCTAAGGTTCCTTAGCGCAATAATAAAGAAAAAAGAATTTTACTGGTTTTCAATTTATTTAATAATTATGGCTGGAGTTTGTTTAATTTTAAACAAAACCCTTTTGATTTAAAACAATCAGGCAACCAAAATAAGAAATAAAAAGAAATAAAAGCATGTTAAAAGAAGAGTTAAAAAAACTTATTAGCCAAAAATGGAATAAAATTTCCAAAAAAAATGATTGGCCTCTTATTAAATGGCAAGATATTCCTTTGGAAAACCAAGCTGAAAATCGCTACGGCGATTACAGCAGTCCTTTAGCTTTTATTTTAAGCAAAAAAACTAAGGAAAATCCTTTATCAATTGCCGAACTGCTAAAAAATGAAATGACAAATATCTCTCCTTCTTTAATCTCAAAAATAGAGATTGCCGGCGGAGGCTATCTTAATTTTTTTGTTAGCCAAGAAAAATTAGCCGAAAAATTAAAAGAAGCTTACCAAAAAAAAGAAAAATTCGGTTTTTCTTCAGAGGGGAAAAATAAAAAAATTATCGTTGATTATTCTTCACCCAACATTGCCAAACCAATGCATATCGGCCATTTGCGTTCAACTATCATTGGTGAAGCTTTAAGCAACCTCTATGAATTCTTGGGGTATAAAGTTATTCGTTGGAATTACTTGGGAGACTGGGGCACTCAATTCGGCAAACTAATCGCCAGTTATAAACTTTGGGGCAGCGAAAAAGCCATCAAAGAAAATGCCATTAACAATCTTCTTGCTCTTTATGTTAGATTTCACAAAGAGGAAGAAAAAAACCCTAAACTGGAAAAAATCGGGCAGGAAGAATTTAAAAAGTTAGAAGAAGGAGATAAAGAAAATAAACGCTTCTGGCTATGGTTTAAAAAAGCATCTTGGAAAGAATTTGAAAAAATCTATCAAGCTTTAAACATAAAATTTGACGTTGTTTTGGGAGAAAGTTTTTTTAACCAAAAAGCCTTATCAATAATATCTTTTTTAAAAAATAAAAAAATCGCCGAGCCAAGCGATGGGGCTTTAATTGTTCCTTTAGACAAATTCGGCCTTCCGCCGGCTTTAATCCAAAAATCAGATGAAGCTACGCTTTATCTAACCCGGGAATTAGCTGCTTTAAAATACCGCTTAGGAAAATATCAACCAAAAAAAATTATTTATGTGGTAGGCAACGAACAAGATCTCCATTTTAAGCAATTATCTGCTTTAGTTAAAATACTGGGCTGGGGCAAAAAAACAGAACTTGTCCATATTAAATTTGGTTTAGTATTATCTAATGATAAAAAGAAACTTTCCACAAGAAAAGGCGAGATTGTTGATCTAAAAGAAGTTATAAATGAAGCCAAAGAAAAAGCTAAAAAAATAATCAAAGAAAAACATCCCCAGTGGCCGGATAAAAAAATCCAAAAAACCGGTCAAATTATTGCCATCGGCGCCTTAAAATTTAATGATTTAAAAGAATTCCGAACAGCGGATCTTGTTTTTAATTGGGAAAAAATGCTTGATTTTTCTGCCAATAGCAGCGTTTACTTGCAATATACTTATGCCAGAATAAATAAAATAATCGCCAAGGCAAAAAGAATCGGAGAATATGATTTAAAACTTTTAAACTATCCTCTTGAAAAATTATTAATAAAAAAAATCATTGATTTTCCTGAAGAAATCAAAAATAGCGCCGAAAATTACGCCCCCAATAATCTTGCCGGCTTCTTACTTGCTCTTGCTGATTTAACTAATAAATATTATGAAACTGTGCCTGTGCTCAAAGAAAAAAACAAAAAACGTTTAAATAGCCAATTAGTTCTTTTAAAAACGACTGCTTCTGTCTTAAAAACCGGCCTTAAAATTTTGGGCATAGAAACCCTAAGGGAAATATAAATAAATAAAAAAGAGGGGATTAATCCCCTCTTTTGGTTTTTATTTTTCCTGAATATCTTTTTTCTCCTTTGACCAAAGCCAGATAATAAACAAAATAATTATTATGGTTGTTAAAAAGAAAGGGAAAAGAAAGTTTGCTAGCTGATTAAAACTAAAAGTAAAAGACTGAGAAGCAAGAATTTTTTCCCATCTATTGCCCAGATATTTCCACCAACCGACAATGATTACAACGGCTTGAATTGTTACCGCCATTTTAGCCACCCAACACTTAAAACCACCCTTCATTTCTGTTCACCTCTCTCATATTTTTATTTATTCTGCCAGCCGACAGATTTAAATTTTCAAAAAGCTATTATATTATAGCTCATAATAATGATTAAGTCAACAAAAATTTCTATCGTTGGCTCCGGTTTAACAATTTTTTCCTATAAGCATTGGAAAATCTATGAGCTTCATTTCTCGCTTTTAATAATGTCCCTTTTAAATTTTCTATCGCAATTTTTAAGGTTTTGTCTAGTCCGGAGGGAAAAATTAATTTATCATTTTGATACTTGGAAATTCCTGCTACCGGCACAGCGATGGTTAATTTTTTTAATGTCTGAGAAACTTTTCTAACTTGAGGCAAACCACCATCAACCAGCAAAAGATTAGGTTTTAGCCACTCCTGATGGCGAAAACGACGGCTAATCATTTCTTCCAAAGCTGACAAGTCGTCGTTAGGCAAAGCTGTTTTTATCTTAAAAAGACGATACTGAGTTTTATCCGGCTGATTGTTAATAAAAACCACCATAGCGCCAACAGTTTCTTTACCGGCAAAATGAGAAACGTCATAAGCTTCAACTCTATAAAAAGCGTTATCAAAATCATTTTCCGTTTCATCCCTTGAAACTAAAGAAGCATCTTCTATTTGTTTTAAACTTTTGAAAGCTGTCGGGTTGGCTTTTTTTAATTTTTTTAATAATTGTTTTTTTCTGCCTGCTAAAAGAAGGGTTATATTTTTAATATTTTTTTTGTATTCCTGAGGGGAAATTTCCCCCAGACACGCTCCCGGACATAAACCTATCTGGTAATCAAAACAAGGCTTGCCAGAAAGGGGCTTACATAAACTATAAGGGAAAATTCTTCTGATAATTCTTAAAGCATTTTTTACCAAAGCCAAGCTTTGATAGGGGCCGAAAATATGCTT
>DJVL01000033.1:0-604 GCA_002440845.1 Patescibacteria group bacterium UBA6257
TTTCCTAACAAAGAAATCATTCCAACTAAAACCACAATCACCGAAGAAAGAAGAATATCCCGATTACCAATATGGGAGAATTCATGGGCAATCACTCCTTCAAGTTCTGGTTTATCAAGAATTGATAATAATCCTCTGGTAACACAAATTACGCTATTTTGAGGGTTTCGGCCAGTAGCAAAGGCGTTGGGCGATTCTTCCTCCATAATATAAATTTTCGGCATAGGCAAACCAGCGGTAATGGCAAGATTTTCCACAATCCTGTATAATTCCGGCTCTTCGTTTTTTGAAACAGAGTGAGCTTTGTTAAAAGAAAGAATTATTTTATCGGAATACCAATAGCTTAAAAAACTCCAAATGACACTATAAGCAACAGCAAAAATTAAAATCCAATTGCTGTCAAAAATATTGCTGAAAATCCAACCCAAAACAATAATTAAAACCAAAAATAAGGTTATAAAAAACCAAGTTTTTCTGATATTAGATTCAATTTGATTATAAAAAGTCATTATCTTGGGTCTATTTTGATGCCATCACCGAACCTTCTGGGAATAATATGAAGGTGGGGGCGGTGAGGAACGCCTGATTGGGCAGCTTCGCCTTG
>DJVL01000033.1:628-5300 GCA_002440845.1 Patescibacteria group bacterium UBA6257
AATATTAGTATAATGATTCTTGGAAAAAATTACAAGGTGGCCTTCGCTTATGGGTGAAATGTCAAAAATTGCCAAAAAATCATTATCTTCATAATATTTTTTAGCCGGGATTTCCCCTTTGGTAATTTTACAAAAAACGCAATTAGGGTCTAACATAATAGTAAAATTTAGACTTTAAAATTAACCAACTGTATTCATTGGTTTTCCTTCTAAATAACTATCTATATTGTCTATGGTTGTTGCCACAATGCTTTCTAAAGCTTCCTCGGTATTAAAAGCATTGTGAGGAGTAACAATAACATTATTCAAATCAATGAAAATGTGATTGAGAAGCAGGGTTTTCAGTTTTTCTGATTCAGCTATTTCCCCCTTAATTAACAATTCTTGTTCTTCTTTTATATCCCCTTCTTCCTCTAAAACATCTAAAGCCGCTCCGGCAATTTTGCCTGATTTTAAGGCCTGATATAAGGCTTCTGTTTCAATGACTCCGCCCCGTGAAGTATTAATGATATAAGCACCTGATTTGATCAAATTCATATTATTTTTATTGAGGAGATGATGCGTTTCTGAATTATAAGGCACATGCAAGGTAATAATATCTGACTCGGTTAAAAGTTTTTCTAAAGATACATATTGGAAACTTAACTCTTGAGATAATTGCTCCTTGGGATATTTATCATAAGCTAAAACTTTCATTCCAAAACCATTGGCAATTTTTATCACGTTCGCGCCAATTCTGCCAGTGCCTATCACGCCAAGAGTCTTATTAAAAAGTTCTCTTCCCTTTAATCCCTCTAAATTAAAACTGCCAGTTTCTCGTACCCTGTCATAGGCATCATAAATTTTTCTTATTAAACAAATCATCAAACCAAAGGTGAATTCAGCTACAGTATGAGAACCATAACTTGGCACATTGGACATTAAAATCCCTTTTTCTTGGCAAGCATTAATATCAAGATGATCAAAACCAGTAGAGCGCGTAGCAATAAATTTTAAATTCGGCAATTTTTCTATTATTTCTTTAGAAAACTGAGAATTAATAAAACAGGATATAATTTCATAATCTTTAAACTTTGAAACGTTATCCAAATTCAAAGCTTCCGGATATAAATCAATTATTTGTAAAAATCCAGGAAACCTTTTTAAAGCTTCCGTTTCCCATTCACTTATCTCCAAAAACGCAATTTTGTTCATAACTTTTAATTATTTTAATAATTAATTAAATTCCCATCTCTAAATTCCAAGCAAATCGCAAATTCTAAATCACAAATTACAAACTGTTTAAGATTTGATGCTTGAGAATTTGTTTAGGATTTAGGATTTAGGATTTTGGTTCATTTTGACGGGGCTTAAAGTTTAAGAATTGGAAACTGAGAATTAAAAATGTTTATTATTCTATTGTATTTTACCATTCTTTCCTCGGGTTGAGGAGCGCCAGCTTTCAAACCAAAGGCCCGGCTTGCCCAAGCAAGGTCAGCGACAAAATCATCTTTGGTTTCAGCGCTTCGGTGGCTGACAATAATTTTTAAATCATTCTTTTGAGCAAAAACAATAGTTTTCAAAGTTTCCGTTACCGTGCCTATCTGGGTTGGCTTAATAATTAAACCATCTATAGCCCTTGCCTCAATCGCTTTTTTAACTAATAAAAGATTGGTCGCGGTTAAATCGTCGCCAATAATCAAAGGCCCGCCGCTTTCTTCCGTAAAAATCTCTCTGATTTTTTTGAAACCCAGCCAATCATTTTCTTCAAAAGGGTCTTCTAAGGAAAAAAACCAGTAAGAAGAATTTATTTTTTTATAAATTTGAGCCAATTCTTCCTGAGAAAAGTTTTTATCTTTTTCTAAATAATACTTCTCGTCTTTTTGATTATAAAAAGAAGAAGCGGCAACATCTAAAGCAAAACCGATTTTATCTTCTAAATGTAAATCTTTTCTAATTTGAAAATAAATTTTCAGCGGTTCTTCAAAATCGGTTTTTGGAATTAAAAGCCCTCCTTCGTCGCCAAATTCATTTTTTTGGTAATTTTTTTTAAAGTAATTTTTCAAAGCTTCAAAAAATTCTTTGGCTAAAGACAAAGAATAAACAGGGTCTTTAACCTGCGGCACAATCAGATATTCCTGAAACCTTGGGCCAAAAGAAGCGTGTTTGCCGGCGTTAATTAAATTAAAGAAAAAATAAGGGACAAAAACTTGAAGATTTTTTTCTTTTAAATCAGGTGCCAAAGAAAAAATTTCTTTTTCCAAATATTGCCAAAGCTCCAAACCTTCTTTTTTAGCCATCAGGCGGCTAAAAGCCTGAGACAAAACCAATGTTAAATTACCCCCTAAATTGCTTTTATTGGCAGTGCCGTCTAATTGAATTAAAAAATCATCAAATTCTTCCTGCGAACAAAAATCTTGTTTAAGCAAACTTTCTTTGATTTTCTCAAATTTTTTCAAAGCTATTTCCGTATCTATTAAAAAAGCTTCTTTCTTCCCTCTGCTCTTGCCTTTTGGTATGCTTGAGACAACTTCAATATCTCCGCTTTTAATAAAAGCCTCCAAAGTTTTTTCACCCCGGGAATCAAGAATAGTTTGCAATTTTATTTCGTCAATTTTAATCATTAACAATCTCCATTTATTATCTTCTTTATTTATTTTACTAAAAATTCTGCCGGCTCACAAGAAAAACAGGTCAATGAATTTGACCTGTTTTTTGCGGTTCTTCGCCTTGCCGGTAAATTTAAATCTATTTACTCTTTGAATCCTCGTAGTTTCTCCAAGCTTGAGCGGCTTCCGGAGACATAATATCCAGTTCACCGAGAATTTTATCTCTTAATTCAATGGCTCTTATAGTTTCCTTGTCGGCAAGAGTTCCTAAAATTTTCTGAGTAATTATTTCTGATAATTCATTTTGTTTATTCTCATCTAAGCCAGCGTCAAGGCAAGCAGCCTTAATGGCGTTTCTGATTTTTTCTTCGTTAAAAGACTCTTCTTTGCCATCCTTTTTTATTACGATATTGACCATATTTTTATTTGTTTAATTTTTTAATTTTTATTTATTTTTCGGCCTCTAATTATTGATATTATAGCATATTTTTCTTTACAATTCTTTATTTTTCTTTTGACAAATATAAAATAGTTTTTATTATCGTATCCGGATTTAAAGAAATACTTTCAATTCCCTCCGCCACTAAAAAATCAGCAAATTCTTTATAGTCGCTGGGCGCTTGGCCGCAAATCCCTACATATTTTTTCCTTTTCCGACAAACCCCGATTATTGCCGCTATCATTTTTTTTACAGCTTCGTTTCTTTCATCTCCTATTTTCTGCAAATCGCCGTTGTCTCTGTCTACTCCCAAAACCAATTGCGTTAAATCATTAGAACCAATGCTCATACCGTCAAAAATATCAAGAAATTGCTCGATCATTAAAACATTTGAAGGAATTTCTGCCATTACATAAACTTTTATGCCATCTTCCCCTCTTTTCAGTCCCTTGGCTTTCATAATTTTTAAAACTTTATCTCCTTCCTCCGGGGTGCGGCAAAAAGGAATCATTAAATTGATATTTTTTAAACCAAAAATATCCCTTGCTCTTTTTATGGCTTCGCATTCCATTTCAAAAGCCGGCTGGAATCTCTTGTCGTAATAACGAGACGCCCCCCGCCAGCCAAGCATCGGATTTCCTTCCCAAGGCTCAAAAAGCTCTCCGCCAATCAGCTGACGATATTCGTTGGTTTTAAAATCAGAAAAACGAACAATGACTTCCTTGGGATAAAAAGCGGCGGCAATCTGGGCAATTCCTTCAGCTAATTCTTTAATAAAGTATTCTCTCTTGTCTTTATGCTCAATGGTTAGTTGCTCAATCTGTTTAAGAATTTGCTGTAATTTTTGTTGAGATAAGGTCAGAGGTCCCTCGCTTACGCTCGGGATGACATTAAGGGAACCATTTTTAATTTTTTTGTAATGATAAAGCGCTAGCGGATGCACTTTAATTTTTTCGGCAATAATAAATTCTTCTCTGGCTAAACCAACTCCATCATTAGGCAATAAAGAAGTCTGAAAAGCAATTTCCGGCGCACCAATATTAACTGAAATTTTTGTCTTTAATTGAGGGATTTTCTTTAACTCATAGGTTCTCATTTTAAAAGGAATTCTACCAAGAAAAATCTTTCCTTCAGCTCCGGAAGTGCAATCAACGGTTACTTCCTGACCATCTTTTAATAATTTTGTTGCTTTTTGAGCGCCTACAATACACGGAATCCCCAATTCCCGGGAGATTATTGCACTATGGCAAGTTTTTCCTCCTTCATCGGTAATAATGGCTGAAGCAAAAGGCATAGCTGAAGTCCAATCCGGGTCAGTCATTTTTGTGACTAAAACTTCTCCTTTTTTCAACTTTGATAGTTCACTAACATTTCCTATCAAACGCACCTTCCCTAATCCTATTTTGTTGCCAATAGCAATACCAGTTAAAATTGGTTTTTTCTTGGTTTTAATCTCGTACTCCTGATAAAATTTAGAGACATCTGTTGAATGCACCGTTTCCGGCCTAGCCTGCACAATAAAAAGTTCGTCGGTTTTTCCGTCTTTAGCCCATTCAATATCTTGAGGCGTCCATTTTTTATTCTTTTGGGAATAATGATTCTCAATTAAAATTCCCCATTTTGCTAAAGTTAAAATTTCTTCATC
>DJVL01000033.1:5308-6128 GCA_002440845.1 Patescibacteria group bacterium UBA6257
CCTCCTTTCGGATTATAAACATATTTTATAGTTTTCCTCCCCAAATCTTTTCTAATGATAGCCTGATAGCCTTTTTCTAAAGTTGGTTTAAAAATCAAAAATTCGTCAGGGATAATTTTGCCTTTAACAATTAATTCTCCCAAACCATAAATACCATTAATAACGACAATATTTTTAAAACCAGATTCAGTGTCTAAAGTAAACATTACCCCGGAAGAACCGGTATCAGAACGCACCATTTTTTGAACACAGGTGGAAACAGCGATTTTTAAATGATCAAACCCTTTTTCTTCCCGATATATTATTGCCCGGTCTAAAAACAAAGAAGCGTAACTTTTTTTAACTGCTTGAAGCAATTCTTCCACTCCTCTGACGTTCAAATAGGTTTCATGCTGGCCGGCAAAACTGGCTGAAGGTAAATCTTCGGCAGTGGCTGAAGAACGAACCGCGACATCGGTATTTTCTTCCTGATAATCAGAAGAAAGCTTAAGATAATCTTTAATAATTTCTGTTTCTACCTCTTTTGGCAAAGGAGTCTTTAAAATCAGGTCTCTAATGGCTTTACCGCCCTTCTGCAAACTTTTTATGCTTTTCGGGTTAAGTTCTTTTAAAATTCTTCCTATTTCCTTTTTTATGCCTCCTTTTTCCAAAAAATCAAAATAAGCCTTAGCAGTAATGGCAAAACCATTGGGAATATTCACCCCTTTGGGTGCAAGATAACGATACATTTCACCCAAAGAAGCATTTTTACCGCCTACCACAGGCACATCTTTAATTGTAATATCTTTGAACCAACGAATGTACATAATATTAATTTTTT
>DJVL01000031.1 GCA_002440845.1 Patescibacteria group bacterium UBA6257
TTATATTTTTTGAAAATATTAAAAACTTTTTTTGAAAAAGTTTTTAAAGGTTTTTAGACTAATTCAATTTGGACCACGCTCGCGTTATCGCCAATTCTTTTACCTAATTTTACAATTCTTGAATAACCGCCATGCCTTGCCTTATATCTAACGGCTAAAATTTCCATAACTTTTTTTATCGCCATTTTTTGCGGTAGAATTTTTATTAATTCGCGTCGGCTTGCTAAATCACCCTTTATCGCTGTAGTAATAACTTTTTCAAGCAACGGTTTTACGGCCTTGGCTTTAGCTTCTGTAGTTTTAACTTTTTCATAAATAATAATACTTGAAGCTAAATTTTTTAACATGGCTTCTCTCGGTGCTTTTTTTCTATCTAATTTTTTTCCTTTTACTCTATGTCTCATATATTGGATCTAATTAATTTTTCTTTGGCCTACCTCTTTTTTTAGATTTTTTGTCTTCTTCGACTTCTTCCACTTCTTCTTCGGTCTCTTTAGCTTCAGTTTTTTCTTTTTTTTCTTCCGCCACTTCTTTTTTACCGGTTTTTTTAACTAAAGCATTAAATTGGTCTATTAAAATATCAACTGATTTATAAAAAGCTTCTTCAGGAGTTATGGTGCCGTCAGTGGTTAAATCTAAAATCAATTTATCCCAGTTTGTCATTTTTCCGATACGAACATTTTCAATATTTACGCCAACCGCTAAAATTGGAGAAAAAATTGAATCCATTTCAATATAACCTATTTCATTTTTAGCGCCTTCTCTGCTTTCAACCGTTACATAACCAGCGCCTTGAGAAACGAAAATTTCCATACTTAGGCTACCAGCCATATCGGTAATATGGCCTAAGACTAAATCAGGATTAGCTATTTCAACTAAACTATTTTTCTTTATATCAGAAGCTTTAATTTCTTTTTCTCCTCTAGCGTCAAGTTCAATTCTTACGATTTCATCGCTAAAAACTTTTAAGCGCAATTTTTTTAAATTTAAAACAAGTTCTAAAATATCTTCCTTAACATGAGGTAAAGTCATAAACTCGTGGTTAGCGTCTTTAATTTTTACGCCAACGACAGCGGCTCCGGGCAAAGAAGATAACAATACCCTCCTTAAAGCGTTGCCGATAGTCGCGCCATAACCTGGATAACATGGCTCAATAATAATTTGTTTATTGTTCACTACGGAACCTTTAACAAATTCTATTTTATTTGGCATTGCTATTTTTTCCATATTGTTTATTTTTTACCCCGTGAAATACGCTTCGCGTAAATTCGCTGAAAGCGAATTTATTTAACGGGGTGAATATTATTATTTAGAATAGAATTCAACGATCATTTGACTATTAATTTTTGATTCAAAATTTTCTTTAGTCGGTTGGCCTAAAACTTTAGCGCTTAAATCTTTTACATCAAGATTAAGCCAGCCAGGAATTTCTACTTTTTTAAGTTTTTCTGATAGGTTCGCAAATTTTTTGCTAGTGCGGCTAGCCTTTTTAATTTTTATAATATCACCGGTCTTTACATTAAATGAAGGAATATTTACTTTAACATCATTAACCGTAAAATGGCCATGATTAGTTAAAACTCTAGCTTCTGCTCTTGAAGCGGCAAAGCCCAAGCGATAAATAACATTATCTAACCTAGTTTCTAATATTTTCATTAAATTTTCTCCGGCTTCACCTTTTTGCTTGATCGCTCTGGCAAAACTTAAAGCAAATTGTTTTTCCATTAAATTATAAATTCTCTTAGCTTTTTGCTTTTCTCTTAATTGCATATTATAACCGCTTTGTCTGGCTCGTCCTTTTGGACCATGAAGACCCGGCGGATAGTTTCTTTTAACTATCGCGCATTTAGCCGTTGAACATCTTTCCCCTTTTAACATTAATTTATCGCCTTCTCTGCGGCACAATTTGCATTTTGCTCCTATGTATTTTGCCATATTTATTTATTTTATACTCTTCTTGGTTTTTTAGGCCTACAACCATTATGAGGTATAGGTGTAATATCTTTAATTGAAGTGATAACTAAACCATTAGCGTTTAAAGCTCTAATCGCTGATTCGCGGCCAGTGCCCACGCCTTTTACCATAACGCTCACTTCGCTTAAGCCAAATTCTTTAGCTTTTTCCACGGCGATTCTGGTAATTATCTGAGCGGCATAAGGAGTTGATTTTTTCGGTCCCTTAAAACCAGCCATACCAGCCGAAGCCCATGATATAATATTTCCACTTAAATCTGATAAAGCAACGATTGTATTGTTATAAGTTGCTTTAACGTGAGCGACGCCTACCGGAACTTTTTTATCAACTTTCTTTTTTCTACCTTTTTTCTTGTTAGTTTTTCTATCTTCTTTACTTTTTTCTAATTTTTTTCTGATTTCTTCAGGTAATTCTTCAGCCATATTCAAAGGATTGCCGGTGTTAACAATCGGCTCATCCATTTCAGTTATGGATTGTATCTTTTCCTCCTCTTTTATTTCGTTATCTTGTTTTTTTTCTTCTGTCATATTTTATTATCAAGTAAAAATTTAATGGCTGTAGGGTTTTACCCGCTATTAAATTTTTACTTGATACATTATAATTTTTGAAAATATTAAAAACTTTTTCTAAAAAAGTTTTTAAAGGTTAAGTTTTTTGTGCGGCCGGTTTTTTGCCGGAAGTAGCGGTTTTTCTAACATTACCGCGAACTGTGCGATTGTTAGTTTTAGTGCGCTGACCTCTTGCTGGCAAACCTTTAGCATGTCTAGAACCGCGATAGCTACCTATTTCTTTTAATCTTTTTATATTAGCAAAAACGTCGCGCTTTAAATCGCCTTCAACTTTATTATATTTTTCAATTAAACTTCTTAATTTGTTTGCCTGCTCATCATCTAAATCTTTAACTCTAATATTAGGGTCAATTTTTGCTAATTTTAAAATGGCTTGGGATTTTGAATTACCAATGCCATAAATATAAGTTAAAGCAATTTCAACTCTTTTTTCGTTTGGTATGGTTACGCCTGCAATTCTTATAGACATATGTTAGTTAAAAAGTTTATAAAATTAGAAAGTCGAAAGTCTGGATTAATAATTTAATAATATTTACTTTATGGATTTTTGACTTTTTGCCTTTGGCTATCTTATCCTTGTCTTTGTTTATGTT
>DJVL01000006.1 GCA_002440845.1 Patescibacteria group bacterium UBA6257
AAAAAAATAATTTTCTTCTTCTATTTTTTGTAAATCCTTAGAAGGATGATCTCCACATCGCCCGTTAACAAGTTCTGATTTTCTTTTAAAGGCTTCACAACCTAAGCAATAATATCCCTCAGATTTTTCTTTGTATAAATCGCCTTTATTTTTAGTTTTTTTCCAAAATTCTTTTACATATTTTTCATGGTCAGCATCAGTAGTCCGAATAAAACGATTATAAGAAATATTTAGCAAATCAAGTTCTTCTTTATCTTTCTTTGCTATTTGGTCTACATATTCTTTCGGTTCTAAATTTTTTTTACGGGCAGTTTCTTCGATATTTTGGCCATGTTCGTCAGTCCCAGTAGTAAAATATACCTCTTTTCCTAATATTCGATTATACCTTGCTAAAACATCGGCTAATATCTTTTGATAAGCATGTCCTATATGAATAGGGCTATTAGCATAATCTATCGCAGTGGTAATTAAAATTTTATCTTTTTTAGTCATAAATATTAAATGAGATAATCCTTGATCTAATTATTTTCCTTTGTTCTCTGTGATTATATGTTAATTTAAAAAAGAGGTTTAGTCAAGATAAAAAAGGTTTTTAAAAACCTTTTTATTTTTGACTTCCCCAGGCGAATGAAATTAAAACTATTTAAAAGGAGACAAAATATAATTAAAAAAGAATCCTATCTCTTAAGATGGATTCTTTTTAAATTTGCCTCCTTTTCTCTCTGTTTTTTAAAGCCAAATATTTTTTCCCTTTTCTGTCGTAAATATGGTATAAAATAAATAACCACTCTTTTAACCAATCTGTAATCGGGATTTGGTAATTAATTGGCTCTAAAGAAATTTTGAGGTTATAGGCTCTAAAACAGATCCAAAATCTAATCGCGTGTTGCCATTGAGTGATAACCGTAATCTCTGGATTTTTAATTCCCATTAAGAATAACTTTGAGGTGCTAAATTTCACATTTTGAAACGTGTCTAGAGACCTTTCTTCTAAGATTATTTGGTGATAAGATATTCCCTTTTTCACCAAATACTTGGCCATCAATCTGGCCCCTGGGATTGTTTGAATTTTAGGGGGTAAAAAAATTCCACCAGATAAGAGAATAAAATCAAAATCTCCTTTTCTATATTTTTTTAAACCCGCCTCAATACGTTTTATCGTATCTTGAACTAACTTATTCTTTTCAACAACCCCACCGAGAGGAATCATTAATATCTTCAAAACTCCTCCTTTCTTTTTTAAAGATTATTTTTATAATATCATATTTTTGATTTTTGTCAAGATTAAATAAAACAGAAAAGGCTTAAATAAGCCTTTTCTGTTGGTTAAACTTGAAGAATGGAGGTGATTAAAGTTTGCTTATGGAAAATGGGTGATAATCTAAAATTAAAGTTTTATTAATCTATTAATAAATCTCGTGTTTACCTATAAAATAAAATCTGGCTATATTTTTCTTTTTATCTGCAAAATCAAAAATAATCCTATATTCATAATTTACAGAAAATGCTAAAAAGCTACTTAATTTACCATGAAGCCTGTGTGTTTTTAAACTTGAATCAAAAGGATTTTTACGATTTTTACGAAAAATTTTTTCTTTATCCTCAGCCAAATCTTTAATTTTTGCTGGCAACTTTTTGTATTGCTTTCCAAATTTAGGCAAATATAATATTTTCATAAATCAATCTATCGCAAATCCTTTAAAGATTTCAAAGTCTTTCCTTTGCCGGCCTCAAATTTTAAACGATCTTTTTTGAGTTCGTCTACTAATTTATTATCATTCCATTCACGAATAAGATAACGAAAAAATTCACTAACAGAAGAATAACCTTTTTCTTTAATCTCTTTTTTTACCATCTTTACCATTTTTTCAGGCAAAGAGATGTTAACAATATTACGCATATAATTATTTATTAATTGTAATAATTTGTATTACAATATTAACAGATATAATTTAGATGTCAATTATAAAACTGTGGATAAACCAATTAACGAAATCGGGGTATCACTTGACCTTTTGTCTAGGTTGACTCCCCAGGGCGAACGAAGTTCGAACCTGTTTGAGTGTGTATTAAAAATACACCGGTTCAACCAGTGTATTTTTTATTTTATATCATTTTTTGGGAACAGTCCCCTTTTTTAAAGTCCCCTTTTCAATTAAAATTTTAATTATTATATTTTTTAGATTTCTTTTTTCTACTTTTTTATTTTAACTGCCGTACCATAGGCCAACATTTCAGAAGCTCCCGCCATTACCATAGAAGTGGTAAACCTAATACCGGTAACTGCATCTGCCCCTAAATTTAAGGCTTCGTTGACCATTCTATTATATGCTTCTTCTCTAGAATCTTTTGTCATTTCTGTATATGTTTTTACTTCTCCACCCACAATATTTCTTATTCCAGCCCCAATATCTCGACCAATATTTCTTGCTCTAACAGTACTACCTTTAACTACTCCTAAAATTTCTATAATTTCTTTTCCGGGAATATTATTCCCGGTAGTTACAATGATATTTTCCATATTGTTAAAAAATTAATTAATAAATTATTTTTGTTTTTTTATTTTTTCAATTTCATCTTCTTTTTTATTAAAAAAAATGGCCAAACCAATAACAAAAAAGAAAACTCCAAAAAGAATAGCTAAAAAATCAATCCTTGGTCCATCTATAAATCCGGCAAAAATAATAAACCAAATTGACAAAAACATTAATACTAATCCACTTATTGTTCTACTTAATTTGTTTATTCTATTTAATTAAAAAATATAAAAAAATGGACTACTCCTTTTAAGTTATTCAGTACTTCTCTCAATTTTTCCGCATTGAGGGATGGCTTGCTCCACTAATAACATAATCTCATCAATTTTGGGCTCAACCGCGACCCACTCCTCTCCATTTTTAAGATTAGCCACCACTCTCCGGCTATGATCTTGAAAAACTCTTTCTACTCGGCAATCTTTAATTGCTAATTTAATTGCTTCCCAAGCTAAAATATTAACCCAAGCCTGGTCTTCATTTTTCTCAATAATCTTTTTCACTCTTCCTTCTTTCCTAAAATTAGTAATTTCTTTTTGAATTTCCTTTGGGAATATCTCTTCAACGCTTTTTCCCCAATCAGCCCCATCAAGTGGAATTTCATGAGAAAAACGACTTAAATCATAAAAAGACAATTCGTTAGGATAATCTATTTTAGCCGGCAAAGAAGCACCGCTTAAATTTTTTAATTGACCATCTTCAATAATATATTCTCCACAAAAGACCCAAACATAAAAAGGAAATAAAACATTTTCTGGGCCTAAATTTTCAATTGAACAAAAACGATGACTATTTTCGTGATTTTGCCAACTAAAATCTTTTTGGGTTAATAAATAACTAATAATTGATTTTTCTTGATGATTTTTTAAAGATTCATTGAAAGCATATCCTGAAACCTTATCCGCAATACTATCAAAACTAAAGACCTCTCTTTCATTTTTGCATTCGCTTTTTTGCAACTCAGGATAATTAGAGCATTGTGCATAACGAGCTACAAAACTAACTGTTATTAAAAAATCTTCTTTTATAGTTGAATAAGCATATTCTGTATAAATTGAACCGGCCGCCCCTTCACTGGATTCTTCAATACAATAAACCTGTTTATCAATAACTTTCTTTTTTGTTTTATTAAAAATATCATCCCTTACTTCACAATCTATTTCTCCATTAACAATACTGAACTTAGGTGGATATTTATCATCAAGGCTAATAATTCTTGTTTTCCATTCTTGAGAAGAAATATATTCTGGGTCAAAAATCTTATAAGAATTATTTTCTAAATTTTCTTTTTCTTCTTTAGAAAGTTCTCTAACAAAATGTTTGCCATCAGCAGTATAACATTGTTCTGGATAAGACTCGAGAACAGGATAACCTGCTTTTACACATTCTTCAAAGGAAGTTATTTCATCATCCTTAATGCCAATGTCCTTTTCTTTATTTAAAAAAAGAAAAAACCCGCCAATTAAAACGATAAGTATAATAACAAATAAAAAAAGATGTTTTCTCATATTTATATTATAACACTTTTAAATAAATTAAAAAACATCCCTAAAAAATGTTTTTTACAATCTCATTTATATCAATATCTCTAATTGTGTATTAAATTGGCTCCCCACCATGGACGTGATTAGAACCTGTTTAGAGACCAATATTTAAAATAAAAAGTTCTGGCACATTTTCTATATCTTTTATACTACATTTTTTTGAATGAAAGTTATTTGTTCAGCAATTTAAGCAACTCAGTAAATTTATAAACCTTATTACGTTGTTTGTTGGGAGTGGAATCTTCAATTATCCCAGCTTTAACAAATTTTGCCACCAAATTAAAGAATGTCTGGGTATTCTTTATCTTTGTCTTTTTTCTAATACTTGAAGTCGAAAAGACAGGGTGAATAAAAATAGCATCCAATAAATTAACAGCATATATGGAATTAATATCAATAATTTCCTCTTTGTATTTTTCATATAGATCAAGAATTCCTTTGCTAGTTTTTTCAGCGTCTTGAGCTTGAGTGGTGAGAGCAAATAAGAAAAACTTAATCCATGCCTGCCAATCTTTCTTTTCACTGACTCCCCTCAAGAGATCGTAATAATCATCACGATGTTCCTCAAAAAATTCACTTAAATACAAAAACGGATGAGATAATAAACCCCTCTCAAATAAAAACAAAGAGGTTAACAGCCTACCAACACGACCATTGCCATCCAAAAACGGATGGATAGCCTCAAACTGATAATGGGCTATTGCAATTTGAACCAGCCTATCTCTTTCATCGTTAGAATTTAGATATTTTTCCAAATTACCAAACAAAGAAATAATTTCATTAGACGGAGGAGGCACGAAGCTTGCTTCCTCGATACTTGCCCCGGGCCTGCCGATATAAACTTGGATTTTCCTAAATTCACCCGGGGCCTTATTATAACCACGGCCAGACCTTAGTAAAATCGCATGCAATTTTTTAACTAAATTCTCCGATAGTGGAGTTTTTTCTAAACTGTTTATACCCAAATTCAAAGCTTCACGATAATTTATAATTTCGCTAATATCTTTTTTCTTTTCAATATCTTTACCACCATCCGGCCTAGCCTCAAACTCAAATACCTCGTTAATCGTTGCTTGAGTGCCTTCAATTTTAGAACTTAAAACTGCTTCTTTAGTCTGCATGGTTCGACCGAGTAATTCAGGATTTGGCAAATGCGAAATCAAAGCATCTAAACTTGCCAATGCTCTATGTGCTTTTGTAATTTCTTTGATTAAACTATCGTAATTTACTTTAACTGGTAATTTTTCTGGTATAAAAGATTTTTTTGACATATTTTTATGATTAGAATAAGGAATTTCGTTATTCTAATGATTAGAATAAGATTTTCGCTTATTCTAATAATATCATATTTATTAGAATAATGCAAATAAATTAATAGTAAGAAAAGGTGAAGAAAAGGTGAGAAAATCAGTGAGAAAAGGTGTCAGGAACCCTTTTCACATTTTATATAAAAAAATTAATTAAATATTTAACCAAATATTGAGGTGCCTGAGAAAAGGTGTCAGGAACCCTTTTCCCTGACACCTTTTTCACATTTTATATAAAAAAATTAATTAAATATTTAACCAAATATTGCAAATAATAAACTCCGGCTATTAAAAAAATGAATGCTACTACATATCTCATTAACTTTTCAACCTTTTGAACAATTTGAAAAGCTTTGCTAACTTTTTGCATTGAAAAAGCAATTAAGAATGAAAATATAATAACTGGTAATCCCGTACCAAGAGCAAAAATCGGGGGCAAAAGTAAACTCTCAGCAGATTTCAGAACCAATGGAATTAAAGCTCCGAAAAATAGCACTCCACTATAAGGACAAAAAGCAAAAGCGAATAATATACCCAAAAGCAAAGAGCCAATATATCCTTTATTGGCCAACCATTTTTTTAATTTTTCAATTTTTTGGTTATGTCCATTAGTTTTAATTTTTATCACCCCAAACATCACTAAACTGATGATAATTAAAATGGGTCCTAAAACTTTATCACCCCAGCCTTGGAAAATTCGAGAAATTTGAAAAGATGACAAGCCAAAATAAATTAAAGTGGCCAGAAGAGTATAACTAATACCTCGACCCAAAGTATAATACAAACCATTAAGTAAAGTGTTTTTAGTTGTTTTTATCTCTTTGGAAATATAGGCAATGGCAGTAATATTAGTGACTAAAGGACAAGGGCTTATTGAAGTTAAAATTCCCAACAAAAAAGCAGTTAAAAGAGGAATATTATAATTATCTATTAAAACATTAATAAAATCCATAATTATTTTTCGCGAAGCGGAAAACAAGCTCCGCTTATTTACCTAAAAGTTTATTTAATTTATTCTCAAAATAATTAATAAATTGATTCTCGTTGTTAACTAAACGCCAAACCGTAACATCTTCTT
>DJVL01000016.1:0-11092 GCA_002440845.1 Patescibacteria group bacterium UBA6257
TTACGAACGGAGCAGAAAAAAAAGATAAAATCAATCCAAAAATCAAAACAGAAATTAAAGTTTTATATTTTTTCATAATTATTTTTTCTTTTTATTTATTATTTTTTCGACCTTCTTAATTTTAACTTATTCAAACAAGTAAAGCAAGAGAATTAAATTTTTTTAATTTTTTACTGTTAAAAATTCTTTAATAAGGTCAGGCACAGCTTTGGCAATTAAAACAACGGCAAAACCGATCATTGCGTAAATTAAAGTCCTTTGGGCGGATTTAATTTTTTCCGGATTGCCAGCTGAAGTAACATATTGGAATCCAGCATAAACAATAATTATCGGCGCTACCCAAATCGCCACATTGAAAAGAATATCAATAATTCTATTAATTAATTCGCTGATATCGCTGGTTTCCTTTAGGGGATTTTCAATATTTAAACCCTCGGCCTTGATGGCGGCTGGCAATAACATTATTAAAAGAATAATAGGAATAACGGTTTTAGATAAATTTAAAATCCTTTTTCTCATTATAGATAATTTTCTTTTGATATTTTAAAATTTAGATTTTAAAATTTGCTATTTGGGGCATTGGATATTAAACCAATTCCCAGTATAGTCTTCACCGCCCATAAACGCAATAAACCAGAAAATCGTATTAACAATCAGCCAAGCAGCTAAAATGATTACTAAACCTATTATAGCAGAAGTTAAGGTCTTTTTGCCAGCTTCAATTGATTTAGGGTCGCCAACGGAAAAAATCATCCTTAAACCGCCGTAAACGAACATTATAATCACAATAAGAAAAGCTATCCTTAAGGCAAAATCCCAGACATTCTGAACTAAATCCAATAAATGGCAAGCAGTGCAATCACGTTCACCGGGGCCGCCGCAAGGCACCAATCCCGCTGCCTGTGTTAATAAAGGCAAAAGGAGAAAAATAAGAAAAATTTTTTGCTTTTTTGACATTTTCTAAATTTTTTATTGGCTCCAAAAAAATTCCAGTTTGTTAGCAGCATCCTCTACGGCGTCTAAAACATACTTATTTTTATAAACAATCTGGTTGATCATTTCGTCAAATACCTGGTTAATAGTTTTAAAATTAAACTGATACCAATCCCGGCTGGTTAAAATTTGCCTGACAAAAACGCCGCTGGCAGGGTCGTTTAAATAATTCTGGATTAAATCCAGACGGCTGGGCGGATTTTTAGTCAGTAAAAAGTATTTTTTACTAACTTCCTCTTGACTCAAAAACTTTAAAAACAACCAAGCTTCCTGAGGGTGTTGGGAATTTTTTAAAACCACCAAATTAACGGTTCTGCCATAATTTATTTTGGAAGGATTGTTTTGGAAATAGGGCAGGGAAGCAAAATCAAAAGAAAGATTGGGATTAAGATTTTTTATTTTTTTAGCGTCTTGGAAATAGCCAATTGCCATCACGGTTTTACCCTTGCTAAAAGCCGAGAGGGAACCTTCTAAATCATCGCTCCAAGTGAAAGAGGAAGAAGGGGGGTTGGAAAAGTTAAGATAAAAATTTAAAGCAGTTTCTATTGGATCAATTTTTCTATCAGCGAAGACTACTTCATTTTGCCAAATAAACTCTTTCTTTGATTTATCAACAATTTCGCCATTTAATTGGTAAATTAAGGCTGATAAAATATCGTTGTGCCATAAAACATTATTGGCGCCTAAACTGATGGCTGCCCGGTTAATCTGGCCATAATCATTTATCCGCCTTAATTTAGGAACTAATTCTGTAATCTCTTCCCAGGTTTTTGGCGGCAAAGCGATATTTAAATAGTTAAACACATCTTTATTGTAAAAAAGAGCCAAAGTGTCCACAGAAAGGGGGATACCTAATAAATAATGCCCTGAGATTAAATCATTTTTTATAATTTCCGGATAATTCTGGTTTAAATAAAAAAGATTTAATTCTTTTTCTTGGTTTAAATCCAAAGGATAAATTCGGCTTTGATAATATGGCAGCCAGCTGCCGTAAGCCATAATAATATCCGGCGCGCTATTGTTGGCAAAAGCTTTTAATAGATCATCGTGAAAAGCATCTTCATTTTTTTGAATATAGTTTATATAAATATTTGGATAATTCTTCCTGAAATCGGCTGTCAGCTGATTAAAAACTTCCGCTGAATCGTTAAAACCCCAAATTTCCAAAGTCTTTTTGGGCAACTGCCGCCGGCTAAAGAGCGTCGCTAATAAAATAAAGCCGAAAAACAAGCTACCGCCAATTAAAAGAATTCGTTTTTGTTTTGAAGTAAGAGACATTTTTATTCTTTTATGTTTTTTGCCAAAAAGCCGTAATGAGTAATGCCCAATGACAATTCCCTTTCTATTTTAAAATTTAATTTTTCCAACATATTTAAAATTTCTTCTTTGCCGATAGGAGAAAACATATTTTTAGAGGGTAATTTATCAGGCTGCCATTCAATTACGATTAAAAATCCTTCCGGCTTCAAAACCCTTTTTGCCTCTCCAATTAAAACTTCTTTTTTTTCCGATTCAAAAAGAATATTGGAAATCAAAACTAAATCACAGGAATTATCCGGCAAACCGCTGCCCTTTGGTTCTTCTAAGTTTGCCCAACGGGTTTCTACAATATTGAAAAGCCCCTCCAGCTTAGCCCTAAATTCCAAAGCTTCAAGAGAAGGCTTCCAGATATCTAAAGCAATAACCCGGCCAGATGGCCTTAAGGCCTTAGCCATAGCCAAAGTGAAATAACCTGTCCCACTGCCAAAATCCGCTATTGTCATTCCCTCTTTCAAAGGAAAAGTTTTCACTACCTCTTGAGGATTTAAAAAAGAAACCATCTTTTTATCGTCTTGTCTTTAGTTTTAATTTAAACAGGTTTTAAATAACTATAACCTATATTATAGATTATAGCTCATTTTAAAAATCAAGGGAATAAAAAACTAAAACAAAGCCACATCCCCGATCTTGTCATCAGCATTAAGTTTCATAATCCTTACCCCCTGAGTTCCTCTTTTTAAAGAAGGCACTGCGCTTAAGGAAGATTTTATGGTTTGGCCTTTTTGAGAAATGGCAATAAGAAATTCTTCCTCTCTTATTAAAGAAGCTTTTATTAAATGGCCGGTCTTTCCGGTTATCTTCATAGTCCTTATGCCGTGGCCGCCTCTTTTTTGTTTTCTATATTCCTTTAAACCGGTCTTCTTGCCAAAACCATTTTCGCTAATGGCAAAAATTTGTGATTTTTCTTTGCTATTTTCACCGCTGGCAACAATCAAACTCACCACCTTATCTTCGGAGGAAATTTTCATCCCGGTAACCCCGCTAGCTGACCGGCCCATCGCCCTTACTTCTTTTTCAGCAAAACGAATGGCTTGCCCATTATTGGTAATTAAAATAATTTCATCGCTTCCGCTTGTTAAATCAGCTCCTATAAGAGAATCGTTTTTCACCAACTTAATAGCAATGATACCTCCTTTTCTGATATTGTTGTATTCTTCTAAAGAACTTTTTTTAATGATGCCGCCGGCTGTGGCTATGACTAAATACTTATAACTTGTTTTCTTCTTTTCTGGCGAACATTTAAGAATAGAAACTACTTTTTCCTGAGGATTTAAAGTCAAATAATTTTGGATTGTTTTCCCTTTGGCAACTCGGGAAGCTTCTCCGATTTCAAAAGTTTTAAGTTTAAACATTCTGCCTTTATCGGTAAAAAAGAATAAGTCGTCTTTGGTGTTGGCGTAAAGAATTTTGATAAGAAAATCTCCTCCATCTTGACCTTCATAACCAATAATCCCTTTGCCGCCTCTTTTTTGCCCTCGGAACACCGAAGGATCCATTCTTTTAATATAACCATTCTGGGAAAGGGTGATTAAAGTTTCTTTTTCCGGAATAAGATCGTCTTCAGCGATGCTTTCAGGAAGTTTGTCTTGAATTTCTGTTCTTCTTTCGTCTCCATATTTATTTTTTAATTCCTCCAGTTCTTTTTTTATGATTTCAAAAATTTTTTTTGGCCCTTCAAGAATTAACCCGTATTCTTTTATTAACTTTTGCTTTTCCAAAAGTTCCTCTTCTATTTTTTTTCTTTCCAGTTTAGCCAAACTTTGAAGCTTCATTTCCAAGATAGCGTTGACTTGAGTTTCTGTAAAACTATATTTGGCTATAAGTTTTCTTTGAGCGTCTTCTTTATCATCCGAAGCTCTGATTAGCTTAATAATTTCGTCAATATGGTTAAGCGCTTTAGCCAAACCTTCCAAAATGTGGGCTCTTTCCCGAGCTTTCCTTAGCAAAAACTCTGTCCGGCGGCGAATGGCATCTTGGCGGTGTTTTAGATATTCGCTTAAAACATCCTTCAAGGATAAAAGCTGGGGTTGCAGACCTTTCTCAGTTAAAGCTAAAATGTTAATATGGAAATTTTTTTCTAGATCGGTAAATTTCAAGAGCTGATTTAAAACCTTTCTTGGGATAGTCTCGTTTTTTAAATCAATGACGATTCTTAAACCGTCTCTATCCGACTCGTCTCGCAAATCCTTAATACCTTCAATTCTTTTTTCCTCAACTAATTTAGCGATAGTAATAATTAATTCAGCTTTATTAACCTGATAGGGGATTTCCGTAATTATAATTTTATTATTTTTTTCTTCTTCAATTACTTCTGTTTTTGCCCTGCAGATAATTTTGCCTTTGCCGCTGGCATAAGCTTCTAAAATATTTTCCTGGCCTAAAATTATGCCCCCGGTGGGAAAATCAGGTCCTTTAATATATTTCATCAAGTCCTTAACCGAACAATGAGGGTCATCAATTAAGTGAGTAATGGCATCAGCTACCTCTTTTAAATTGTGAGGGGGAATATTGGTAGCCATTCCCACGGCTATACCCATACTGCCATTAAGAATAAGTTGAGGAAGTTTTGCCGGCAAATATTTTGGCTCTTCTTTTGTTCCGTCATAATTGGGAGTAAAATCAACAGTTTCTTTTTCTAAATCCTCAAGCATTTCCTCGGCTAAAGGAGTAAATTTTATTTCCGTATATCTCATTGCCGCCGGCGGATCGCCATCTACAGAACCAAAATTTCCCTGACCCTGAACTAATGGGTAGCGAAGAGAAAAATCTTGAGCCATTCTCACCAAAGCATCATAGACGGCAATATCGCTGTGAGGGTGGTATTTACCAAGACAATTATGGGCAATTAAACCGTTGGCAATAAATTCATGTTCGTTTTCTATCTCTAAATCGTAAGTTTTTTTAGGAGCAACTTTTTTAACTGAGGATATTTTTAGAAAATAAATTTTATTTTTAATGATATCGTCTAAAAATTCGGATGAAGGGGAATTAATTTTTTCTAATTTATTTTTAATTCCCCGCTCTATGACTTGAGTTTTGCTTAAAGGCTTTTCCCAGAGGCCTAATGAATATCGTATTTTACTTTCTCCGTTTGGATATTTTATACCCAATCTAAATTTATCGCCGTTGGCATTTTGATACCAACCGCTTCCTAAATAATTGTTACTTAATTCTTGAAATATCATTCTCCCGGCATAAGGCATCAAATCGTTTTTATTCGGTCCTTTTCGCTCCCAATCGGCAATGGCTTTATTTCTCAGCTTCAAAACACGCCCTTTCTTTATTTGACCAACAAGC
The DNA here is from genome assembly GCA_002440845.1 of Patescibacteria group bacterium UBA6257. GTDB lineage: Bacteria > Patescibacteriota > Minisyncoccia > UBA6257 > UBA6257 > UBA6257. The sequence continues at coordinate 5,611 of DJVL01000016.1, forward strand.
TCAAGTTTTAAAGCTAATTTTATTGCATTTTCGCCTCCGATTTCTAAATAATAAAAAGGGAAGCGTTTAACAACTTGACGATTGTTAACATAATGGCTTTTTGGCTCGTTATCTCCGTATTTTTGAGAGAATATTCCCTGATGTTGTAAAAAAACCTGCAATTGATCAATTAGTTCCTCGGAAATGGAGCCATAATGAATCACCTCTCTATTTTTATGGATGGAGCCGTCTCCGTCAATTAAACCACTGATGAAAGCAAATCTGATTTTTTCCGGGGAAGCAAAAATTTGCTGCGGTATTTCTTTATTCAACGTTTTCTTTCCCTCTAAACCGAAATTCATTACGAAGAAATCATTGATATCTTTTTTATTAATTCTGACGATATATTTTGTATTTCTCAAAATTTCTCCTTTTTTATTCGTTAGTTGATAGTTTTTTGTTTCTATTGCCGCTTTATAACCAAATTCTTGTTCTAAAATTACGGCTATTCTTTTCATAATTTCAAAATCATTATTGCTGATGATGATTCTTGGCAATTTTTTTTGGCTATAATCCTTTGCGAGAGAACCTTCGGAAACAAACATTCCCAAAAAATAAGCGATATTTTCGTTGAGAAAAATAGGTTGATTCTCCTTTGTTCTTTTTAGCTCTCTTAAACTATCAATTTGAGGATACACAGCCCTAGTGATTAAATAATCATCAGGAGTTAATTCTTTAGCTTCTTTCCACTGAAAATCCCAGCTTTCAGTTAAAACTTTAAATTTTTGAGATGGTGTGACTGTATTAGAAATTCCGTTTTCCATCTCAATTTCCAACAAGGGCCTTTCGGGCATTCTATAAAGCTTAATAACTTTATGCAGACCATTTTGAGTAAAAACCGTATCTCCTATTTCTATTTTTTGGATTGGCATTAATCCTTTTTGAGTCAAAACCATCGTATCCTTAACAAAACATTCTCCCACCACGGTCGCTGATTTGCGAAAACGACCAGCCGAACTCAATCCTAATTCCCGCATAGCAAAAAGAATCCGTCTTTGAACCGGCTTTAAGCCATCGCGGCTGTCAGGCAATGCCCGGCTAACAATAACAGACATTGCATAATCCAAATAAGAATCCCTCAATTCATCAACAATATCTTGATTTTGGGAATTTGATATTTCTTTTTTTTCTCTTTCCTCTTTTTCCTTTTTAGACATTGAAATTGATTTTTATTGCTTGTTAAGAATTATTACTTTTCTTTCCTCTGCAGATAAATTATTTTTCTTTATCGTCAGTTTATTTATAGTTTCCACTTTGCCCCCAACCGCTTTAATAAATTTCTCCACCGGCTCTAGTTTTATCCTCAATTGAGGCAAAGCATAATTCATCGGAATCAAAATTTTTGGCTCAATCTGGTTGGCTATAAAAATCGCTTCTTCATAATTAATGCTATTGTTCCCTCCAATCGGAATTAAAAGGATATCAACTCCGCCGACTTTCTCCAAAACCTCTTCTTTTAATTTTTTCTCTTTAATTTCTCCTAAGTGGCAGAGGGTAATATTTTCCGAGGACACAAAAAAAATAGTGTTTAATTTTCTTCCTTCTTTTTTATTTTCGGCTAAATCAGGTATTCCTTCTATAAAGATACCTCCCATTTCCACTTCACCCGGACCTTCAACTATAAAAGGATTACCGAAGACTGGATAATCGTTTTTTCCTTCGGATTGGTTAGTTAATAAAATATCCGCTTTAAAACGAGAAGGTTTTAAACCGCAATCTTTTTCAGAAAAAGGGAAAAAGGCAATAATTTTTTCTTTGCTTTCAACTTTAAAGAAAAAGTTGCCAAACCATTGGATAGTCATAATTTTTATTAACTATTTATTTTATCCGCCGAAACATCTGAACGCTGATAATAGTAATTATCATATCAAAAATTATAAGGAAAATTAAGCAGTGAGAAAGAGAATAAGAAGAAAAACTGGAAATTTTTGAAGCTGGCATAGTTTTAGAAAGAGTAATCCAGCGTAAAGCATCTATGCCGAAAGTCAAAGGATTATAACGGCTAAGAGCAGCCATCCAAGAAGGCAAATTGCCGATGGGAAAGAAAGCGCCGGAAAGAAAAACCATTGGCGCCACAATAATTTGGGAAAGAATAGAAAAGCTTTCCATTTTTTTTAATCTAGAGACAAAAAGAATTCCCAAGGCAGACATACCGTAAGCCACCATAAAAATTACTCCCATAGTTTTTAAAAAAAGACCGGTGCTAAAATTTATTTTCAAGTAAGGGGCAAATAATACGATAAAGAAACCTTGAAAAACAGCCGTAGATGTCGCTCCTAAAATCTTTCCCAAAGCAATATCAGCTCTTTTTATCGGAGAAACCAAAATTTCTCTTAAAAAACCAAATTCTCTGTCCCAAACGATAGAAATAGTGGAAGATAAAGCCATTACGCTGATGCTGGCGCCGATAATTCCCGGGAAAAAAAACTGAATAAAGTCATATTCTAACAGCTCTGCAGGAAAGACCGCCTCAATCCCTGTTCCAAAAAAAACTAAAAGCAAAAGGGGCAAAAAAATTGAGGTAAAAAATTTTAAATAGTTCCTAAAATAAATAAGAATTTCGCGATACCAGATAATATAGATTGAGCGCAACCGAAGAAAAAACCAATGGTCTTTTTGGGTAGTTTCTGAAATTAAATCAGAATGATTATTCTCCATTTTTATTAATTTTTAGTTTTCATCTTTTACTTTTTGAGAATTTTTACTTTCAGTAGCGACGATTTTATTATCTAGAAGATTAAAAAGCGGACCAAAATTAATTCCTAAATCAAAACCTTCGGATTCTTTATCCTTTTCTCTTATTTGCCGCCCGGTAATTTCCAAAAAAACATCTTCCAAGCTCGGTCTCCTTAATTCCATAGAAACTATTTTGGGAGTGATAGTTTTAACCAAAACAGGTAAAAATTCATCGCCGCTGTCAACTTCCGTTTTCAATTCTTTGCCTGTTCTTTTAATGCGGTATTGGGGAAAGTTTTTTTTAAATTCTTCTTCGGCTTTATCGTTATCTTCGCAACGAAAAGTAATAATATCGCCGCCAATCATTTTCTTAAGGTTTTCCGGGGCATCCAAGGCGGCAATTTTTCCGTGGTCAATTATCGCTATTCTGTCGCAAATTTCAGCTTCGTTTAAATATTGGGTAGTTAAAAAGATGGTAAGGTTTTTCTTTTTTCTGATGCTAAAAATATAATCCCAAATTTTATTCCTTGTTTGAGGGTCCAAACCAATAGTAGGTTCGTCTAAAAATAATATTTTGGGCCAATGGATTAAAGCTCTGGCTATTTCTAATCTTCTTTTCATTCCTCCGGAAAAAGTTTCCACCCTTGATTTTCTCCTGTCCCAGAGTTCGCATAGCTTTAAAACCTCCCTTTTGCTCTGAATAAATTCTTTCCGGGAAACATTATAAAGCAAAGCATGAAGATATAGATTTTCTTCGGCAGTCAAGTGATTATCCAAAGTAATTTCCTGAAAAACCAGCCCAATGGAACTTCTTACTTCATCCGCTTTCCTAATAACATTATAACCGTTAACATAAGCCAGACCCGAAGTAGGGGAATTTAGAGTGCAAAGAATGTTGATGGTAGTGGTTTTTCCTGCACCGTTAGGCCCTAAAAAACCAAAAACCTCTCCTTTCTTTACTGAAAAAGAAATTCCGTCAACTGCTGTTAACCGATTATATTTCTTTTTTAAATTTTCTACCTGAATAGCTTCTCCTTCGTTATTTTTATTCTCTTCAACTGACTCCAAAGAATTTGAACTATTTAACATAATATTTTTGTGTGTCATCCTTTAATCTCTTAGATTAAAATTTAAACCCATTTTCTCTTTTGCTTCTTTCAGAGTTTTTTCCGCGATGGAAGTTGCATACTCGCGGCCTTCAACTAAAACTTTTTCTATCAGCTTTGATTCTTTTAAAAGTCGGGTTCTTTTTAGCTGAATGGGTTTTATTTCTTTATAAATAGCTTCCGCTAATCTTTTTTTTAAATTCTGGTATTTAATTCCCGAAGAGAGATATTGCTTTTCATAAATCTCTCTTTCTTCCTTCCCTTCAAAAAGCTCTAATAGGGTTAATAAAACGGCAACTCCTCCTTTCTTTGGGACCTCTTTTCCTTTACCAATATCCGTGGGAACTTTTGCTAATTTTTTCTCAATTGTTTTCTGGTCGTCAATTAAACTAATAAAACTGCCTTCTTTTGATTTAGACATTTTTCCTTCGCCTAAAAGAGAAGGCACATAAGAACCTTTAGCTAAATAATCTTTGGGTTCAGGAAAAGTTTTTCCAAATCTTTTGTTAAAAAATCTTGCTATTTCCCGGGTTATTTCCAAATGAGGCAACTGATCTTTGCCAACAGGGACGACGTCGGCTTTATACAATAAAATATCAGCTGCCATTAAAATTGGATAATAAAGAAGGCCAACGTTAATATCTTTGGGTTGTTCCTTTTTTTTCTCTTTAAAAGTTGGCAGTTGCTCAAGGCGGGAAAGGGGAAAAATGGCGGCAAACAAATAGGCTAATTCCGAGTGCTGCGGGATTTCCGATTGGATAATTAAATGACATTTTTGGGGATCTAAGCCGCAAGCTAAATATTCTAAAACCAATTCTTTTATATTTTCATTGAAAGGATGCTTCTCAAAGGGAGAAGCCAAGCCATGAAGATCAGCTACCGCATAAATGCAGTCAAACTCAGAACGATTTTGCAGCTCTAAATAAGCTTTCAATCCCCCTAAATAATTTCCCAAATGTAGCGGTCCAGTCGGCCTGATTGCGGAAAACACTCTGGTTTTTATTTTTCTTTCAAAGTTATTTTTTTCTTTTTTTAGCATATATTTTACGGAGATATTTACGGAGATATTACGGAGATATTTAAAATCTTTATCCCGCAATAGTCCCAAGAAAATAAAAGAAAGTTTGATACTGGAGCGGGCGATGGGAATCGAACCCACGCCTTGACCTTGGAAGGGTCACATACTGCCGCTATACTACGCCCGCCTATGTTTTAGCCTTTATTTCAAGACGTTGCGCGGGATTCTTAAAAACTTGTCTCTATTAACTTTTGCCTGTTCAGCCATCTCGCAAATAAAAAAGACCTTATGAGGACCTTGTTTTCTTTTTTATTTTAATCTTTAACTTTTAAAAAATCAAATTCTTCCGCATTGACTTATTTAAAAAAAGTTTTTATAATTAGACAAAATGACACGAATGAAAGGTTTTTAAGAAAGATCGCCTCAGGCGGTCTTTCTTAAAAACCGAAAAACAAGAAAAATTAAAAAATAATAAAATGTTAAATCTCAAAACTTTAAATCCTTTAATCAGCCAAATTGCCGAAGAAAAGGGGTTGCCCGAAGAAAAAATTCTTGAAGCCTTGGAAGCGGCTTTGGCCGCTGCTTACAAAAAAGAGTACGGCAAAAAAAGCCAAACCATAAAAGCAAAAATAAATTTGGAAAA
>DJVL01000016.1:11109-12142 GCA_002440845.1 Patescibacteria group bacterium UBA6257
AAATGAAGACAGCAAAAAAAAAGAAAGCCGGGAAACAGAAAACCCCGAAGAAACGCCGAAAATCAAATTTAATTCAGAGAGACATATTCTTCTTGAAGAAGCTGAAAAAATAAACCCCAAAATTGCTTTAGGCGAAGAAATGATGTTTCCTCTGGAAATTAAAGAAGATTTCAGCCGAATTGCCGCTCAAACAGCNNTTTCGGAATTTAAAGAAAAAGAAGGCAAGGTCGTAAGCGGCATCATCCAAAGAATAGAAAGAAAAAATATTTTTGTTGATTTGGGAAAAACCTACGGCGTCCTTTACGCGAATGAGGGTATACCCGGAGAACATTATAAAGTAGGAGAAAGAAAAAGATTTTATGTTTTAAGGTTAGAAGATAAAGGCAAAGAACCAACTATTCTGCTTTCCCGTTCCCACCCAAAATTTGTTTCAAAAATCTTTGAAATGGAGGTACCGGAGATAGCAGAGGGTTTAATTGAAATTAAATCTATTGCCCGGGAGCCCGGCAGCCGGACAAAAATATCAGTGCTCTCAAAAGAAGAAAATATTGATGCTATTGGAGCCTGTGTCGGACAAAAAGGAATAAGAGTCAACACGATTATTGACGAATTAAATGGAGAAAAAATTGATATCATTCCTTTTTCTGAAGAGCCGACAAAATATGTATCTTATGCCTTGGGACCGGCAAAAATAAAGGAAGCGGAAATCGTCTCTGAAAGAAGAGAGGTAAGGGTTTTTATTCCTCCTGACCAAATATCTTTAGCCATAGGGAAAAACGGCCAAAATGTGAGATTGGCGGCTAAACTTACTGGCTGGCGAATTGATGTCAGGTCGGTTTTAGCTCCCAGTGAAACTTTGGCTCTTGAAGAAACTATTGACGAAAGAACAACCGAAGCAACAAAAAATGACTTAAAAGAAAAAAAGAAATTAATTAAAGAAGAAAACTCGGGAGAATTGAAAAAAACGAAAAAAATGGAAGAAACAGAAAAACAAAAAGAGAGCCAAAGCCAAACCGAAAACAAAAAAAACGAA
>DJVL01000008.1 GCA_002440845.1 Patescibacteria group bacterium UBA6257
TAACTGCCGCTGAAACCGGACATTTGATTTTTTCCACTTTGCACACTAATTCTGCGAGCCAGACTATTGACAGGATTGTTGATAGTTTTCCCGCTTCCCAGCAGAGTCAAATCAGATCCCAATTAGCCATTACTTTGATTGGCATTGTTTCGGAGAGGTTAGTCCCAAGAATTAGCGGTGGACGGATTCCTGTCTGCGAAATAATGATTGCTAATTCAGCGGTTAAAAATCTTATTAGGGAAGAAAAAAGCTATCAAATAGATTTAGTAATAGAAACCAGTATTCAGGAAGGAATGACTTCTTTGAACCGGTCATTGACAGAATTGGTGAGAAAAAGGGAAATTTCTTTGGAGACGGCAGAAAATTATTCATTAAATCCGTCGGAATTAAGACAGTTGTTAGGGTAAAGTGATTTGTTTAAATTTTTAAACCAAAAACGTAGAAAATTTAGCAGCAAAGCCTTGCCCGGCACATAACTTTATGTATGATGTTTATATCCTGAAGAATCATAGTAAAGATGAAATATATAATTGAAAGAACGATTAAATATGGTTTGTAAAGTTATGTGCCGGGTGCTCAAAATAAAAATAAAATTTTCTTTACTTCGTTTGTAAATTTTAATAATTTTGGCATGAAATTTATTTATAAAGCTAAAGACAGACAGGGAAATGTTAAAGCGGGAAGAATTGAAGCTCGCTCTCAGGAAGCGGGAATCAATATTCTTCAAAGTTATGATTTAATTGTTTTAGAAATCAGTCCGGAAAGAAAAATTACTTTTTTAGACCAAATCTTTGGCAAAAAATCAAAAATTAGCAAAAAGGATTTAGCTATATTTCTCAGGCAGTTTGCCACTTTACTGGAATCCCAAGTTCCTTTAGGGGAAGCTTTAAAAACCCTTTTTTTACAAGCCGGAACCCCTGCCATTAAAGATTTAGTTTTTGATTTGATGTCAGATTTAGACGCAGGTATGCCTTTATCTAGGGCAGTGGAAAGAAGAAGTGATATTTTTGGCGATTTTTACAGCCAGATGATTAAATCAGGAGAAATTTCCGGCAGGTTGGAAGAAGTGCTTGTTTATTTGGCTGATTATTCTGAACATGAAAATGATTTAACCGACAAAGCCAAATCAGCGGCTGTTTATCCAGCTTTTCTTTTGGGAACTTTTTTAGTAATAAGCGTGGTTATTACGGTAGTCCTGGCTCCTCAGATGGCAGATATTTTTGCCGAGTTTGGAACAACCCCTCCTTTGGGAACAAAAATTCTTATTTCTTTTGGCGGATTTTTTATCAACTGGGGAATATTGATGGCAATTGTTTTTTTAGGAATATTTTGGTTTTTTTTCAATTATTTCGGGTCGCAGGAAGGAAGAAGATTGATTGGTATTTATATTTTTAAAGTTCCGATTATTGGCGGAATTTATAAAAAAATTTTTATTTCCCGTTTTTGTGAAACAGCCGGTACTTTAATAAAAGGGGGTATTCCCGTGGTGAGTGCTTTAGAGGTGGCGGGCGCAGCTACGGGAAATTATGTTTATCAAAAATTAGGTTTAAAAATAGCTGAGGGGGTAAAAAGGGGAGAAAATATCAGCAATATTTTAAAAGAACACTCTGATTATTTTCCTTTGCTTGTAGGACAAATGGTGGCGGTGGGCGAGGGCACCGGCAGATTGGATCAAGTCTTGCAAAAAGCTTCTCAATATTATCAAAAAGAAGTAGACCGAGCATTTTTATCAATGATAGATTTGCTTCAGCCGTTGATGGTGATAGTCATTGGGATTTTAGTGGCTTTTTTAGTGGCCGCAGTTTTGCTTCCTATTTATCAATTAGCCCAGTCGGTATAAAAATCCGCCAGCTGGCGAACGGCGGAAATTAAAAAATAAAAATCATACAAATATGTTCCATACAAAATACAAAATACAAGATACAAGATACAGAAAAGGTTTTACTTTGATTGAAATGTTAATAGTCATTACGATCATCGCCTTATTATCTTCGTTGATTTTGGTTGGTATGGGAGGGGCAAGAACTAAGTCTCGTGATAGTCGCAGAATTGCCGATCTTCATAATATCCAAATTGCTTTGGAATTATATTATACCAAGAATGGTACCTATTTAGTAGGTACTTATAATTCTAGTGCGAATTGGGATACATTTGTAACGACTTTAACTGGCGCCGGAATTGGTGTCAACCAAGTGCCAAAAGATCCTTTAAATGATACAGATCATTATTATCGATATGGCGGAACAGCCACTGACTATGTATTAGGTGCTTTATTAGAACAGGATGATGTTGCTTTGAATAATGATATAGATGACACAGTAATTGGTATTAATTGCACCGACCCTGTTTATTGCATTAAACCATAAATATTAATTAAGAATTATTATAATGGGAGCTTTTCTTTTCGCCGTCTCCTTTATTTTTGGTACTATCATCGGCAGTTTTATCAACGTTTTAGTGGATAGAATTGATACCAAAGAATCGCCCTTTCGAGGGCGTTCTTTTTGTCCGTATTGCCATAAGACTTTGGCTTGGTGGGAGATGGTGCCAGTTCTAAGTTACTTTTTTTTGAAAGGCAGATGCTCCTTGTGCAAAAAGAAAATTCCCCGGCAATATCCTGTGGTGGAGTTTGTAAGCGGCTTGATTTTCGCTTTGTTATTTTGGCGTTTTTCCAACTTTGACTTTTTTAATTTAATCTTTAGCGGCGTCTTTTCTTGGGAAAAAGTTTTGATTTTTTTTGATTTAATTTTATGGTTTTACTGGGCTTCGGTTTTAATAGCGATTTCGGTTTACGATTTTAAAAAATACTTGATTTTAAACCAAGTTTTGCTCCCAGCTATTGTAATAAGTTTTTTTTGGAAAATATTTTTGGGGATTGTTGCTAAATTTAATCCTTCTTTCTTTTTATTAAACTCGTTCTTGAGAACTAATTTTTTAGGCGATAAAAATTATCTTTTTGGCAACTACTCTTTTTTTATTTCTTTGGCGCTGGGGATTATCTCTTTTGGAGGAACAATATCGCTAATTTCATGGTTAACTAAAGAAAAAGCAATGGGTTGGGGAGATGCTCTTTTGGCTTTTTTTTTGGGGATTATCTTGGGTTGGCCTAATTCTTTACTCGCCTTAATTTTTTCTTTTTTAATAGGCGGAGTGGTTTCTTTTTTCGCTATAATTGCCAGAAAAAAAACAATGAAAAGTTATTTGCCTTTTGCGCCGTTTTTATCTATTGCCAGCCTGACTATTGTGCTTTTTGGTGATATAATAATCAAAGGATATCTATCAATCCTTTTAATTTAACACGATGCAAATATACGAATCTTATGAATTTTATGCCAATGAATTTTATTCGTATTGTTCGTATCAATTCGTATATTAGTATTGATGATTAAACTTTGAAAATTAGTTTTTAAATGATTTATACAAAATACAAAATACTAAATACTAAATACAAACGGGGGTTTACTTTGATTGAGATGATGGTAACTTTGGGGATATTGGTTTTTATCAGCACTATGGTTATTGCTTATTCAAGAAGAGGCGAGACGATTAACGCTCTTGTTCGTCAGGGCGACCAGATGATTTTTGAGCTTCGGAGAACGCAAGATAAGGCAATGTTGGTTTCTCAAAAAACTTCAGATGGTGGAGCTAAAGAAATTTGCGGCTGGGGGATTTATATAGATAGCAGTATGCCTCAAGAAAAATATTTTCTTTTTTCTGATTTTTGCAGCTCTACCCTGCCTTCAGGCGAGCGCGCGGGCAATGGTAGATATGATGAAGGAGAGGAAGCAGAAACCCTTACAATTTCGCGGGGGCTTGAGATATTTGAAACCAATTTTTCCTCAATTGTTTTTATTCCGCCCGAGCCCAAAGTGAAATTTTCTCCCTATTTAAACCCGGGAGTAAACGGCAGGATTGCTATTAGGATTAAAGACCAGCCCAATTTTTATTATGAAATTTTGATTTCTTCAGCCGGGCAGATTTATAAACAGGTACAGGGAATATGACAATAATTTTTTTTAACTGTCATTCCGGGCGTTAGCGAGGAATCTCTTGCGAAGGCGAGAATTATTCTGAGACAAGCTCAGAGATCCTTCATCCGCCGACTGGCGGATTCAGGATGACAGGCGCAGCTGTCAATTTTTAATTTTTAAACAACATTAAAGAATAGACAAAATAATTTTAAATTTTCAATGGATTCTTAATGATTCAATTCCTAATTCTAAATTTTAAAATGACAAAAAATAAAAAAGCTTTCACGATGGTTGAGGCTTTAATCGCCCTTTCTATTTTAACCATTGGAATTCTTTCCAGCTTTATTTTAGTTTCCAAGGCTCTTTACAACGTTACCATTATAAAAGACAGGTTAACAGCGAGTTTTTTAGCTCAAGAAGGCATAGAATTAGTTCGCCAGATAAGAGATACCAATATGCTTAAGCGTTTGGATAACGAAACAGTCAGCTGGAACGAGGGCTTAAAGGAAGGAAAGTATATAATTGATTCGGGAGTGTTAAGCGGTGAACCAATAAAATTAATTCCAGTTACCAGCGAGGAAGCGCCGAATTTAAAATATGACAATATTTCCCGGATTTATAATTACGATGCCGGGGAAGAAACGTCTTTTAATAGGGTTATTCAAATTATCAAAATCAGCGAAGATGAGTTGAGAATAGATTGCTTATTAAAATGGAAAAGCAAAGATGTTGATTTTGATTTGACGGTGGAGGATCATTTATTTAATTGGCTGAAAATATAAAAATATGTGTAAAAATACAATGAATTTCAGAAAAAAGCGAAAGGCCTTTACTTTGATAGAGACTTTGGTTTCGGTTACTGTTTTTATGGTGGTATTAGTAATTTTGTCTCAGGTTTATATTAATATTGTTCGGTCCGAAAGAGTGGCTTACGCCCTTTTGAATAGCGAAAATAATATTAGGAATAATTTAGAAATAATCGCTCGTTCGGTAAGAATGGGAAAGAATTTTCAATTGCTTAATGGAAATAAAGAACTTTGTTTTGATTATTATCTTGAAGGCGAGTGGCAAAAAACTTGTTTTCGTTTTAATCCAGATATAAAAAATTTAGAAAGATCCTATAAAGACAGCACTTATTATCCGATTTTTGATCCTCAATTAAAATTAGAAGCGGCGAGTTTTTATCTAAAGGACAGCGGCGTTAATTCCCAAAAAACTTTAGTTTTATCGCTTTATCTTACCACCGAAGTTAGAAATCAGGAGTATGATTTTAATCTGGAAACAGCCATTACGCCCCGTTTTTTCTTAGGGGAAATTTGATTTATAATTAAGAAATTTTAAAAAATGAGGAAGATAAATTTTTTTAACAATAATAAATCTGGTCAGGTGTTTTTGATGAGCATTTTGGTCTTAGGAGCGGTATTCGGTTTAGCCATTTTGTTAATGGCCGCTTTTATTAAAGATTTGAGACAGTCGGTTGAGACTTCAGAATCGGTAAAAGCTCTTTATGCCGCTGATGCGGCAATGGAGTGGCAGATTTATAATAATTTAAACTCGCTTTCTGCTCCTGCTCCTTCTATGATTAACGGAACTTCTTTTGAATGGAAGAGTAATTTTAATCCCAACACCAATAAGGGTGATATAAAAACCGTAGGAATCAGTGGCGCTGTCCGTCGGGGTTTGGAAGTTAATTTTTAAAGAATTTTGCCCGTGAAGGCGGACCCTGAGTCTGTTAAAGGATGAAGTCTGAGCGGCAGCAAAGCCTTTACCCGGCACATAACTTTATGTATGATGTTTATATCCTGAAGAATCATAGTAAAGCTGAAATATATAATTGAAAGAACGGTTAAATATAGTTTGTAAAGTTATGTGCCGGGCGCTCAAGGTGATAGTAATCCAGCCCTTTGCGCTGGAATATAAAACTATCATAGATATAAATAAAATTAATAAAACAAATAAATAATTATCCGGTTCTTCAAAGGGCTGGGTTTATCACATTGGTATGACTAAAGATGAAGTCAAGAAGAGAATCGAGGTGTTGAAAAAAGAAATAGAAAAATATCGTTATGCTTATCATGTTTTAGACCAATCGCTTATTTCCGATGAAGCTTTGGACTCTCTTAAAAAAGAATTATTTGATTTAGAACAGCAATTTCCTGAATTTATTAGTTTGGATTCTCCCACTCAAAGAGTGGAAGGCAAGCCTTTAAAATATTTTTCCAAAGTGACGCACGAGGTTCCAATGACGTCGCTTAACGACGCTTTCAGCAGGGAAGATGTTTTTGAATGGTTAAAAAGAATAAAAAAACTTTTGCCGAAAGAAGCAAAATTAGATTTTTACTGCGAGCAGAAGTTTGATGGTTTGGCAATTGATTTGGAATATGAAAATGGAATTTTCATAAGAGGTTCTACGCGCGGCGACGGCCGCATTGGCGAAGACGTCACCCAAAATTTAAAAACCATAGAAGCTATTCCTCTTAAACTTTCGGAAAAAGAAGAAGTAAAGAAAAATTTAAAAAAAGAAGGATTAAATCATATCGCTTCTTTCTTGGAGAAAAATTTTCCTAAAAAAATAGAAGCGAGGGGAGAAGTCATTTTGACAAAAAAAGAATTTAAAAAAATAAACCAAGAGCAGATTAAAAAAAATTTAAGCCCTTATGCCAATCCGAGAAACGTTGCCGCTGGTTCGGTTCGTCAATTAGACCCTAAAATTACCGCCAGCCGCAACTTAGATTCTTATGCTTATGATTTGGTAAGCGATTTGGGACAAAGAACTCACGAGGAAGAGCATCTGATTTTAAAAACTTTGGGTTTTAAAACTCACAAAGCCAATAAAAAAGTTGATTCTCTTGAAGAAGTGTTTAAATTTTACGAAGACATAGAAAACCAAAGGGAGAAGTTGCCTTATGAAATTGACGGGGTGGTGATTATAATTAATAATAATGATTACTTTAAACAATTAGGCATAGTGGGAAAAGCTCCGAGGGGCGCTTTGGCTTTTAAGTTTCCTCCCAAAGAGACGACAACCATCGTGGAAGATATTATTGTTCAAGTAGGCCGGACCGGAGTTTTAACGCCGGTAGCAGTTTTGACTCCTAAAAAAGTTGGCGGCGTAATGGTTAGTCGGGCTACTCTTCATAATAAAGAAGAGATAAAAAGATTAGGGTTGAAAATCGGCGATACGGTTATTGTTTCCCGGGCCGGCGATGTTATTCCGCAGATAGTCAAAGTTCTTCCTCATTTAAGAACCGGCAAAGAAAAAGAATTTAAGTTGCCGAAAAAATGTCCTGTTTGCGGAACGGAATTAAAAGAAGATGAAAGCGGCATTATTGTTCGTTGCCCCAATGCTGATTGTCCGGCTCGTTCTGAAGAACATCTTTATCATTTTGTTGGCAAAGGAGCTTTTGATATCAAAGGCGTGGGGCCGAAACTTATTAACAGGTTATTAGATGAAGGATTGATTCAGGATGCCGCTGATTTATTCTCTTTGAAAGAAGGAGATGTCGCTCTCCTTGAAAGGTATGGGGAAAAATCAAGTAAAAACATTATCTCTGCCATTCAAAAAGCAAAAATTATTCCTTTAAACAAATTCCTTTATAGTTTGGGTATACCCAATGTTGGCGAAGAGACTGCTTTGCTTTTAGCGGAATTTTTACAGGAAAAAAACAAAGGAAAAAT
>DJVL01000010.1 GCA_002440845.1 Patescibacteria group bacterium UBA6257
GGCCGCCGGAGTTGCCGCGATTGATAGCGGCGTCTGTTTGAATAACGCCTGTTAAAGTAGAAACATTGCCCGAGCCATCGCTTGCCTGAAGAGACCTGTTTAAACCGGAAATCACGCCCACCGAAACTGTGTTTTTAAATTCGCCCAAAGCATTGCCTATGGCAATAACTGTCTGGCCTAAAACCAGTTTTTCCGAGTCGCCTAAATTTAAAGCTGGCAAATCTGTTTTATCAATTTTTAAAACCGCAAAATCTTCCACTGGGTCTTTGGCAATGATTTTCGCTTCATATTTTTTCCCGTCATTGGTTAAAACCGTATATTTGGCTTTTTCATCTTCAACCACATGGCGATTGGTAACAATGTAGCCACGGGAATCAATAACAAAACCAGTGCCGGCAGAAACTTCTTGGGGTTTAGTGCCTTTTTGGCGATACTGGGGAATTTGAAATTGAAAATCAAAAAAATCAGAGCCGGGAAAAAATTCTTCAAAAGGATTTATGTAATACTGCTCCAAAACAGGCAAATCTTTAGTGGCAACAACGCTTACCACCGCGCCTTCGCTTTTTTTTACTGCCCCGATAAGCCGGTCTTCATAAGAGCCTCCTTCAGCCCCCAAAGCTTTTGGGTTTGTAATTTCTGCGCTTTGCCAAATTGGTTTTAAATAACGGAAAGCAAAAGCGCCTCCTAAAAAACCGGCCCCAAACGAAGAAATAACTAAAATTGACACTACTTGTAATAAAGTTTTTCTTAATTCTTTTTCGTTCATATTTTTGAAAAATTATTTTTATGGCAACTATTATTATATAAAAAGTGGAAGTTGAAAATCAAGAAAAATTAATTTTCTATGTTTACGCAAGTATAAGGTGCTATAAGTAAAGACACAAAAATACAGGCTTGCTCTGCCTTGAATCGGCCTTGTTATTTATCTGAATTACGAATAAAGAATTATGGAATTTATGAAATTGAAATTAAGATAGTTTCTTTAAAAGTTTTGAATGTTTGGAAGTGTTTGGAAGTCCGGCTTTCCCAATGTTATTTGCCAAATCTTCTTTGGCGTTTCCTAAATTCCTCAAGCGCCAAATCAAATTGATGTTTATCAAAATCAGGCCAAAGAACTTTGGGAAAATAAAGCTCGGCATAAGCCGCCTGAAGAGGCAGAAAATTGGAAAGCCGCATTTCTCCGGAAGTCCTGATAATAAAATCAACATCTGGCAAACCGCGGGTATCCAAATGGTCAAAAATCACTTTTTCTTCTATCTGTTCGGGAAGAAATTTCTTTTTTACAATTTTTCTTACCCCTCTAACCACTTCATCTCTGCCGCCGTAATTTAAAGCAATGTTTAAAACCATCTTTTTGTTCTTTTTTGTCAGCTCTTGGGCTTTTTTTATTTCTTCTTGAAGTTTTTCAGGCAGTTTTTCTCTTCCGCCAATATGGCGAAAACAAATACCTTGTTTTTGAAAACTTGGCGCGTATTTGTGAGCAAACTTAGTGAATAAATCCATTAAATAATCAACTTCTTCTTTGTCTCTTTTCCAGTTTTCCGTGGAAAAACCGTAAAGCGTTAAAACCGGAATTTTTTTCTTTAAGGCATAATTAATTATTTCCACCACCCTCATCATTCCTCTTTTGTGACCAAAAAAAGTGGGCAGTTTTTTATTTTTTGCCCAACGGCGATTGCCGTCAATCATTATACCGATATGCTTTGGATAAACTTCCTCTTTATTAATTTTACTTTTTTCCATATTGTTTAACTTTTAATTTTTTCCCGGAAACCCGTGCCGGCNNTGGCCCTCAATAGCGGCTTTAATCAAAATTCTTGAAGTTTCCTGAAAAGAAGCGGCTGAAAGAAAACTCTCTGAACTTAAAGCCACCTGCTTTATTCCCATAAGAATTTCTTCGGCCTTGGGAAGTTCCCTGCCTTCGGCTTTTAATCTGGAGATTTCTTTCGCAAATAAGTTTTTAGAAATAATTTCTCCCGGAATAAAATCGCTTTCACCGATACGGGTAATTTGTAGGCGGGAAAACATTTGTTTTACAATCACTTCAAAATGCTTATCGCTTATATCTTCGCCGACAATATTATAAACTTTCTTCACCTCTTTTAAGATGTATTGCCGGCAGGCGTTTTTGCCTAAAATTTTTAAAATCTTCTTCAGGTTTAAATTGCCTTCGCAAAGCTGATAGCCCTTTTTTATTTTATCTCCGGTTTTTACCCAAAGAGTCACTCCCTCTGGCACAACATATTCCACTAATTGGGGGTTCTTTGATTTTTTTGATTTCTTGCCGGTTTTCTTTTTTATTGGCTCCAAGGGCTTAATCCTTATGAAATTCTGATGATTAATTTTCTCTATGTCCACCACCTCACCGTCAACTTCGCTAATGGGCGCTTCGCCTTTGGGGACTCGGGCTTCAAAAATTTCTTCCACCCGCGGCAATCCTTGAGTAATGTCAACTGCCCGCGCAACGCCGCCAGTATGGAAAGTTCTTAAAGTCAACTGGGTGCCCGGCTCGCCGATTGACTGAGCGGCAACAATCCCAACCGCTTCTCCTAAATCTATAAATTTTTGGGTGCAAAGGTCCAAACCATAGCACTTTTGACAAACCCCCTTTAAACTTTCGCAAGTCAAAGGAGAACGGATATATATATCCTCTGCAGTTGATTCAGCGATTTTTTTTGCCAAATTTTTCTCTATTAAGTCGCCGGCTTTGGCAATCACCTTGCCGCTGGCGCTTAAAACATCTTGAGCTAAAACTCTGCCAAAAATCTTTTTTTCCAAATCTTCTCCTTGTTCCTCTGCTTCTTTGCGGCTAATAAGCCAACCTTGTTTGGCGCCGCAATCTTTTTCATTGATAATCACATCCTGCGCCACATCGGCAAGCCTTCTGGTTAAATAACCGGCAAAAGAAGTTTTTAAGGCAGTGTCAGCCAAACCTTTTCTGCCGCCATGGGAAGCGGCAAAATATTCCAAAACATTAAGACCCTCCTGATGAGAGGAAAGAATAGGCATTTCTATCAGCCGGCCCGAGGGATTTACTACTAAACCTTTCATTCCCATTATTTGAGCGGCCACTGTCCATTGTCCGCGGCTACCGGAATTAAAAATAATAAAAACGGGATCATCGGGTTTCAAGGCCTTGGGAACCAAACCAGCGACTTCTTCAATTGCCCGACGCCATTGAGTTTCCACTAAAGCTTTTCTCTCTTGATTGGTTAATAATCCTTCCTGATACTGTTGATTAATTTCTTCCACTTTTGCCTCGGTTTTTTCTAAAATTTCTTTTTTTGCTTCGGGAATCTTTAAATCATCCAAACCCCAAGAGATGCCGGATAAAGAAGCATAATAAAAGCCCAGCTTTTTGATATTGTCCAAAATAGCTGAACTTTCGTTAGAATTAGAAGAATTATAAACAAGCTCCCTGACTATGTTTTTTATATCTTTGGAAACCAATTGTTTATTAATAAAAGGAAGATTATCCGGCAAAATTTCATTGAAAATAACCCTGCCAACGGTGGTAGTAATCAACTGATTATTTTCTTTGGAAATTCTGACTCTTATTTTTTCCTGCAAACCAATTTTTTTGTATTCATAAGCCAAGATGGCTTCCTTAGGGCAGGAAAACGCTTTTTCTTCTTTTTGTTTTCCGTCTTCAGCTTCTAACTCCATAGTCAGCCAATAAATGCCCAAAACCATCTCGTGCCGCGGAAGCATTACCGGTTCGCCGTTAGAAGGCTTTAATAAACCCAAACTTGAGAGAATCCTTGTTTGACTTTCCCGCTGGGCTTCTTCTGACAAAGGAAGATGAACTGCCATTTGGTCGCCGTCAAAGTCGGCATTAAAAGGATGACAAACTAAAGCCGGAATTTGAATAGCCAGTCCTTCTACTAATTTTGGCTTAAAGGCCTGAATGCCTAAACGATGAAGCGTCGGCGCCCTGTTTAAAAGAACATATTTATCACGAACAGTATTTTCCAAAATTTCCCAAACTATATCCGAACCTTCTTCCACCAAACGATTGGCTGCCCGGGGATTAAAAACAATTTCTCTTCTAATCAACTCTCCTACCACAAACGGCTTAAAAAGCTCCAAAGCCATTTTTTTAGGCAAGCCGCATTCGCCAATTTTCAATTCAGGGCCAACAACAATTACTGAACGGCCGGAATAATCAACCCTTTTACCTAATAGATTCTGGCGAAATCTGCCTTTTTTCCCTTGAAGAATATCGGCTAAAGACCTTAAAGGCCTATTTTGAGCAGTATGCATCGGCGTAACGCCTGAAGTTTTTCTGATTGAATTATCAATTAAAACATCCACTGCCTCCTGCAACATTCTTTTTTCATTTTTGACAATAACTTCCGGCGCCTTTAATTCTATCAATCTTTTCAATCTATTATTTCTGTTTATCACCCGACGATAAAGGTCGTTTAAATCTGAAGTGGCAAATTTCCCGCCGTCAAGCTGAACCATAGGCCTTAAATCCGGCGGCAAAACCGGCACCACCGTTAAAAACATCCATTCCGGCCTAAGATTGGATTTCAAGAAGCTCTTGGCTAATTTCAATCTTGCTAAAAGCTTTTTATCTACCTGCTTCCCTTTGGACAAAAAGCTTTCTCCCATTTTTTTCTCTAATTCTTTAACCAATTTTTCCAAATCAATTCCTTCCAAAAATTTTCTTATTGGTTCGCTGCCGGTTTCTGCAGTAAAAACCTCTCCGTATTTCCGGGAAAGATAAATATAATCCACTTCAGAAAAAACCGCCTTGAGTTTTATCATTCCCAACTCCGCTTTGGTGCTTTCTTTTGCCTCCAAAAGTTCTCCCCTTTTCTCCTTGGGCCAAGTTTTTAGTTTTGTTGAAAATTCTTTTTCTAAACTCTCCAGAGTTTTTTTCTTTGCCGCTTCATCTACAGAAGTTACGATATAGCTGTTGTAATAAACGACTTTTTCTAAAATTGACAAAGGAATATCAATCATTAAACCAATCCTTGAAGGCACGCTTCTCAAAAACCAAATATGGGCTACCGGCGCAGCTAATTTAATGTGGCCCATTCTTTCCCGTCTGACAAAAGAACGGGTAATCTCAACGCCGCAACGGTCGCATTTAAAAGAAGTTCCTTTATACCTGACACTTTTATATTTACCGCAAGCGCATTCATAATCTTTAACCGGACCGAAGATTTGTTCAGAAAAAAGTCCTTCCTTTTCCGGTCTTTGAGTCCGATAATTGATAGTTTCGGCTTTCGTTACTTCTCCAAAAGACCAAGATAGCATTTCCTCCGGGGAAGCTAATTTCAAGCTAAGGGCTTCGAAATCACTAACTTTTATTTCTCTTTCCGACATATTTTATTTTTCTTTTTAATTTTCTAAAAAATTAAAATCAAAAAATGTTTGTTTTAATTTTTATAAAAATTTATCTTCCGGCTGTTCTTCTTCCGGTTTTACACCGATAAGATTAACGGATAAAGCCAAAGCCTGTAATTCTTTAAGGATGACATTAAAAGCCGCCGGAATATTGGGATTTTTTATTTTTTCGCCTCTGATAATCGCCTCATAAGCCGCTGCCCGACCCAACACATCATCAGATTTTATAGTCAACATTTCCTGCAAAGTGTAAGCTGCCCCATAACCTTCCAAAGCCCAAACCTCCATTTCTCCAAATCTTTGGCCGCCAAAATAAGCTCTTCCGCCTAAAGGCTGCTGAGTAATCAAAGAATAAGGTCCTATTGCCCTCATATGGACTTTGTCTTCAACCA
>DJVL01000013.1:0-5880 GCA_002440845.1 Patescibacteria group bacterium UBA6257
CCAAGGGAGGTTATGAAGAAGAAATTGATGGCGAATTAAATAGCGAAGAAAAAAAAGATGATAGCGAAGAGGAAAAAAACTACGACGGCGATTTAGACGAAGAAGAAGAAGAGGATTCTGAAGATTCTAAAGAAGAGGAAGGGTGGGATGATAACGAGAACGAAGAAGATGAAAATATTTAATTAAAAAATTAGAATAACTCCGCCAAAAGCGGAGTTATTCTAATCATAAAGCAGACAAAGTTTCTTATTGACAAAATCCGGATTATCCTGCTAAAATAGATAATTAAATAGCAATAAAAGGTGCCCTTAAGGGCATTTTTAAAAAGTGATGAACAAATATTTTTTAAAAATAAAAAGTTATTTTTCTTCTGCTTGGCAGGAATTAAAAAAANNAGAAAATTGAAAAGAAAAAATAGGAACAATTAAGCGTTTTAAAGTTTGAATTGAGCTTATGCCCAAACAACAAATAAATTTAGGAAGGAATTGGTATGTCATTCATACCTATTCCGGATACGAAGATGCGGTAGCTCGTAGCCTGAAACAAAGGGTAGAAGCTTTGGGAATGCAGGATAAAATTTTTAATGTTTTGGTTCCCAAAGAAAAAAAGATAAAAATTAAAAGCGGCAAAAGAACGATAGTAGAAGAAAAGATCTATCCGGGCTATATTTTTGTTGATATGATTGTAACCGACGATTCTTGGTATGTAGTTAGAAATACCCCCATGGTAACAGGATTTATCGGTGCCGGCACCACTCCCAGACCGGTTCAGGAGACTGAGATGAGGGATATTTTAAAAAAGACGGGAGAAGAAGAGCCAAAATATAAGATTGATTTTTCTCTTGGAGATTTAGTTAAAATTATGGACGGGCCTTTTAAGGGCAAAGAGGGTAAAGTAGGGGAAATTGATCAGGCAAGAGGCCGGGTAAAGATTTTGGTTTCTTTGTTTGGTCGGGATACGCCGATAGATTTGGATTTTTTGCAGGTGAAAAAATCTTAAATTAAGCAGATAAATTAAATTGTAAAAATCAATTAAAAATATTTTTGAAATAATTTTGAAAATCAATGGCAAAATTAATAAAAACAATTATCAAACTTCAAATTCCTGCTGGTCAAGCTAACCCGGCTCCGCCAGTAGGGCCGGCTTTGGGTCAGCATGGTTTGAATATTCAGGAATTTTGTTCAAAGTTCAATGAAGCAACAAAGGAAACGCCGGGGGATATCATTCCGGTAGAAATTACTGTTTATCAGGACAGGAGTTTTGATTTGAATTTTAAACAACCCCCGGTTTTCGATTTATTAAGAAAAGCCGCTGGCATAGAAAAAGGTTCGGACAACCCATTAAAAAATAAGGTTGGGAAAATTACCAAAAATCAAGCAGAAGAAATCGCCAAAAGGAAAATGCCTGATTTGAATGCCAATAGTTTAGAAGCGGCAATTAAAATGGTTGAGGGAACCGCAAGAAGTATGGGGATAGAGATAGAAGAATAATTTAGAAACAGCCAGATTTTATCCTCATTTATTTGAGCTCGTTCCTTGTTATGTTAATGGCAGACTTTTAAATCAAGAAGAAATTGGGCGAATAGTCCGGAAAAAGATAGATAGGTTCTTTAAATAAGGCCTTTTATTAAAAGAAAACCCCGAAAAAAATCGGGGTTTTTGAAGCAAACTTTAAAATAGATTTTAAGGAGCGGCTTTGATTTTTTGAGCGACAAAGGGGTAGGGTGATTGATGATTATTTTCAATAGCAAAATCACTAAAAATTATCGGCAGTTTTTCTTTAAAACATTTAAGGATAGGAATGAAAGTTTCTCTGGTTTGAGGATGAGCGAAAGAGGAGCACCTTAAAGAAAAAATATGGCGCCACTCTCTTAAGTTGCAGGTCATCGCGATTTCGGTTTTTAAAGAATTGGGTAAAATTGTTCTGGCTTCTTCGGATTTTCTACCCAAACTAATAAGTTTTTGATACTCCCAAGCAGCTGTTTCGCAAACTTTTTTCCAAATATCGTATTCCGGCGAACCTTTTTTGAAAAAGACTGGTTTAATAAAAATAATTTCGTCGGCGTAATTGCAATAACGGGTTGATTCTTGAGTATAGGAAGCCAAACGGTGTCTGACCATTTCATGGGAAACGCCTCTGTCGCAAATTATTGTTACAGTAATACTGAAATGTTCTAAGACGCTTTCGTGTCCCAAATTAATAATTTTTTTTACAAATTCTTTAGCGCTGTCTTCTTTAATTTTCGCTTCGCTCTTGTGGGATATTCTTCCTATTTTTTCCAGCATTTTTAATACCGTTTCTTCGTCAAAAATTGTCTCTAAACGGAAGCTTGGCTTAATAATTTTAATTTCCATTTTTAAGCCCCCTTTTTTGAATTTTAAGGAACTTTTTTAAACTACCAGCAATTTTTGTTTATGTCAATTTGGCAGAAAATCAAAAAAAGCATAAAATAGAAGAAAAAATAATAATAAAGAAGATTCAAAATTGTATTATGGAATTTGAACCGGTAATTGGTTTAGAAGTTCATGTGGAATTAAAAACTCAAACAAAAATGTTTTGCCGCTGTTTGAATAATTCTTTAGAGACGATTCCCAATAAAAATATTTGCGAAGTTTGTCTTGGCTACCCCGGCGTTTTGCCGACAATAAATAAAAAGGCGATAGAAGGAGTTTTAATGGTGGGATTGGCTTTAAACGGAAAGATTCCAGAATATTCTAAATTTGACAGGAAAAATTATTTTTATCCCGATTTGCCAAAAGGTTATCAGATATCGCAATACGATATGCCTTTTATAAAAGGCGGAGCCCTGCCTTTATTTTTAAGCTCAGATCAGGAAGAAAAAAAAGTGACAATAATGAGAATCCATTTGGAAGAAGATACAGGGAAACTGATTCACGGTTTAGTTCAGGAGAAAGCTGTTTCTTTAATTGATTTTAATCGGGCAGGAGTGCCTTTGATGGAGCTTGTTACTGAGCCGGTAATTAGTTCTGGCAAGGAAGCTCGTTTATTTTCTCAAGGGTTGCAGGTGCTTTTAAGGGCTTTAGAAGTTTCTGAAGCCGATATGGAGAAAGGTCAGATGAGGTGTGAAGTGAATATCAGTTTAAGGCCGAGAGGCGAGAAGAATTTTGGCACTAAAGTTGAGATAAAAAATTTAAATTCTTTTCGGGCAGTGGAAAAATCAATTGACTTTGAAATTAAAAGGCAGACCGGAATTTTATCAAAAGGAGAAAAGGTTGTTCAGGAAACTCGCGGCTGGGATGACGCTAAAGAAATAACTTTTTCTCAGAGAATCAAAGAAGAAGCCGAAGATTATCGTTATTTTCCCGAACCAGACCTGCCGCCAATTCATCTTTATTCCGAAGAAGAAGGCGGCGGCCTTTTTGATTTAGAAGAGTTAAAAAAGCGTTTGCCAGAATTGCCGTGGGAAAAGAAAAAGAGATTAATAAAAGAATATAAAATTCCCAGCGAAGGCGCCAATTTGTTGGTTCAGGAAGAAAAAATTTTAAAGTTTTTTGAAGAAACGATAAGTTGTTTTGAAGCTTTTGACTTAAACGCAAAAGAAAAAGCTGTAAGCTTAACTTATAATTATTTAATTTCCGATATTTTAGGCATAAAAGAAAAAGAAGGTTTTTTATGGGAGAATTTGAAGATTACTCCTTTATATTTTTCACGTTTAATCAATTATTTGGTTCAGGATAAAATTTCTTCGCGAGCGGCAAAAGATATTCTGTTAGAAATTGTAAAAAACGGCGGAGACCCGGAAAGAATAATTAAAGAAAGAAATCTAGAAAAGGTTAGCGACCAGAGCGTTTTACTGCCTATGATTGAAGAAGTGGTTAAAAACAATCCTAAAGCGTTAGGGGATTATAAAAAAGGCAAAGCTGGCGCTATACAATTTTTGGTTGGTCAGGTAATGGGAAAAACCCGGGGAGCGGCTGACCCAAAAGTTTTGGAAGAAATAATCAAGAATAAGCTAAAGGATTAAAATCAAGCTTAAAATAATTTAAATCAGCTGAAAATCAATGCAAAAAAGAAATTCTTTGTTAATAATAAACGCCTTGCTTTTAATTTTGATAATAATGTTAGCCAATGGCAGCCGGTTTTTTAAGGAAGAAGAAAAAAAAGAAAGCGGAGTGATTAATACCGACCCTCTGTGTTATAATAAAAAGAATTGTTTTTTTACCCAAGAAGAAGAGCAGGCAGGAAAAATTAATAATAATCAGCAGGAAGAAGGCAAGGAATGTTTAATCCGCGAAGAAACAAGAATTGTCAGAGGCGTTTCAATGGAGCCATTGATAAAAAACGGCGAAGCAGTAAAATTGTTGATTAATTATTATAAATGCAATCCTGTTCAGAGGGGAGATATTATTATCCATCAGTTTAGCAAAGACGAAAGCCCTATCATTAAAGCTGTTAAAGGTATTTCCGGAGACAAACTTTATTTGGAAGAATTTGAAAAAGGCAAATGGCGTATTTTTATTAACGGCCAAGTGGCAGTAAATTCAACAGGCGAACCTTATGAAATAGGCGAAGTTGGCAAAAAGATGCTTGATTTATATATCAGGGATTATAAAGGAATTATTCCCAAAGACGCTTATTTAATTTTAGGTGATAAAATCAATGGGTCTTTTGACAGCACCGCCATTGGGTTAGTCAGCAGAAATGATTTTTTAGGAAAAGTTGTTGATAGTTTTTAGATTTTTAGTATAATAGTAAAAAGACATTAAAAATTAAAAATTTTAAAAATAGGAATATGGAAGAAGGAAAAAATACAGTGGTTAATAAAATAAATTTCTTTTTAATAATTTTAACGATTTTTCTTCTTTTGCTTTTAATTTATACTTTAGTCGCGAAGAAGAATCTTTTTGAAAAACCTTATTATGTGGTTTATTTGGAAACCGGAGATTTATATTTTGGCAAGTTTTCCCGTTTTCCAAAATTCACCCTTTCTGACGTCTGGCTGCTTCAAATGGGGCAAGGGGAATACCAACAAGACCTCAGTTTGGCAAAATTTGAAAAAGCCATTTACGAGCCGGAAGATAAAATGGAAATTAATAGAAGCAAAGTTGTTTTTATGGCTAAACTTAAAAATACCAGCCAATTGGTGCAATCAATAAAAAATGCCGAAAAAGAAATTATTAATTCTTCTCTTCTGCCGCCAACAACCACTTTGCCTCAGCCATTATCAACGCCGCCGACCACTACAACCATTCCAGCTAATCATTAAACTCCAAAAGAAAAACCCGCCTAAGGCGGGTTTTTCAGTTTTCCAGAAATATTTTTGTTCTTTTTATTGCTTCTTTGTTATTTCTTATCCAATAAACATTTTTTATTTTTTTAAACCAAGTCATCTGCCTCTTGGAAAATTTAACAATTTCTTGATAAAGCCCTTTTTCCATTTCAGGCAAAGTTATCCGATTTTCCAAATATTCGTTAATCCAGCGGTATTCCAAACCGAAATCAAATAATCTTTTTGAAGAGATTTTTTGCTTTTTAAGATTTTTTATTTCTTCAATCATTCCTTCTTTTAATCTTTTATTTAATCTTTTTTTGATTAATGCTTTTAAGGTCTCTTTGTCTTTTTTTACCCCTAAAATTAAAATATCCCAGTCAGGAGGTTTTTTTAAAAGAGGAGGTATGGATTTTGCGGTTAAAGCAATTTCTAAAGCCCTTATGAGCCGCCGGCGGTTATTTCGGTCAATATTTTTTGCTCTTTCAGGGCTCAATTTTTTCAGCTGAAGATAAAGTTTTTTTGACGGCAAAGCTGCTAATTTTTTTCTGAGTTTTTTATCAGGAGGAACTTTTGGGAATTGCCAGCCTTCAATTACGCTTGAAATATATAAGCCGGTACCGCCGCAAAGAATTGGCAATTTGTTTCTT
>DJVL01000013.1:5978-7791 GCA_002440845.1 Patescibacteria group bacterium UBA6257
ATCGCCAAATCTGATTTGCCAGAGGCAGTAGGGCCGAGAATAACCACAAGTTTATTCATAGTTAGCTTATTTTTACAAACGAATTTCTATGTATGCCTGCTGCATTTCTATGGTGGTTTGAAATTCATAGAAATATGCTTCGCGAAATTCATTGGAATTCATAGTTTAAGATTTTAGCAATTGGTCTGTAAGTTCGTCTGTGAATCTTGCAAACCCCGTATTTTTTAAGAAGTTTTAGATGTAATTTTGTGGGGTATCCTTTATGAATTTCAAAACCATATTGAGGGTATTTTTTGGCAAGGTTTTTCATTTTTCTGTCGCGGATGACTTTGGCGATAATGGAAGCTAAAGCAATGGAAAAAACTTTATCGTCGCCTTTGATGATTGCTTTTTGGGGATAAGGAAGACGATGACCAATAATGCGATTGCCGTCAATTAAAATTAAGGAGGGTCGGTTCGTTTTTTGGTCAATCTTTAGTTTTTTTAAACAAATTCTCATTGCTTTAAAGGTCGCCTGTTCAATATTAATTTTATCAATTACTTTTTCACTTACCAAAGCGTAAGAAAATTTTATAAAGGGAGATTTTTTTATCAACTCAAAAATTTTTTCTCTTTGTTTTTTGGATAATTTTTTGGAATCCTTTGCCTTTTTTAAAATTTCTTTTAATTTTTTGTCTTCTATCCCTATTTTTGCTTTTTTATTTTTTATCTTTAATTCCACTACGGCTGCTGCCGCAGTGACCGGTCCCGCTAAACTATTGCCCGTGAAATATCCGGCGCCGTTTCGTCTTACATAAAAATTATGATATTTGGGAAGTTGAAGACAAAAAACTTTTCCTTTGTAAAATACTTCTTTCCTATGTAAAGATTTTACTTGAGTTTTGTTATTTCTATGTAACCGAATTTCAAAACACGGCATTTGATTTTCTTTTTTAATTGTTCTTTCATTTATATGTCCGCCTCTTGGCGCTCTCCAGCTTGTGTGATATGTCCAGCCTGCTTTTAATGAGATTTCTTCAAAATCATCTTTTAATTTCTTAGAGCCGGTATAATATACACGAGCTTTTTTTCTATTTTTCCCACCAGGACAGGTTCCATCGCCTAATATCATCCAATTTATAAGAATATTCAATAAAGGCGGTGGCAATTCTTTAATATCTTGAGGAATAAATTTAGTATAACGCTTGCCAAATTGTTTTAAGCAATCATAGAGTTGTTTATTATCACACCGAAAGCCATTTTTAATTTTTTTAAATTTGAATGGCAATTTTTTAAGCAGAAAATCAATTTTTTTATAATGAGGAGAATTTTCATTTTGAGCAACAATTATTTTATAGACTCCTTTTTTCTTATCATAAGCAACGGAACCTTCTGATAAAAATATTCCCAAAAAGGCGGCCCATAATTTAATGCTTATAGATTTTTCTTCGTTTTTATCTACTTTAGGTAATTTAAAAAAATCTTTATTTATTCCTTTCCATTTACCTCCCCTCGGGATGAAATCGTTATTAAGCAAATCGGTTATTCTTTTTCTTTCTTTGCTTGTTTTATATCCTATCAATTTTAATCTATTATTATCTTTCGGGTCTTTTTTAAAAACTCTTCTAAGAACGGTAAGGTAATGATCGGGGGTAGCGATTATTTTTATTTCTTTATTTTTTAATTCTACGAGATTACCTTCAAGATTTTTTTCTATAAGTTTTTCTATTTTTTGCCATCTTATATAACCATCATCCGCATAAGATAATACTTTATCTTGCGGCTGAATATTATTATAAAATTTCCAGCCATTATTGGTTAATATCTCAGCATC
>DJVL01000020.1:0-12869 GCA_002440845.1 Patescibacteria group bacterium UBA6257
GTAATGGTTGACGGTCTGGGAGTTGGAGATATTAGCGAGGTTGTTATAAGAGACCGCCAAACTTTAGCCAAAGACGGGATTTTCATTATCATTGCTATGGTAGAAAATAAAACCGGTTTGCTTCATAACGAGCCGGAAGTCATCTCGCGAGGCTTTGTTTATATGAAAGAATCAAAAGATTTGATAAATCAAACCAAAAAGTTAATTCGGGAAGTAATTTCTCGCTCCACCAACGGCAAAACTTTTAATGAAGCTTACATCAGAAACAACTTAAGAGAAGAAATAGGAATGTTCTTTTTCAAAAAAACTCAGCGCCGACCTATGATTTTACCGGTAGTAATAGAGGTGTAAAGAAGTTCACTTCTCAAAAACGGGTGTTCTAACGAATCTCAAAAAATCTTAAGGCGTTCTGAAAAGTCTGTCTTTTTATTTCTTCAAGAGGAAAATCTTTTATATTTGCTATTTTTTGTGCTACTTCTTTAACATAAAACGGCTCGTTTCTTTTCCCTCGATAAGGCACTGGCGCCACATAGGGAGCGTCTGTTTCAATTAAAATTCTTTCTAAGGGAGTTTCTTTAAGAACTTCATCTAATTTATTGCCATAAGTAATAACTCCGGAAAAACCCAGATAAAAATTAGGATTCTGGAGAATTGATTTTGACTCTTCAAGAGAACCGGTAAAAAAGTGAAAAATTGCTTTACCTGAATAATTATTCTCTTTCAAAATACCCAAAGCCTCTTTATACAAATCTCGAAGATGCAAAATCAATGGTAAATTATATTTTTGAGCTATTTTAATTTGTTTTCTAAACTCTTCTTCTTCTAATTCTTTACATTTTTCTTGTTCTTCTGAAGATATTTCTTTAAAATAGCTGTAATCTAAGCCGCACTCGCCAATAGCTACCACCTTTTTATGGCGGCGAATTAAGTCTTCAAATTTACTATCAAACTCTTCAACCGGCAAAGTATTTCCAAGATTATCTTGAAAATTATTAATTTCATTTTTATCTAATTGGTTGGAAGGGGCGGGGAAAGTATGAGCTGAATGAAGGCCAACACTTGCCCAACAATTACTTGTATCTTCAGCAATCTTTATCGCTTTTTTTGAAGTTTCAAAGCAAGTCCCGATATTAATGGCAAAAATTTTCTCCTGCTCCATCCGTTTTATTATTTCCTCCCTATCTGCTTCAAAAGCAGCTAAATTTAAATGGCAATGAGAATCAAACAACATAGGAATCAACAAATTACGAATTTAATACGAATATACGAATGGAATCAATCCAAAATTAAATATACCAAACACCAAAACGCTCAAAGTGAAGGGAATACCCGATTCCCTGTGGCGAAGCCACAGGGATAGATTTATTTAATTCTTAAAATACATCGGCGGAGCCGATACTTTTTTAAAAAAATCTACCCCGATTTCCTGTGGCTTCGCCACAGGAATAGATTTATTTAACTATCCTGGGAAATAAATTAATCTTAGAAAAATCTCCTTCATTAATTCTCTTTTTAACTAAATCCAGTTTAGAAGGAATAAATGGCTCTAGGAAAACTACAATTTTACTCAAACCACTTAATAGATTTGTCAAAATAGTATTAATTTCTTTTGATTTATCTAAAGGAATGCTCCAAGGTTTCTTTTTATTAATATACTTATCTATTTCCCTCGTTAAAGAAAAGGCGTTTTCTAAAGCTTTAAACAAATCTAAATTATTCATACAATAATAATATTCTTCCTCGTGCTTTTTAAAATTATTCTCAAATTCTTTTGTTGCAGATTTTAAGGGATGAGCTTTATAGTTATATTTTCTAAGAAGAGCAAATGTTCTTTCTATCAAATTGCCTAGCCCATTAGCTAAATTAGAATTATACTGTTCTTCAAATTTAGCCTCTTGGATATTTCCATCGCTGCCAAATGGAAATTGTGATAATAAAAGATATCTAGCGGCATCAGCGCCAAATTTATCCACTAATTTATTAGGGTCAATAACATTGCCCAAGGTTTTACTCATTTTCTGGTTATTAATTGTAAAAAATCCATGAATAAATTCTCGGTCCGGTAATTTAATTCCTCCAGCGATAAGCATTGCCGGCCAATAAATAGCATGAAATTTTAAAATATCACGACCTAATAAATGGATAACGTAACTATCATCCCACCATTTTTTAAATTCTTTTATATTATTTCCATAACCAATAGCAGAAATATAATTAACCAAAGCGTCTATCCAGACATAAATAGTTTGCTCATTATCAAATGACACTTCAATTCCCCATTTTACTCTTTCCTTTTGGCGAGAAATAGAAAAATCATCGAGATTCTGTTTGAAAAGACCTAAAACTTCTTGCTTGGCAGAAAACGGTTGAATTTCTAACTTATTATTTATAATGGCCTTTTCTACTTTTTTTAAATAATTCTTCAATTGAAAAAAATAATTTTTTTCCGAAATCTTTTGAGGCTTCGCCTTATGATAAAGGCATAAACCATTAATTAACTCTTGTGAGATTAAAAATTTCTCACAGCCAATACAATATAAACCTTCATAATTTCTCTCATATATCGCCCCTTTTTCTTTCAATTGCTCAACAAATTTTTTAACCGCTTTTTCATGTTTTTTATCAGTAGTTCTTGTAAAATAATCATATTTAACATTCAAATTCCTCCAAGCTTCTTTATAAAGCTGGCTATTTTCGTTGCATAGTTGTTTTGGCGACTTACCCATCTTTTCAGCCGATTCTGCTATTTTAGAACCATGCTCATCGGTTCCTGTCAAAAAGAAAACTTCTTTGCCTTGAGTCCTGAAAAATCGGGCTAACACATCGGCAGCTAAAGTGGTATAGGCATGACCAATATGAGGTTTATCGTTTACATAATATATTGGTGTAGTAATTAAAATTCTATTTTTATTAATCATAGATATCGTATTTTAAAAAATATCTTATTGCCAATACAACTAATACAAAAAACTCATTTTTTTCTAATCTTCCTTATTTCTATTAACAAAATTTGAAAAGTTGCCGCTCTTAATATCTCTTAAAAGCTCCATTAAGGCGGCGGCAAGCGGAAGAGCCACTATTACACCAAGAGACCCTCCCAATTTTTCTCCCACCACCAAAGCCAAAATAATAATTAAAGGGTTTAAATTCATTGTTTTTGAGCGCAAAAACGGAGAAATTAAATTTTCCAACCCTTGAATAGCAATCAAAATAATTGCTATAACAACCCCTAAAGAAAAATTTTGGCTAAAACCAAATAAAGAAATAATTACACCAGCTACTAAAGGCCCAAAATAAGGAATAAAATCTGCTATGCCGGCTAAAACAGCCAGAAAACCAGCATAAGGAACCCCTAAAATAATTAAACTTATAAATACCAAACACCCTATAACCAAACTTAACAAAGATTGGCCAGTAAACCAATAAACCGTCTTTTTTCTTGCCTTTTCCCAAAGAAAAACAAAATAATCTTCATACTTTTTTGGACAAAGTAAATGAACGCCTTTTTCCACTCCTTTTTTCTCTAAATTAAGGAAAAAGGCTATCAAAAAAACCAAAAAAGCTGAAAAAAATCCTCCTAAAATTTTATTGGTGAATTTTATAGCTTGAGAAAAAACAGAAGCAATATCACCTCCGCCTACATCAGCAATATTAAAAAAAGAAGTCCACTTATCAAAAAAATTACTATCGCTTTTAAATTGCTCAAAAATTTTATTTAAAAAATTGCCATTCCCTTCTGACGAAAAAGGCGTTAGAAATTCCAAAAACACCTTTCCTAAGATAGGAAAAATCAAATGGAAAACTAACGCGATTAAAAAAACAGAAAAAAGATAAATAAGGAAAACCGCAAACCATCTGTTTTTAAACTTCTTTTCTAGATAAACGATTGGCACGTCAAGTAAAGAAGCAACAATGAAAGCTGTAAGGGCTAATAAAATAAAAGAACGAAAATACCAAATTCCTATGGTTAATAAAAACAAAAGATAAAAGCGGCCAAAGCTTTGCCAGCTAATATCAATTTTTTTTATTTCCTCTTTCATAAATTTTTATAATAATTTTATAATAATTTTTAAATTTTATTTTTAATAATTATTTAAAATTTTAAGCAAAGTTCTTTTCTCTTTAATCGACCCAATAAGCGCCAAGTTTAGCAACCGCTTGTTAATAATTTCCCCGGCTGTTTTTTTCAAATCTCCTAAAGTGACTGCTTTTATTTTCTTTAAATATTCACGGGGGGTCTCTATTTTTCCGCTCAAGATTTCCCGGCTAGCCAAATAATCTGCTCTATTATGGACACTTTCCTGCGAAAGAGCAAATCTTCCAGCAATATAATTTTTAGCTTTGTTAAGGTCGGCAGAAGAAATCTTTGATGTTTTTAATTTTTCCCATTCCTGAAGAATTGACTTAATTATCATCTCCAGCCGGCTATTATCAACACCGGCATTAACCACCCAAAAACCATGATCGGTAAAATACTCAATATAACTCCTTACATAATAAGCCGCTCCTAATTTTTCCCTGACTAACTGGAAAAGCATCCCTGACATCCCCCCGTCAAAAATTGCGTCTAAAAGATCCAGAGCATATCTTCTTTTGTCTTTTAAACTTATGCCCCTGAACCCTAAAACAAAATGAGTCTGGCCAGTTTCTTTTTCCTTAACCAGCAAAGTCGGCTTTGTTTGTTTTTCTTTTATGTTTTCTTTTCTTTTCCCTTGGCCAAGAGGGATAGAAGAAAAATATTTTTTTACCTGCTGGATCGCTTCCTTATCGGAGAAATTTCCGCTAATCGCCACTAAGGTGGATTTTGCCTTGTATTGAGAGCGATAATAATTCATTACATCTTTTCTTGAAAAATTTTTAATATTTTCTTTTGTGCCTAAACCGAACCTGCCTATGGGTTGATCTCCATAAAGCAATTTCGGCCATAATTCCCAAACATAAAGCTTTGGGTCGTCCTGATGCATATTTATTTCTTCCATAACAACTTTTTTTTCTTTCTCCAGCTCTGCTTCAGGAAACTGAGAATTTAAATAGATATCGGAAACTACATCCAAAGCTTTCTCTTTATGCTCTTTTGATAATCTAACCCAATAATAAGTGCATTCCGAAGAAGTCGTGGCATTATAAATTCCTCCCAAGCTATCCAGTTCTTTGGTAATTTCAAAATTAGAGCGCCTTTTTTCCGTGCCTTTAAAACATAAATGCTCTAAAAAATGGGAAAGGCCGTTCTCTTTTTTGTTTTCAAAATCAAAACCAGTATTAACAAAAACCACCACCTGAAAAGACAGGGATTCTTTTGAAGCTACAGTTAAAACCCGAAGGCCATTGTTAAATTTAGTAAGCTTATAATCTTCCATAATTGAATAAATAATTGGGGCATCAAGACGTTAGTTTTTCTTCCACCCATTTTAAAACTTCGTCTCTATGGATTCTTTCTTGCTCCATAGAATCACGATGACGAATAGTTAGAGTATCGTTTTCTAAACTCAAATGATCAACGGTCAAGCACCAAGGCGTCCCAATCTCATCTTGCCTTCTGTATCTCCTGCCAATAGAACCGCTTTCATCGTAATCGCAAAGGAATTTTCCCCGAACCTGATTATAAATATCTTTGGCTAAAACCAATAACTTATCGTTATTTCTAAGCAACGGGAAAACTGCTAATTTAATTGGCGATAATTGAGGATTTAATTTCAGCACGATTCTTGTTTCGCCACTTTCATCTTTCTCTTCATTGTAAGCGTCAAGCAGAAAAACCAATAAAGACCTGTCTACGCCGGCTGAAGGTTCTATCACAAAAGGAACAAAACTTTCTTTTTTTATTTCGTCAAAATAACTTAAATCTTTTAGGGAATTTTTGATATGGTTTTTTAAATCATAATCTCCGCGATTAGCAATTCCTTCTACCTCGTCCCAGCCGAAAGGAAATTTATATTCTACATCAGCGCAAGCTCGTGCGTAATGAGCTAATTCTTCTTTTTCATAAACTCTAAGGCGCAAGTTCTCTTTTTTTATCCCCAGAGACAA
Source organism: Patescibacteria group bacterium UBA6257 (assembly GCA_002440845.1). Taxonomy (GTDB): domain Bacteria; phylum Patescibacteriota; class Minisyncoccia; order UBA6257; family UBA6257; genus UBA6257. The sequence goes on from DJVL01000020.1 coordinate 6,028, forward strand.
ATACCAATTCAGTCTTTCTTCTGTCCAATAAAAAAACCATTTTTCATCTTCGCCGGGTTTAACAAAATATTCCAGTTCCATTTGTTCAAATTCCCTTGTCCTAAAAATAAAATTGCCCGGCGTGATTTCATTTCTGAAAGATTTCCCTATCTGCGCTATACCAAAAGGGATTTTTTTTCTTGAAGAATTTAAAACATTTCTAAAATTAACAAAAATGCCCTGAGCGGTTTCCGGCCGAAGGAAAACCGCATCGCCAGTTTCTTCGGTTGCCCCCAGAAAAGTTTTAAACATTAAATTAAATTTTTTTTCTTCGGTAAGGAGTCCTTCGCAATTAGGGCAAAGCAAACGGCCGTCTTTTTGTTTTAACTCACCGTATTTACCTTCTTTTAAATAATCAGCGCGAAAACGGCTATGGCAATTTTGGCATTCCACCAAGGGGTCGGAAAAGTTTTTAAGATGACCAGAAGCTTCCCAAGTTTTTGGATTCATAATAATAGCTGAATCCAAACCAACTACCTCGTTTCTTGCCCATACTATTTTCTGCCACCAATTTTTTTTTATATTGTTTTTAAGTTCCACTCCTAAGGGGCCGTAATCCCAAGAATTAGCCAAACCGCCATAAATTTCCGAACCGGGAAAAATAAAACCGCGTCGTTTGCACAAAGAAACTATTTTTTCTATTAAATTACTTTGGTCGTCAGAAAAAACCTTTTTTTCCATTCTCTTCTTTCTTTAAAATAAATTAAATTATTCTCAAGGAAAGTTAACCTTTTAACTGTTAGAGGCCAACTATCCCGGCTTCAAGCGGCACAGTTTTGTCAGTCAATTGAGTAGACATTACTTTTGGATAAGAAGCGCTGATTTCCTTTTGAGTAAAAGAATCAGAAGCTCTGAAAGCAGTAACGTTAATTATTTCAATAGCCTTGTTTAATTGAGCTAAAGGAGGCGTTACCCTGACTTGAAAAACCGCTTCATAGCCCTTGGCAAGCAAACCTGAACCAGCTGGAATGGTTTTTACATTCCAAGTTACTTCTCTGGTATTAGGGTCGTAAACAGGAGGATTCTCGCCGTAATTACCTCCCAATTGGTTGGTAAATTCAGCCCATAAAGGCAAAGTGGTCTTTACAGAGACATCGTTTAAAGCATTAAAACTATTGGTAATTTTCCAGTGAATCGTGAAATCCGTGGGTTGGTCAACTCTTAAAGGCAGTTTTCCCATATTGGCAATCTGAGAGGAAGCGTCTCTGAAATAACTTTCCACTATAACACCGCTCCCTGTGTTGATTTTTATCGTATTTAACGTTGAAGCTTTTGGCAAATCAGAAATTTCTGCTTGGTCAGGAATATTAGAACTTTCCACTAAAGTTTGAACTTCCAGCGCTATATTTTTTTGGGCTAAGCTTCTCATTGGCCAATCTTTTTTCAGATTGACTGAAAAAGTTAAAGTCCCTTTTTCTCCCGGGTTTAAAGAATAAAGCTCCGGCACTTTTGACCCTTCCCAAGTTAAAGTTTTCAAGCGGGAGTAAAATAACCCTCGGGGCGCCCTTAAAGTGGAAAAATCAAAAACATCGTCTCCGGAAAAAACCGTCGTCACTTTTAAACTTCTCAAAGCGGCGGAATAGTTGTTTTGATAGTTTATGACAAAATTCAAAGTTTCTCCCAAGTCGGAATTATAATCAATGGCATCATTAACAAAAGTAGTAACCCACAAAGGATTTTTAATTAAAGAAATGTAATTCTCTGCTTTAGCCAAAGGGAAAAATTGATTATCTTTTACAATTCCTAAATTCATAATCATTTTTTTTGCTTCCCCTTCTTTTCCTGAAAGATAACCATTGATTCTGATTTTACCTTCGCTGCCAGCGCCCAAATCTCCTAATTGCCATTTATTATTTTCGGGATTATCAAAAGAGACCTCGGGATTAGAATCCTGAAACACAAAACCAGTAGGCCATTCTGCCCTTGCTTCGACATGTTCAAAAATATAATTAGAACTATTGGCCCACCTTAGTTCCATAGGAAAATTTTGTTCGGAGAAAACTTGCCTTGGCGTTACTAAGTCAAATTGAAAAGCAGAGCCGGAAATCAAAATAGTTTTTGTTTCTTTTTTTTCAAAAAAAGAGCTTAAGGTGCTGGGCCGATATCTGACAGAAGCTTCAATGTTTTTAGCTGTTTTATGGTCGCCGGTAATCAGCAATTCCATATTCTCAGTTTTAGAATCACCCGCCTTTATCTCGCCTAAATAATAATTAAATGTGGTTTCGCCCATATTCTTCGGGTCAATTACGCCTTCCGGCAATTTAACCACTATTTCCGCTTCCTGAATAGCCACCCGGGAATCGTTTTTTAAAATTAAACTAAAAGTTTTAATATCTCCGGCTTTTGCTTCTTCTGTGCCCAAAAAAGAAAAACTTACTCCTTGGCTTCTAATTATCCTCCAAAAAGAATAACCCAGACCTAAAATAATTAAAGTTATGATAATCCCGCCCCAAAAACTTTTTAAAAATTTTTTAAAAGCAAAAATGTTTATCGTCATACTTTTATATTTTTAAAAAAAGTTATTTTAGCTATTTTTAAAATATAGTATATCTGATTTTACAGACAAAGTAAAACTCTTCAGAAACTGCTTTAAAAACTCTCTTTCCTCCATAATTTTTTTAACCAACGAGGGTTGAGAAAAAAAATTTAAAGGCGCTTCAAAAAAAAATTCTAAAATTCTTTTTTGTTCCGTCTTAATCAAAAAATCGTTAGTTTTGGCATGGTTTTTGCAAAAAAAGGATTTATTTCTGAAATTAAAAAAACCGTTTTCCGTTTTCTTATGACATTCACTGCATTCGCCTAAAAACGGCTTATAACCCATAAGGGTTAAAAGACGAGCGTTAAAATAAAATTTAGAAAAATCCGTAAGTTCGTTGTATTTTCTGCCATTTTTTTCCATAAAAAACAAAACATCAAAAATCAGCTTCCAAAGCGCTTTGTCATCTTGATTTTCAATCGTCATCTCGTCAGTTAAGGCTAAAATCTCCAAAGCCGCAGCCAAAGTAGCTTCATCTTTTTTTATTTCCAAATAAGGTTCTTCTTCTAAAGCCCCTAATAAACGAGAGGTATTGCCAACCACAAATTCTATTTGAGAAAGAACAGGAGGTTCTAAGTGGCTAGAAAGCTTGGCTTTGATTTTTCTTGCTCCTTGAGCTAAAAGAGAAATCTTCCCAAAATCCTTGGTAAAAAAAACATAGCGCCGGTCGCTTTCTTTAATCGGTTCTTTTTTTAAAACAAAGGCTGAGGAAGAATAATACTCCATTTGAATATAATTTTACCACAAGATTAGAAAAAACTTACAAAAAATCAAAAAACTCCTTTAGCGATTGCAAGCCGCTAAAGAATCCTGTGAAAGTCGGACTTCCGCATCTTCCGCATCTCAAACCTTTTAACTTTTAACTTCTTTATTTTTAACTAACCATAAATCTTCCATAGCTCTCGCTTCCCGGCGAGGGAATTCTCAGTCTCCAGCAGTTTATCATTTGAAAACAAAGCAATTTCGTGGTAATTTAAAAGATATCACTAAAATGGCAAAAAATAAAAAAACAGAAAAAAGCGCCAAAAACGCAACTATAAGCTGGAAAACAGAAGAAAACAACTTCAAGCATAGCTTTGCCTGGTACGCGGTTTTTCTAACAATCTGCTGGCTGTTTTTTGCCGTTTCTTTAATAACCAATAACTATCTCTTTTCTATAATCATCATTTTTATAGCCGTTTTAACCGTCGCCAACGAAGAAGGCCCTAAAAAAATAAAAGTAATTATTAATGAAAAGGAAATAAAAATTGACAACATAATTTTCCCCTTACCAAAATTTAATTCTTTTAATTTTATTGATCGCAAAGGAGAAAGCCACTGTTTAAAAATTGGTTTTAAAAATGGTTTAAAGTCGCCTCTTCTTATTCCTTTTGAAAAAAAAGAGACAGAAAAAGAAAAACTCAAAACCAAAATCCGAGAAACGCTTTTAAACGCCGGACTAACAGAGCTTGAAGAAACAGAAGAATCATTACTGGAAAAATTAAATCCTTTTTAAGGTTTTAATTTATATTTAATACCTGTCTGACTGCCCTCGTAGTTTAACGGACAGAATACGGGCTTGCGGAGCCTGTGATGGAGGTTCGATTCCTCCCGAGGGCACTTATCGCTCGGTTTAGACTGCCGCTCCCCTTAAATCTTCAGGTCCAAATATGTTGCCGCAAAAACACGCTATCGATTTTCCCTGCGAGAAAATCGCGCTTGAGCCCGACCTCACTCTTTTTAAAAAACCTCAATGAGCTCCTTTCTACAACTTTCTGATTCTGTTTCACAAATCCGCGGCGTGGGTCCGCGTTATTTAAAGTACTTAGAAAAATTAAAAATTAAAACCATTAAAGATCTGCTTTGGTATTTTCCCTTTCGTTATGAGGATTTTTCCCAAATAAAAAAAATCAACGAACTAAAGGAAGGAGAAAAAGCTTCTCTTATAGGCACTATTACTAAAATCAATGTCCGACGAACTTTTAGAAAAAGATTTTTTATCATTGAAGCGGTCATTGAAGATGATACCGGAAAAATAAATGCCATTTGGTTTAACCAAATCTATCTTATAAAAAGCCTTTATGTTGGTATCACCTTGTCTTTATCGGGAAAAGTCCAAGCCAAAGGAAAAAAATTAATTCTTTCCAGTCCAGCTTATGAGATTCTTTCCAAACAAAAATTAGAAGAAAGTTTTTATCAAGATTTAAAGCACACCGGCAGGCTGATTCCCATCTATCCGGAAACCGAAGGATTAAGCTCGCGCGCGCTCCGCTATTTTATAAAACCTTTATTGGAATTAATTCCTCAAATTAAAGAAACTCTGCCTTTCTTTGTGATAAAAAAGAATGGCTTAATGGAAATAAAAGAAGCGCTGCGCCAAATCCATTTTCCTGCTTCTTTGGCTTTGGCTAAAAAAGCCAAAGAAAGATTCGTCTTTGAATCTCTTCTTCTCTCCCAACTTTATCTTTTAAAAATCAAGGAAAAAAATTCTTCTCTTGGGGCGCCAAGAATAAAGCTTGACATTCCTTTGCTCCAATCTTTTGTCCGCTCTCTTGATTTCCCTTTAACCCAAGCTCAAAAAAAATCTTTATGGGAAATCGCCAAAAATTTAAATCAAAAGCCGATGAATCGACTTTTAGAAGGCGACGTTGGCTCGGGAAAAACCATAGTGGCTGTTGGCGCCAGTTTGCTTGTTTTTTCTTCCGGCTACCAAATAGCGGTAATGGCGCCAACAGAAATTTTAGCCCGTCAGCATTTTGAAAAATTTAAATTTTTTTTAAAAAACTTTCATTCTAAAATCGCCCTCCTGACTTCCTCCGAAGCGACAATTTACGATGACGGCTTAGAAGGAAAAATCTCCAAAAAAGCTTTAATAAGAACCATTAACTCCCCCTCGCCGATTATCGTTATTGGCACCCACGCTTTAATCCAAAAAAATATCCAATTCAACAACTTAGGGCTTCTTGTCGTTGACGAACAGCACCGTTTTGGAGTGGAACAAAGAAAAAAACTTCTTTCAAAAAATCTAAAAAAAGGCGAGATTCCTCATCTTTTGTCAATGACCGCCACTCCTATTCCCCGCACTTTGGCTTTAGTTTTTTACGGAGATTTAGATATATCCATCATTGATGAAATGCCCGAAGGAAGAAAAAAAGTTATCACTAAAATAATCACACCCAAAGAAAAAGAAAATGTTTATCGCTTTATTTATGAAGAAATTAAAAAAGGCAGACAAGCTTTCTTTGTCTGTCCAAGAATAGAAGAACCGGAACTTAACGTTTCAGCGGATAATTTAATCAAACTTTCCGAGAAAATAAACCGATTAGAAATAAAGGCTGTGAAAAAAGAATTTAAAAAACTGAAGGAAGAAGTTTTTCCGGATTTAAAAATTGCTATGCTCCACGGAAAAATGAAGCCAAAAGAAAAAGAAGAAGTTATAAGAAAATTCCAAAATAGAGATTTTGACCTTCTGGTAACGACTTCAATGATAGAAGTCGGCATTGACATTCCCAATGCCGCAATGATGATTATTGAAGGAGCTGAACATTTTGGCTTAGCCCAGCTTCACCAATTTAGGGGGAGAGTGGGGAGGGCAAAGAACCAATCTTATTGTTTTCTTTTTGCCGATTCCCTATCCAAGGCCTCTTTATCCCGCTTAAAATCACTAACCAAATATTACGACGGCTTTAAACTGGCAGAAATTGATCTTTCTCTCAGGGGCCCCGGAGAATTTATGGGAACAAAGCAATCGGGCATTCCCGATTTGGTAATGAGCTCTCTCGTTAATAAAGAATTTATAGAAAAAGTAAGCCAACAAGCCCAAGAAATTATCAAAGAAGATTCAACTTTAAAAAAATGGCCATTGCTTTTAGAGGGCTTAAAAGAGTTCCAAAATAAAGCCCATCATGAATAAAAATTATTCTTTAAATTGTCAGCCTCCAAGTTCAACTTCAACTTCATTTTCTTTTCCCTCCCGCCAATAAGAAATTTTAATCTTTTCTCCGATTTTATATTGCTCTAAAAACTCTGCCAAAATAAAATCTTTGTCAATTTTTTTATCATCAATACTCAAAATAATATCACCTTCTTTTAACTTTGCCATTTCTGCCGGCCCGCCGGGAATTATGCCTTCCTGGTTGGGGAAACTCTTAAAAATAATAAAAGCGCCGTAATCAAAAGGTAAATTATATTTTGCCTTAATTTCCTCATTAACTAAATAATATCTTATGCCAAGCTTTGGCCGGCAAATTCTGCCGTATTTTTTAATATCTTCCCAAATCTTTTTTGC
>DJVL01000020.1:12931-25186 GCA_002440845.1 Patescibacteria group bacterium UBA6257
AACCGTTTGTCCCAATTTTAATTTAGAAGAATCGCCTAATTTTAAAAAGGGGAAATTCTTTCCTTCAATCTTTAAAATTGCTAAATCTGTCACTTTATCGCGAGAAATAACATTTACTGGATATTTTTTGTTTTGCCATAAAACGAAGTAAACCGCCTCTTCGTCTTCTACCACGTGGCGATTAGTTAAAACATAGCCGTCTTGGGAAATAAAAAAACCAGAACAACTGCCAAGATTAGAAGATAAATTTTTTGACACCAAAATTGCCACTACTGCCGGCAAAGCTGAATTTACCGCCCTAATTGTTTGTTTGTATTCTCCCATAATAAAATAAGCGCTTGTTTTGAATAAATAATTATTCAAACCGTGTTATTATTTATTCAAAACAAAACTGTTGGCAACACTATAAAATATCTCTCCGTTTTCTTCCCAATTGCTTTTGGTTGTGTTGAAAGATATCGTCCAGACATCTCCTTCTTTCCCCTCTATCAACACCATTAAAACCTTAAAGTTTATTCCCTGCTGAACTAATTCCGCTTCTATCGTATGCGCGGGTTTCCCGTTTATCATAATATCTTGTTCTTTATTAAAGACAACATCCGGAACAACTTGCAAAAGCTGGTTTTTAACAGTTTGTAAATATTCCTTTATGCTTTTTCCTTGAAGGGTATCATAAACTACGGCGAAATAGCTTTGAAAATTAATTTTTTGAGCCGCGGGGTCGCCGATTTCTTCATTTATCTTAACAGCCATTGCCGAAATCCCCATTCCGGGAGAAGTTTGTTCCCAGCCATCAGGAAGATTTACTGAAAAATCGTCAGTTATAATTTTGTTTTGAGATTGTTTATTATTTACCTGATTATTTACTCCAGCGCCAGTTTCTTCAGTTATAACGCCGTTTTGGTTTTGTTGGCCGCTATTTTTTATATTCAATCTATTTTGGCTAATCCAATAAAAACCAATTAAAATTATCAAAATAATTCCTAAAATTATTAAAATTGTATTTTTATTCTTCATTTTTTTATTTATTTAATTTTTAAAAAACTTTTATTATTCTAAAAAACAAAAAACGCAGTAAGTAAATCATAAATATTAAAAAACAATAAGCAACTCTTCTGCTTTTATTCGCTTTATTATCATTATAACCCCTTGGTTATTTTAAAACAAGGAGAAAATGCGCTCAAGGTGGGATTCGCCTACAAGTAATTTGCCTGACGGCAAATTCTCGCAGGCCGCCTCTCGCGGGACTCGCCTTTCCGCCAGAGGCGGAAAACTCGTTGAGCGCTGCGATCTTCGAATCCCCCGCGCAAACCAAGCAGTTGGTTTGCTCTGGTTGCTTCGCTTCGCTTGGTGCCCAAGGTGGGATTCGAACCCACACGGAGATAACTCCACTACCACCTCAAAGTAGCGCGTCTGCCAATTCCGCCACCTGGGCGAAAAAACCATAGCAATAAATTATGAATAAAGAAATTCCTAAACTTTAATATCTAAATCCTAAACAAAACATAAATTCTAAATTATAAATAACAAAAAATGAATTATGAATTAAATTTTATTTCTGCTGGATTTTTTCAGCGTCTTCTTCTTTTTCCGCCTTTACCGTTTCATTAACAACTCCTGCCTCGCTGCGTATTTCTTTTCTTAATTTTGCCCTGGTTTTTCTTTGAGATTTATTCCTTAAATAATAAAGCTTAGCTCTCTTGACCCGGCTTTCTTTTACTAAATTGATTTTTTCAATTTTTGGCGAAGATAAAGGCAAAATCCATTCAACCCCTACCCCCTCAATTATTCTTCTTAAAGTAATCGTTGCCCCGGCTTCTTTGCCGTGTTTTCTGGCAATTACCAGCCCTTCAAAATGCTGTAATTTTTCTTTGTCTCCTTCCTTTGTTTTTTGGAATAATTTAATATACATCCCCGGCCGGATTTCTTCTTTTTTAATTTCTCTTATTGTCTCAGCCATATTATTTTATTTTTTGTCTTTTATTTTTAAAAACTTAATTTTAAGCTTAAGTCATCAGCTTATCATAAAACCCATTACTTAGTCAATGGATAATTTTTTTAAAATTACCTTTAAATCTTCAGGCAAAGACGCTTGGATAGTCAATAATTTGCCTGATAAATTGGGAAAGCTTACTTCTTGGGCATGAATGAACTGGCGAGGAAAAATATTCAACTGATCTTTTTTATTTCTTCCGTAAACTTTGTCTCCTGCTACTGGAAAACCAATGCCAGCCAAATGTACCCTAATTTGATGGGTCCTGCCGGTTTCTGGCATTACCTCTAACAAAGTATAATCTTTGTAATTTTTAAGAACTTTAAATTTCGTTATAGCAGTCTTTGTTTTTTTAGCCCCTTCTCCGGAAAAAACAATTTTTCTTTTCCAAGGTTTTTTTAAAGACCGGCCTAAATAAAAATCTATCCTTCCTTCTTTCTTTTTTATCTCTCCCCGCACTAAGACTAAGTATTTTTTCTTTATTTTCCTTAAAAAAAATAAATTTTTAAGGTAATTAAAAGCAAAATTATTCTTCGCCACCAAAAGCACTCCGGAAGTTTCTCGATCCAAACGATGAACTATGCCCGGCCTTAAATTATCTTCGCCGACCTCCTTTAAGAAAGGAAATTTAAAAATAAGCCACGAAACTATAGAAGGCTCAAAAAGATTGCTCTTGACGGGATGGACTATGACTCCTGATGGTTTATCAATGGCTAAAAGATTTTCATCTTCATAAAGGATTAAGGGCTCTGGCAAAAGAGGTTTTGCCAAAAGGATTTCTTTAGAAGACTTCTCTTTATTGAATTCTGACAGAAAAATTTTTTCTCCGCCTCTAAGCAATAAGCTGGGCTTAAATTTCAGTTTTCTTTTGTTGCCAATTTCGATCTTTATCTCTCCTTTTTTAATGGCATTAATAATTTTTTCCCTTGAGACATCCTCATATTTCTCTTTTAAGTATTTGTCTATCCTAATCGGTTTATTTATTTTTTTTACTTCAAAAATTTCTTCCATAAACAATTATTAGAAAATTAACTTTGGTTGATTCTTCTGAAAAAATCTCATTTTTTCTTAAAAATCAGTTAATTGCTTTTTCATATACTTTCTCTAACAAAGCATATGTCTCTTGATAATTGTGTTTCAAAATCATTGAACGGCTTTTCTGACCCATTATTTCGCTTAATTTTTTATCCTTTAAAATTTTAATAATTGCTTGGCTAAAACTTTCTGGATTAAAAGGATCTACTAAGTAACCATTTTCCCCGTCTTTAACTAATTCCGGCAAAGCGCCGCTATCCGCGGCAACTATTGGCAAACCTGAAGCCATAGCTTCCATCGTTACCAAACTTTGACCTTCAATAGCCGAAGGCATAACAAAAACTGAAGATAGGTGATAAAAATAAGAAATTTTTTCGTTGGAGGGAAGAATTTTGCCAATAAAACGCACCTTATCCTGACAAGAATAAACTTTAATTTTTTCTTTTATTTCTTCTTCCTTTTCCCCTGTCCCTAAAAAAAGAAAATTAGCATCAGTTTCCTTGACAACTGAAGGAATAGCTTTTATCAAAACGTTCAAATTTTTGTCTTTATCCAACCTGCCGCAATAAAAAACAATCGGTTTAGAAACAAAATCCTCCAAATGATATTCTTCTATAAAGGAAAGAGGAATCGGTTTTTTGACATATAAGTCAAGATCTATGCCGTTAGAAACTACTTCTATGGGAATATTTACTCCCCATTTAACAGCTTCGCTTTTAATATAATTGCTGGGCACAATTAAAACCCGGCAATAATTATTAAAAAACTTAGATAAAGCTGCAGCCATAGCTTTAGCTGTCATTTTTTTAAAAAAATCGGGCATTTCAAGGCAAGCCAAAGGAAAATCCAAAGAACTATGCTGGGTGGCAATAACCGGAATATCCATTTTTTTAGCTTCAATAGCCAAGATATTGGAAATAAAAAGCGGGTCTTGGATATGAATAAGGTCGGGCTTAAAATCTTTTAAAATCTTTCTTAATTTCAATGGGGCAAAATAGCTAACTTTTAATTTCTTTTTTATGGGGTTGCGATAAGATTTTATTTTAATAATGTTATAGCTGCCCTTATTGTTAATGATTTGGAATTTTCCGTTTTCCGAAGATGTGATAATCCAAACTTGATTTTTATTTTTTTTCTGGATGAAGTGTTTAGCTAAACGATCGGTAGTTATAGTTACTCCAGAAATATGAGGGAAAAAAACCTCAAGAGAATAAAATATTTTCATAAAAATAAAAAAAATAAAAAAATAAGAATAAGAATTTTTTGATTTTACTTTTAAAGAAAACTAAAAAGAACGAAAAAATTTATAATAACAAATATTACCAAAAATGGCTTTTTTATTCAATAAAACAAAAGAAACCCTTTTTATTTTTAAGAGGCGCCTATAACAAAAAACCTTTCCGCTTCGGTTTTAGTTTTAATTTTATTTTGATTAAAAACAGTGGGCGGTAGAGGATTCGAACCCCTGACCTTTCGCACGTCAAGCGAACGCTCTAACCAGCTGAGCTAACCGCCCAAAAAGAAATTTTAATTTCAGTTTTAAATTCTAAATTACAGGTCTTTAAGACAAACACGCTGTTCCGCCTTCGGCGGAAAGCGCTCTTCCCCGGGCAATTTATTTTATCAAAATTTAATTTTCAAGGTAATTGCCCGTCAAAAGCCAAGACTTTGGCTTTTGACCCAGCTGAGCTAACCGCCCAATCCGGGTGGGCGCGGAAGGGATCGAACCTTCTGCCTCTTCTTTATAAGAGAAGCGTTCTACCAATGAACTACGCGCCCATCCCTTGATAAAATTTTAAATTTACAATTTTAAATTTTAAAACAAGGGATATGTTTTTTTACTCTAAATCAATTTTTCAAAATCTTCTTTTTCTAAGGTTTCTTTCTTAATTAACTCTTCTGCCACTTTTTTTAACTTTTCGTTGTTTTCTTTCATTAGCTTCTTGGTCTTCAGATAGCATAATTTAATAGTCTCCATTATCTCCTCGTCTATCTTGGCGGCAGTTGCTTCTGAATAATTTTTCTCAAAAAAATAATCTTTGCCATAAAGCATCAAATCGTCAACTTGGCCAAAAGCTACTGGTCCCATTTTCTTGCTCATTCCATATTTAACCACCAAACTTCTGGCAATACTGCTGGCTTCCTTTAAATCGTTGGCTGCTCCCGTGGACATTTCTCCAAATTTCAATTCCTCTGCCACATAACCGCCAAGCAACGCGCACAAATCATCAAGAAATTCTGAACGAGTTTTCATATATCTTTCCTCGCTTGGCGTCCTCATAGTATAACCGGCGGCCCGGCCTCTGGTAATAATAGAAACCTTCCTCACTTTGGCAGCGCCGGGAAGAAGAGTGGAAATTAAAGCATGTCCAGCTTCATGATAAGCGGTAATTTCTTTCTCTTTTTCTGTTAAAATTTTACTCTTTCTTTCCGGGCCTAAAATGACTTTTTCAATAGAATCTAAAAGATCGCTTTGTTCTACGGCCTTTTTGCTTCTGCGGGCAGCCAAAATAGCGGCTTCGTTTGTTAAATTAGAAAGATCGGCTCCGGAAAAACCGGGGGTTCTTTCTGCTATTTCCCTTAAATTAACCGAGGAAGAAAATGTTTTTCCCCGACTATGAATTTTTAAAATTTCTTCCCTTTCTTTTATATCAGGCAAATCTAATATTACTCTTCTGTCAAAACGTCCGGGTCTAAGCAAAGCAGAATCCAAAATATCAGGCCTGTTTGTAGCCGCTATCACTATCACATTGGTGTCGCGATCAAAACCATCCATTTCCACTAAAATTTGATTTAAAGTTTGTTCTCTTTCGTCGTGACCGCCGCCGATGCCTGAACCTCTTTCGCGGCCAATAGCATCAATTTCGTCAATAAATAATATAGAGGGCGCGGCTTTTTTGGCAGTAGTAAAAGCATCGCGCACCCGACCCGCCCCAACCCCTACAAACATTTCTACAAATTCCGAACCGGAAATATGAAAGAAAGGCACTTTTGCTTCGCCAGCCGTTGCCCGAGCTAAAAGAGTTTTTCCTGACCCGGGCGGACCCATTAAAAGAACTCCCCGGGGTATNNTCCTCCTTTGCTTCTTCTAAGCCAGCCACATCATTAAAAGTAATTCTATCTTTATTAGGAGAAAACAACTTAATATTGGAGCGAGAGAAAGAAAAAATCTGCATTGCTCCTTGATTAGCTCGTTTTAAAGAATACATAAAAAATCCAACAATAACCAATGCCGGTAAAAGAATGGGCAAAAGCACTGCTAACCAAACAGCTAAACCGCTTTCTTCTTTTACTTCTAAATTAAGAGACCCTATTTCTTCTTCGCTAAAACCAAAATTTTTTAGAGTTTCAATAAAAGAAACATTTTGTTCGCGATCAGCAGTAAAAACTTCCTTATCCTTGGAAACAACTTCTATTCTTCCTGGAAAAACAATCACGGAATCGGCTTTCTGTTCTTTTACCATTTGGAGGGCCTGAGACAAACTCAACTTTTTTGAAGAAAGCGCTGTACTGTCAAATCCAGCAAAAAGAAAAGCAAGCAACAAAAAAAACCCCAAAACTAATAAAAAAGATCTTAAAATTTTGGACATAATTTTCCTAGTTTATAATAATCTATAATCTATAACAAATTGCCAAGAAAATCAAATAAACCCTTTTCTTTCCCGGGATTGCATCTAAAATCAAAAATCTTATTGATTTTCAGGAATCTTTGGCTAAGGATTATTCAAATAGATATTTTGGGCCTCTCCCTGAAGATGAGTGGCGGCATTGTTAGTAGCTTCTATAGAAGAACTAATTATCAGATATTTATCAAAAAAAGCGTAATTAATAGCCGCTTCTTTTCCGGAAAAAGCGAAAGCTCTCATTTCCAGTCCGGCAACATTAGTTTCCTTGAATTTTTTATCAACTCTTTTTGGGGTTTTTATCAGGAAGAAATTATTTAAATCGCTTAAAATCGCCAAATTTTTTTCCCAAGCAATAAAATTAGATTTTATTTCTTCTTTAACCTCGGAGCCAGTCTCAATAATCAAGCCCAAAGAAGGATTTACTTCTCCGTAATAAGCAAACACCAAATATTTTCTCCCTAAAACCAAAGGTTTTAATTTTTCCGGGAGTTTGGGAATAAGAGAAAGAATAACTTCTTCGCTGGTCAAAGATTCTTGATGAATAAAAGGCAAAATAATTTTAAAAGTCCCCGGCGAAGAGAGGGTATCGGTTGCCGTATTTTTTATATTTTTTACAACAACGTCACCGCTAATATTTATTTTAACTTCCTGTTTCTGAAAAGGTTCGCTGATTTTAACATAAGGCGAAGGTTTGGTAGTCGTTGTGGTAGTAGTAGTAACTGGAAGAGTTGTTGTCGTTACAACTATTTCATTTTCCTTGGGCTTAAAAAACTTTGGCCACAGATAAAAATAGCCTAAAAAACCAGCACCTATTGCCAAAACCCCTAAAATAATAGGAATTAAAAACTTCTTTTTTCCAAAAGCCGGAGGCTGAGGATTAGGAAAAGAAAAATTAGACATATCTCCTCCTGTTATTCCGCCAGTATTTCCTGCATCAAAAGAAATTGATGGTTCGGAAAAAACCGGATTAGTTTGGCTATCTGTAAAGTTTTGTCCTGCCGGAGGAGCGAATTGAGGAGGTGATGAAGGAGGTGGCGGTGGTGGAGGAGGAGAAAAGTAAGAATTATTTTGTTGGCCTTCCGAAGGAAAGGAACCTAAAGACGAATTTGGGGCAAAATCCTGAGATTGCTGAAAATTAGGATTAGCAGAAAAAGTTCCGCCTTCGCTCTGAATTTTCTCCAAATCTGATTTCGAAGTCCTGACAAATACATTGGGAGGAGGCGGGGAAAATTTTTTTTCTTCTGATATATTTTGAGCTTCAAGTTGCCCCTCAGTTGGAGAAAAATTTCCCCCGAGGTTCTGATTTTCTTGATTCCCGGGAGACATACCAGACCCTTGCCAATTTTGATTATTTAAAAAATTATTTGAAGAATTATTATCCATATTTTTCTGTTTTATTTTTTATTTTTAATCTTTTTAAAAAGTATAGTCAAAAAATTCTTATTTTTATTATAGCACAAAAATAAAAGTCAAGAAAATAACCCATAAAAATAAAACCCGTGTTTTGAATTACGGATTCGTTTTTTATTAGGGCTTTTTAAGATTTTATTTAAGTTTTATTTTAAACTTTATCTGTCAAGAAGATTTATTGGCGTCTTTTAAGGAAAGGGAAATTTTTCCGTTTTCTATTTTTTTTACTTTTACTTTAACCTTTTCCCCCAGCTGAACCACATCTTCAACTTTTCCAACACGATGAGAAGCTAATTCTGAAATATGAATCATTCCATCTTTATTTTCGCCCAGCTCAACTATGGCTCCAAAATCTCTAATTTGAACCACTTTCCCCTCAACAATATCTCCTTCATTAAATTCTTTAGTAGCATTTTTTATCTTTTCAACAGCCGTCTCCGCCTGTTTTTCATTAAGAGCAGTAACAAAAACTGTTCCGTCTTCTTCTATATCTATTTCCGTTTCTGTTTCTTCCATAATTTTACGAATATTTTTTCCTCCTGTACCAATTAACAAACCTATTTGCTCGGGTTTGATTTTAATGGAAAAGATTCTTGGAGCAAAAGGTGAAAGATTTTGCCTAGGAGACGGGATAATTTTTTCCATTCTTTCCAAAATAAAGAAACGGGCGTTTTTTGCTTTATCTAAAACCTCAAAAACAATATCCGGCGTTATACCTTTAATTTTTACATCCATTTGTAAAGCTGTAATGCCTTGTCTGGTGCCGGCAACTTTAAAATCCATATCGCCGTAGTGGTCTTCCGGTCCCTGAATATCAGTTAAAATTTTGTAGCCCCCTTTCTCGTCAGACACTAAACCCATCGCAATCCCTGCTACATGAGTTTTTACCGGCACGCCAGCGGCCATAAGAGCCAAAGAAGAAGCGCAGGTTGCTGCCATTGAGGTAGAACCATTAGAAGAAAAAACCTCAGAAACTACTCTGATGGTATAAGGGAATTCTTCTTGAGAAGGAATTACGGCATTTAAAGCTTTTTCCCCCAGCGCTCCGTGGCCAATTTCTCTTCTTCCCGGGCTTCTTATTGGCCCAATTTCTCCAGAAGAATAAGCAGGAAAATTATAATGATGCATAAATCTTTTTTCTCCGGTAAGCTCCATGCCTTGAAGAACTAAAACATCTCCGGGCGCGCCTAAAGTTACCACAGAAAGCACATGGGTTTTTCCTCTTATAAACAAAGCTGAACCATGCGGCCGAGGCAAAATGTCAATTGCCATTTCCAAAGGCCTGATTTCATCTAATGATCTTCCGTCAGGCCTTTTTTCCTGATTTAAAATATTATGATGAACTAAAGCCCCTACTGCTTTTTCAAAAACAAAAGAAACGTTTTCCAAATCGCTTTCAGCAAAATTTTTTTCCCTCAGGTGGTTTTTTAAATTTTCTAATAAATCAGCCAATTCATTTTCCCTCTCATTTTTATCGGCAACATAAATAGCTTCCTCTAATTTACCTTCAAGGAACTTTTTAATTTCTAAATTCAAATCTTCATTTAATTCTTCTTTAACAATAACTTTTTCCTTCAATCTTCCTCTTTCAGAAATAATCTTTAACTGCTCTTCATTGGTTTTTTCTATTTCTTTATAAGCTTTGGCTATTGCCTCTTTTATTATCTCTTCCGGGACATCCTTGACTTCTCCTTCTATCATATTAATAACTTTTTCCGGACCAGAAACCACCAAATCTAAATCTAAAGAATCTCTCTCCTGAATCCGGGGATTAAAAACAAACCCCTTCTCTTTGCTCCAACCAATTCTTACTGCCGAAATTGGCCCTTGCCAAGGAATGTTAGAAACGCCTAAAGCCAAAGAGGCAGCTATTATCCCCAAAATAGCTGGATCATTTTCTTCGTCAAAAGACAAACAAGTAACTACTACTTGAACTTCCCGCTTCATCTTGTCGGGAAAAAGAGGCCGAATGGTCCGATCAATCAAGCGGCCTACTAAAATAGCTAATTCTGTTGGCCGGCTTTCTCTTCTAATAAAACGACTGCCATAAATTTTTCCGCTGGCATAATATTTTTCTTCGTAATCAACCAGCAAAGGGAAAAAATTAACGTCTTTTTTATCTTCTTTAGCCATAACCGCCGAAGCGGCTACGATGGTTTCTCCCATCCTTAACAAAACAGACCCATTGGTCTGTTCGGCTAAATTTGAAAACTCAACATTTATATTTTTATTTCCTAAATTAAGAGAATAAATTTTTTTTTCCACGTCAATAGTTTATTTAAGTTTGATTTTCATAATTTTGGGTATCTTTTTGCTAAAACTTTGCCCCAATGACTGCAAAAGATAATAATCAATTTTATTATCAAAATCAATAAATTCATCTGCTATTTCTTTTAAACGAGAAGAGGTAGTTTTTCCAAAAGCCATA
Source organism: Patescibacteria group bacterium UBA6257 (assembly GCA_002440845.1). Classification (GTDB taxonomy): domain Bacteria; phylum Patescibacteriota; class Minisyncoccia; order UBA6257; family UBA6257; genus UBA6257. The sequence continues at coordinate 23,424 of DJVL01000020.1, forward strand.
ACTTCCACTTGCTTTCCCAACCCTTTAAGATGTTCAACTAAAGGAATAAAATCTCCATCCCCGCTTATTATCACTATAACATCCAGACCAGAGCTCAATCTAATAGCGTCAACCGCTAATCCCACGTCCCAATCGCCTTTTTTAGTGCCGTCAGGATAAACTTGAAGGTCTTTCACTTTTGTTTCAATGCCGCTCTTTTCCAAGGCATCAAAAAAAGAAGCTTCACCGGGTTCGTCAGATTTAGCCACATAAGCAATAGCCCTTATCAGCTGGCGGCCTGCTACTGCTTCCTGCAAAAGATTTTTAAAATTAACGCGGGAATTATAGAGATTTTTAGCTGAATGATATAAATTTTGAATATCAATAAAAATTCCGATGCGTTGACTTTTATGTTTTATTACCATATCAATGATGATATCAATTAGAAAGTTTTATAATCCTAATTTTTTTGATATTTTTTTTGACCTTTGAATTGATTCTTTTTTCAAAAAACTAAATAGCTTCCTTCGTTTTGACACCATTCCCAATAAACCTCTCCTTGAGTGGACATCCTTCGGATGTTTTTTTAAATGTTTTGCCAATAACTCTATTCTCTTAGTTAACAAAGCAATTTGAACTTCCGGAGAACCGGTGTCCTCTTTATGAATGGCAAAATCTTTTATTATTTTTTCTTTTTGATTTGATTTAAACATATTTTTAAATTCTTCTTCGATAAAATAAAAACTGAAAAATGAAAAAAGAAGTCCAAAAAATTTCAATTTTTTCTTTTTTATAATTTAACATAAAAACATCTAAAAATCAAATTCCTGAATAAATTTTTACTTGATAGTTGATTTTTATATTTTAGCCAAATAAAAAGATTTAACAAACGATTATTATGGCTATATACCCATAATGACAGGTGAATCGGCCTACCGATAAAAAATCAATAAAACTGCTTAATATTTAAGGTGTTTTATAAGAGGCACAAAAACAAAACCCGGATATCTTTCTATTTTTTTCTCTTTTTCTGATAATTTCTCTATCGTAATTATCTCATCATTAATTGGTAAAACTATTTTGCCGTTGGTTTTTAATTGTTTTAACCATTCTTCTTCTATCTTTGAAGCGCTGGCAGAAATCAAAATTTTATCAAAGGGTGCTTCTTCTTTAAAACCTTGATAGCCATCGCCTAAAATAACTTTAGCAATTCCCTTTTTGATAAAATTATATTTTTTAATATTATTTTCGCCAAATTCTTTTAATTCTTTAATTCTTTCTATGCTTATAACCTTTCCTTTGCCTCCTGCTAAATAACTCAATAATGCCGTGGTCCAGCCAGAACCACTGCCAATATCTAAGATTTTCTCTCCTTCTTTGGGAGATAATAATTCCAGCATAAAAGCTACCACTGATGGCTGGGAAATAGTTTGACCGTAACCAATGCTTAGAGCTTCATTTAAATAAGCTATTTCTTTTATCTCCTCTGGCACAAAATCCTCTCTTTTAATCTTTAAAAATGCCTCAGTAATCCGGGGTGTTTTTAGCCATCCTTCATTAACTAGCTGATTAACAAGTTGTGCTAGTGAAATAAACATTTTATTGTCTTAAACTAATTCCTAATTATTTTTCAATTATTTTCCGAAAATAAAAAATTAAATCCGCCAACTAGCGGCTCGGCTGGCGAGTCTTCGCAGAAGGCGAGGCGAAAAACTCGTCGTGTATAAACTGGTGGTATGTATTTGAAAATACCCGAACTTTTTTTGACGAAAATCCGGACTGCG
>DJVL01000027.1 GCA_002440845.1 Patescibacteria group bacterium UBA6257
TCTCTTTTCTTGGAAATTTCAGTCGTCGCGGTTTCGGCCAGCATATTCAACACCAGTTCCAAATTAGTCATATTGTCGCGCAGATTTTCCTTTTTTAAATCTTTTAAATTTTTATACTCTCTTGTTGTCAATCCCGTCCATGCTTTGGTGATTTCATCGGTCAAAATGGCAAATTCAAGCCCCTCTTTCGCGCCGCGCGCCTCCCAAAATTTTTATAATTATTTTAAAATACGAATAATCTCTCCCAATAAAGTATCGATATCACTAGAAAAATTAACCTGCTTATCGGTGGGTAAAATTTCTTTACCTCTAATTTGTATATGTAAATAAGCATCAGCAATATTCCTAGAAGATTTTTCTAGATGGACAAAGGACGCCTTCGTGCTCTTTGCTAATTTTGCATTATTTGTTATTTCTGCAAAATTTCTATATCCAAAAATTGGAGGAATATGATCCAAAATCGCACGCACTAATATAATAACAGAGACATAATTCTTGCGAGAAAAGTTATCATTAAGTTCTTGGCACATCTTTATTAAACGTGTTAAGTCAAATGACTTATTTTCTATTTTTTTAAAATCTTCAATTCTTTCAATACTCACGAAACTACTATTTAGCGAAAAATTGACATTAAAAAATGAAGTAAGATCAAGCGGCGGTAAGTTAGCTTTCTTTTTCGCCAATTTTTTTCTTTTATTTAAATAACCATCAAATTGACAAGATATATTATCATTCTTTGCGTTGTTAAGACGACGTTTATCTTTGCCGAATTTAATAACCCGCGTATCTTTTCTGAAAATTTCTTTTAAAACAGTTGTTCTCGGCTTAGACAAACCAGCTAATTCAAAATCGTGAGCAATCTCTTCAAGAGTTCTGCCTACTATATTCTCTTTTTTTTCTCGGAAATACAAAAAAGCAACGGCTCTATCGGCTGTTTTATTAAAAGCTTTTGCGATATCGCCAGAAAATTTGTTAAAAGAATTGCCTATCATAAATTCTTTATTTATCTTTTTCCGGAAGCTGTTCCACAAAACTTACTCCTTTATTTGTTAATGTCCACGCAGTAAGTTTCTCTTTCTTTTCTTTTAGCTGAGTCATATAACCTTTTGAGATGTTTTGGTTAGCCTTATCATTTATATTAGAGGGAAATTTCTCTTTTACTCTACTAAATGCACTGGATAGATCCTTGGCATTGAATGATAGCATCGCTTCATATTTTTCTAAAAAATATCCAATAACTAATGTCTTTTGATTGTCATCTTTCGGTTTTTTATCTAAAATGAATTCGTTTATTGATAATGCTTTGATGTCAACATGTTTTGACTTACTAATAGAAAATTTATTTTCAAGTACAATAATCCTTTTTTCCAAGGAATTGACTTTTTTCTCTAAATTAGTAATTTGTAAATTCTCGTTTTCCATATTTTTATTTTATTTATTTAATTGAGTTAGCAATGCATCAATTTGATAATTCGGCAAATAATATTTGCTTTTTTCAGCCTTTATATTTTTTCCGTCATATAGTTTTTTAAGAGTAGCTTTAACACTACCCTCTGGCATTATTTCTAATGATATAATGTCAGACTGAGACATTTTTTCTTCGTCACCCAATAATTCTTTCCTCGCCTTAGAAGTAGCTAATAAAATTAATATTTTATTTTCATTTTTTTGTTCATAAAAAGGTTGCAAAAATTGAATTGCGTGTGAAGATTTATCAATACGCGTAAAAGGTTTTAATACCTGCGCTAATCTGCTTAAATCTAGATTTTGGTTTTCATCTAACAGTAATTCCTCAAGAGGATTTTTATTTTGATTTGTTGCCATGTTTAGTTTTGGTTAATTTTAATAATAAATAAAACTTTTCCCGACGATCTATAATTAATGGTAAGCTAAACAAAAATAAAAGTCAAGATATTTTATTGGTTATTATAATTACGATTTACAACTTTAACAAAAAACAGCTTTATTCAGGCTATTTTAAAGTTATTTTTTAAGATAAATAATAACTACATCTACATTTCAAGCTTTCTTATGCTTAATAAGCACTCTTTGATAAACTTTTTCCGATAAGCCATCGCGAATCACTACCCCACTTGCGTTCAAGTCATATGTCCCTTTTTTGCCGAATTTTTCCAAATATGCCCGCTTACACTCCGCAGTTGTATATACTTTTGTTTTTAATTTATACAAATCCTCGTTTTCACACATTCCTAAAATTTCAAACTGATCTGGTGAATATTTATCCAGGAAGCTGATGGGGACGCCCATTATGCCGTCGTAGTCGCTGGGGATGGCATCGGTGAACGGGACTTCGATGGCGTCGTAATTGTCATACTTGTCATACGCTTTTTTGCCTTTGATTTCTTTGTGTTTGCTGTACTTCAAATTTTCCCCCATCGTCATGAGCGGCAACGGCTGGTGGCGGCGGCCATGGTCAAGATTGGTGAACCAACATACATTGCGAAACTTCACCAAACCGGTTTTTTTATCATAAACCCCCGAAGCGAAATCACGCGTGTTGGGCGTGAAAAAATACGCGTTGCCGGCATGAAAACCGTTTCCCAGCCACAATTTGTTATTTTTGATTAGCGGAAAAATTTCTTTGTAGGTAATCGCGTTCATATTGCCGATGATGACGAACTTTTTATTATAATCAAAAAGCTGTTTAACATATTCGCGGAACAGCGAAAACGGCGGGTTGGTAACCACGATGTCAGATCGCTTTAAAAGATCAATACATTCGGGGCTGCGAAAATCGCCATTGCCGCTAAGCGGTTGTGCGACATTAGCATCGTGTTTCAATAACCATTCAATGTCAGCCAAGTTTATCGCCCCGTCAGAGTCAAAATCTTTCACTTCGTTGATTTCAATCCTAAACGGCTCCTTGCCGTCCGGCTTTAAACCCTCAATTTTGAACAACGGCAATTGCCCTCCGGCAATCGGCGAAGGAACATAACTCGTGGTGATGAGTTGTTTTAAACCAAGTTTGTTGAAATTGAGCACAAAATAGCGGAAGAAATTACTCTCAAACGGGTCGTCGCAGTTGCAATACGCCACCTTGCCCCGGAATACATTTTTATCGTAGTCCAAATACGCCTCAATTTCTTTTTGAATATCGCCGTATTGCGTATAAAATTCGTCATTCTTCGCCCTTTTCGCGTTGGCGAGATTGCTGTTTGCCATAATCGTTATTTAACCGCGCATTGTTTCAAAATACCCTCTTTTTGCTTAAAAATCAATGATTTATTTATGTTAAAAACGCGGCGTTCCGCCGCGTTTTAGTTAAAATGAAAGTTTATCCTTGCCAATCTTCAACCGCAAGGCCTTGGCCGCGCTTTTTGAC
>DJVL01000034.1 GCA_002440845.1 Patescibacteria group bacterium UBA6257
TCTTTTAAATAAACTCCATTTTTTGTTAAAGGAAGGGTGGTGGAGGAAACAAAATAAATTTTCCCTTTAGGTTTTAAAGATAAGAAAAACTTTGTCCATTGATTCTGGTAATTAAGAACCAAATAATCAGAAGCGTCCTGATTTTTAAATATATTTGATTTTATTTGCGCGTATTTCTCCATCGTGCCATAGCGATTCAAATGGTCTATATATAAATTGGTAATAATAGCTATTTTAGGTTTAGCATTATTAAGCAACTCTAACTGCAAAGAAGATAATTCTAAAACAACCGGGTTTTCTGGTTTTAAGCTATCAAGAAAGGAAAGAACTGGGTTTTCTGGCGTATTACCTCCTAAAAATGCCTGATATTTCTGGTTTAAGAGTTGGCTCAACCAGCTGGCAACAGTAGTTTTTCCTCTGGTGCCGGTAACCGCAATTATTGGCGAATTGGCAAATTTAAAAAATAAACTTAAATCGTTTTCAATTAGCTTTTTTCCCTTTTTGGCGATTTTTAAAAAATGGTTTTTATGAACAATCACGCCCGGGTTAGCAATAATTATGTCATTTTCTTTAAAATCTTTTTCGCGATGCCTGCCCAAAACTAATTTTATTTTTGCAAGATAAGGTTTTAATTTTAAAAGAGAGCTCTGCAGATCTTTCCTCTTTTTTAAATCGGTAATTGTCAATTTGGCGCCGTGTTTTACCAACCAGCGGCTGGTAGCTACGCCTCCGCCTAAAATCCCCAGCCCCATTAATAGAACCTTTTTATTTTTTATAAAAACTTCCGGGTTATTTTCTTTTTTAGCCATTAATTTTAATTACCTTTAGTCTTTAATTTTCCTTAATTTATTTAAGAACAAACCCTCTCTTTTTTCTTCTTCCTCTCATTTTATAAACAACTTTACAAAGATAGCTTTATTATTCCGTCATCAGAAAGATAAAAAATATAATTAACCGAAGAGTCGTAGAAAAAATCATTATTCTTAACTCCCTTGGCAATAAAAAAACTTTTTCTACTTGCAAAATCGTAAGCGTAAAGAGAGTCCTGCTGAAGAAAAATCATATGATTATTATCCAAAAACCAACAAGGAGAATTCTCAAAATCTAACTTTTCTGAAATTTTTATTTTTTCTTTCAGGCCAAAAACCTCTACAAAACCTTTGCCGGCCAGTAAAATCTTTTCTTCATCAAAGGAAAAACTTCCATCCTCAATGCCTTCTGCTATTAACACCGGCAAATCCTCCCTTTTCTCAAAATTAAGATAATAAGCTTTCCCGGTTGAATCAATAACTATGAAATTCTTTGATTTTTCGCCTTTAATAATTTTTATTTTGCTAAGATCCTGAGGGTTAAAACTGAACAAGGAATTTTCTATTGTTCTTTTTCCCGCCAAAGAAATTTGACTAAAAACGCCACTCTCTTCTATAAAATAAATATTATTTCCACTATTGACAAAAAGGGAACTTTTTCCCTGATACAATCTTTCAATCTCATCGTTTAAAAAATCAAAAAGATAAATAGCGTCTTCCGTTCTAATAATAATTTTATCGCTTTCTTCATTTTGGCTCGGAAATTCTGCCTGAAGAATGTTTAATGATGTCTGTTTTTCTTTAAACTCGGACTGGCTTAAAACTTTTTTAAAATCATTGGTTAAAGAGATAGGGGAGGAAATTAAACTTTTCGGAATAAAAATAATTTGCCAATTATTTTTTCCAAAATTAACCAAGGCTTTTTTATAAGAAAAATCGGGGGGCGATTCCGGTAAGGATTTATTTTTAAAAAAATCTTTTTCTTCCTGTTTTGAGTTTCTGTCAAAAACGCTCCAACTGCCGGAATTATTGATATAAATTAAACGATTGCCGGAAGAAATTAGAAAAAAACGATTTATTTCCTTATCTCCAATCAAAACTTCGCTTTTGACTTTTTTGGGCAAAAGATAGACCTGATCCAAATCCAAGGTTTTGCCCGCTTCAATATTTATTTCTTTTTCCAAAGAACAATAATCAGTCAAAGAAAAAGTGGCAAGATAATGACCCGGTTTCAATCCAATCTTAAAATAACCAAAATCATTGTAATAAGATTTTCCATTTATTTCTAAAACCGTTTCCGGTGGGTAAACTTTCGCCTTTAAAACGCCTCTATTTCGGGATTCTTTTAATAAAGAAAACCCAAAAAACCCGCCTAAAGAAACAATTAATATAAAAATAATAATTAAAACTTTTTTAAACATATTTATCCTTACCTTTTTTGGTTATCTTAACCCTGCTTTTATTTTACCTCATTTGAGCTTATAAAAAAAATATAATAGAATATAGGGGTAAAAACAAACATTATGTCGGAAAAACTCAATCGTTTGCTTTTGGGAATAAGCTTGGTTTTATTGCTCGCAGGCTTAATAGTTCTAATGAGCGCTTCCGCTATTATCGGCGAACAAGATTATGGCGATGTTTATTATTTTATCAAGAGACAGCTTCTTCAGGGAGTGCTGGGTGGTGTAATTTTAGTTTGGCTTGCTTCCAAAATAGATTATCATATTTGGAAAAAACTTTCTTTCTTCCTTTTAGCAATAAATATTCTTTTATTATTAATGTGTTTTTTGCCTACTTTCCATCCGCCGGGCACGCCAACCAGCAGGGGACTAAAAATTGGTCCAATTATTTTACAACCCGCGGAATTTTTAAAAATTTCTCTTATTGCTTTTATCAGTGGACTATTAAGCAACTACCCGCCGGCTAAAAGAAGAAAAATCACTTCTCGGCCCTTTATTATTTTCTTTTGCGCCATTGGTTTAGTCGGAATCATAATTTTTAAGCAACCCGCAACCGGAACTCTGTTAGTTTTGGCAATCTCAACCTTGGCGATTTACTTTTCTGCCGGTTTAACCGCCTTGCAATTTCTATTCATCTGTCTGAGCGGCTTAATGGCTTTAGCTTTAGTCATCATTAAATCTCCCTACCGCTACGAAAGAATAACATCTTTTCTTTCACCTCAAAAAGATCCTTTAGGAAAAGGTTACCACATAATCCAATCTTTAATAGGCATCGGTTCAGGAGGAATTTTTGGCGTTGGTTTTGGCAGGTCTGTTCAAAGATTCAATTACCTGCCGGAAAGTCACACTGACGCCATTTTTTCCATTATCGCCGAAGAGTTTGGTTTTATCGGCTCAACAGTAGTTATTACCCTTTTTCTTATTTTTTTGGTTACCGGCTTAAAAATCGCTAAAAACGCAGAAGACAGTTTTGGCAGATTTCTTGCTATAGGCCTAACTTGTTCTATAACAACTCAGGCCTTTATCAACATCGCCGCGATGTGTAAACTCCTGCCCATTACCGGTATACCTCTGCCTTTCTTTAGCTACGGCAGTTCTTCTTTAATAACCACTTTAATAAGCGTCGGGATTTTAAGCAGAATTGCCAAAAGAAGCTAAATTTAAAGATTAATCCATGGGTTTTTATTGACCAAATAAGATTTTTTTGATAAACTAAAAAATCAAAAAAAACTATAAAAATCTATTATGACTAAAATTTGTGCTAATTGCAACAAAAAATCCCAAAGCGCTTCCCATTATAAAAAAGTTCATTCTCAATACAATCCGACAAAATATTACCACCAAAAACCAAATCTGCAATTCATTAAAACAAAAAACGGAAAAAGAGTGTTGGTATGCTCCAAGTGCCGAAAAAAAATGTTAAAAGAAATGGCTTCTTAACTTTTATGGAAATAAAAGTTGATAAAAAAAAGTGTCTTGGCTGCGGTTTATGCATTAGCTTGTGTCCGGAAGTTTTTGAGCTTCAGAATGGCAAATCTCAGATAAAGGCAAAAGTTGACTTAAAGAAAAATAAAAATTGTATAGAGGAAGCAAAGGAAAATTGTCCGGCAAAAGCAATTATTGTAAAAGAAAAGTAATTTTTGTAATTACTTTTTTTATTATTATTCTTCTTTTTCGGGCCGTGGCGCAGTGGCTAGCGCGCACCCTTGGGGTGGGTGAGGCCGCGGGTTCAACTCCCGCCGGCCCGACCAATTTTAACATTGCGAATTTTACGGCTAACGACAAGGATCTCCCTTGATTTTCGTGGACCAAACAAATTAAATTGTGTATTATAATGTTAGTGTTTGTTATCGGATTTTAGGATAGTCATTGTATTTTAATACAAATACTATAATACCATAATGCCAAACGAAAAAACAACAATAGCGAAAAATATAAAAAAGTTGCGAAAACAACGGGGTTTGTCGCAAGACAAATTGTCCAAATTGGCTGATATTTCCCATAATACGATCATCAAAATTGAGTCGGGGGCAATTCAAAGCCCCACGATGGACACCGCCCATAAAATCGCCAAAGCCCTTGGCGTTTCGCTTGATGATTTAATAAAATGATCACTATGACCAAAGAACAAAAATTCTACAAAACACTACAAGATGTATTTATTGGCGCCAAGATTGAGGGTAAAGGCGGCTTTGTCAATTTGATGACAATAAAATCAAATTACTACCGCAAGATTGAGGAAATTCTAAAAAAAGACATTGAAACAGCGCTAAAAAGCTATCCGAGTTTTAGGGATGAACTTTTTGACAAACTTTATTCCTTTTTTAGCCGCTATTTTACCGAAAGCGGCTCAATTTATTTCAACTCCACGCCATTTCACAACAATATCTACGAAAAAGTTTATACAGATGAAAAGAATGTCATTCTTTTTTGGAAAACACAGATGCTTTACTATGTTAAAACTGACAGGATTTTTAAGAGCTTGGAGTTTGAGTCAGACGGATTCAAATTCTATTTTAACGCTTCAAAAATAGAAAGCAAAAAAGCAAACGAAAAACGCTCGCTTGTTTTTGAGTTAAACAAAGTACGCGAAGATGGAACCATTGTTTTTGATGTTTCATATTCAGAAAGAGGCGCAAAAACAAAGCAAGACGAGATATTAAAAACAATAAAAAGAAAAGGCATAGCGATTACCGAAGAACAATTAGAACGGGCTTTTAGGATTTTTGAAAGACAAAGCGAGGTTGATTTCTTTATCAATAAAAACGCCAAAGCGTTTTTGCAGGAGCAATTTAAACTCTGGAGTTATCAGTATTTCTGGGAAGGTGCCAAAGAATGGGGTGCGGATAGGGTTAATCAACTGCAAATCCTCAAAAATATCACTTTCAAAATCATTGACTTCATCTCGCAGTTTGAAGATGAGCTGGTAAAAATTTGGAACAAGCCTAAGTTTGTCAAAAATTCAAACTATGTGATTACACTGGATAGAATTAAAGACAAAAAAACTGTTGAAAAGATTAAAAAGCATAAAAACTATTCCCAGCAAGTTAAAGAATGGAAAGAATTAGGAATAGATAAAAATAATCCTAAAGCACCGATTGATACAAAATATTTTAAGGATTTGGAGTTAGAGATTTTGAGTCAATTTGACGATTTAGATAAATCTTTAGACGGCTGGTTAATAAAAAGTGAAAACTATCAGGCATTAAACACAATTTTGCCGAAGTTCAAAGAACAAGTGCAGACAATTTATATTGATCCGCCGTTTAATTTGGATTCTTCGGATCAGTTTTTATACCGTACAAACTACAAAGACGCTAACTGGGCAACATTACTTGAAAACCGTTTGAAACTTGCCAAAGATTGGTTAAATGAAAAAGGAAGCATTTTTGTTAGATGCGACTACAATGGGAATTGGATTGTAAGATGTTTGATGGATGAGATTTTTATAAATTTTAAGAATGAAATTGCAGTATCTCGCGGAACTGTCCCAAAGGGTGAAACCGGAAAAATGGAAACAGGATATGATACCCTTTTCTTTTATTCAAAAGAAGAGGACAGTTTATTTGCTCACCCTCTTGTTAAGCGAGGGGAAATTAAATGGCAACAGCTGCATTTACCAAAAGAAAGAACAACATATGAACTGCAGGTAAGGTATTTTAATGGAAAGCCATTACTTCCTCCTAAAGGTAGGCACTGGGCATTATCTCAGGAAAAACTTGATGAATATCTTAAGGAAGGAAGAATTAGAATTAATAAAGGAAAGGAATATATCGATTTGCAGGGGAATAAGGTAGTTGGAGTGCCAGAAATTTTACAGAGTGAATATATAAGAGCTAATGCTAACTGGACAGATATTCCGGGCTACTCTTCAAGTTGGGATTTTCAGACTGAAAATGCCGAAATCCTCTTAAAGCGTGTTATAGAATCTACATCTAGCGAAGGCAATTTAGTTATGGATTTTTTCCTCGGCTCTGGCACTACCACTGCAGTAGCACATAAACTTGGCAGAAAATGGATTGGAGTAGAAATGGGCGAGCATTTTTATACTGTAGTTTTACCAAGAATGAAAAAAGTATTGGCTTATGATAAATCAGGAATTTCAAAAGAAGTTAAAGAATATCAAGGTGGCGGCTTTTTCAAATACTACGAGCTTGAGCAATACGAAGAAGCATTGGCAAATTGCAAATATGAAGATGGCGATTTGTTTAATTTCCCTTCAAAAACTCCTTATCAGGAATATGTCTTTATGAAAGATGAAAAAATGATCAAAGCGTTGGAAATTGATTATAAAAATAACAAAGTCAAAGTAGACTTGTCAAAACTTTACCAAAACATAGATATTGCCGAAACATTATCAAACCTTACCGGCAAATGGATAAAGAAAATAGAAGCAGACAAAGTATGGCTGGAAGGAATGGATGATCCGATTAATACCAAGGATTTAGATTATAAACTCATTAAACCATTAATTTGGTGGGAATAAATTTATGTTAGCGTTTATTGATGAATCCGGGGATCCGGGATTAAAAATAGAAAAGGGATCCAGCCGATATTTCACTATTGCTTTGGTTGTTTTTGAAGATAAAGACGAAGCTTTAAGTTGCGATCAAAGAATACAACTTTTAAAGAAAGAAATCGGATGGAATGAAGCAAGCGAGTTTCATTTTAAAAGAAATTCAGATAAAATCCGCCGCGCTTTTTTGCAAGCTGTTTCTCCTTATAATTTCTTTTATTACGGAATAGTTATCAATAAAGATTCTCAAAAACTTTGGGGAGAAGGATTTAAAAATAAAGAGTCATTTTATAAATACGCTTGCGGATTAGTGTTTGAAAACGCTAAAGAGAAATTAAACAAGGCAATCATAGTTATAGATAAAAGTGGCAATCTTGATTTTAGACATCATCTAGCAAAATATTTGCGGAGAAAAATCAATAGCGGAGCAATAAAGAAAGTTAAAATGCAAAGATCTGATGGAAACAACCTATTGCAATTAGCAGATTATGTGGCTGGTGTTATTAATCGTTCAATTAAAAGTAAGCGGAAGTGGGCAGATGGGTACAGAAAAATTATTGCTCATCGAGAGATTTATGTTCAAATCTGGCCAAAATAAAAACTTCCGAACCTATCCCTTACGGGAACGTGGCGATAAACGCCACAGTTTAGTTCGGAAGCAATTCCATTATTATAATATCATTGTAAATAAATAATTGTCAAGTGTATCATATGAATAACTTAGTATGTCTAGATTATATCTTCAAGACATCGTAGAGAACATTTCTTTTGAAAACTTGCCGGCAAAGTGGCAGGGATTTGATTTTGCAAGATTTTCAAAAGACAAAACACTTTTTGATTTTCAGCAAGATGCACTTAAAAATGCTTTACGTGGCTTATGGCTTTTTTTCAAAGATAAAAATACAGATAAGCAAAGTTTGTTTAATCACTATAAATTAAATGGATTTGAAGAAAACTTTGACTACGATTTGAAAAAGAAACAAGACAGCAAAACCGCAAAGTATCTTTTAGAATACGACAAAGATTATCCAGCCATAGATTCTAAAATTTCTTTTTCGCATTTCATCAACCGGATGAGTTTTTGGATGGCAACCGGTTCGGGCAAGACGCTAATTATCGTTAAATTGATTGAACTTTTAGGACAGCTTATTTCAAAAGGTGAAATTCCAAAAAACGATATTCTCTTTTTGGCGCACCGCGATGACCTTTTAGACCAATTCAAAAATCATATTGAGGAATTTAACAGCTTTAATTTTAACACAAAGATAAATCTCAAAAATTTGAGGGATTATGAGAGCGTAAAGCGCGAAAACACCCTGCCATTTGCCAAAAACGAGATTAACGTTTTTTATTATCGTTCCGATTTGATTTCTGACGAACAAAAAGAAAAAATCGTGAATTTCAGAAATTACGATAATAGTGGCAAGTGGTATATTCTTTTGGATGAAGCTCACAAAGGCGACAAAGAAGACAGCAAGCGGCAAATTTTATACTCCATACTTTCAAGGAACGGATTTTTGTTTAATTTTTCCGCAACCTTTACAGATCCGAGGGACTTTGCGACCTGCGCTTTTAACTTCAATCTTTCAAGGTTTGTTGAAGAAGGATACGGCAAGCATATTTATGTATCATCTGCCGAAATTAGCGCTTTTCGCGGGCAAGACGATTTTTCCCCCATTGAAAAGCAAAAAATCGTTTTGAAAACTCTTTTACTTTTAACTTACATCAACAAGTATTTTGAAAAAATCAGAAAGGTAAATAGCGCCTTATACCACCGCCCGCTTCTTCTAACACTGGTTAATTCTGTAAATGTGGAAGATGCTGATTTGGAGCTGTTTTTTAGAGAGTTAGAAAAAGTTGCGAAAAATGAAATTAGAGCGGACTTGCTTCAAAAAGCAAAAGAGGAACTTGTCCAAGAGTTTCGCGATGATGCAAAATTTGAATTTGAGGAGTTAGAATGCACTATCAACGCAGACTTGATTTCAAAACTAGATTACAAAGATATTTTGAAATATGTTTTGAATGCCAAAACTCCGGGCAACATTGAGGTTTTAAAAATTCCCGGCAACAGAAATGAATTAATTTTTAGGTTAATGACTGCTGAAAAACCGTTTGCGCTAATCAAAATTGGCGATGTTTCCGGTTGGCTAAAGGACAAACTTGAAGGATACGAAATAAACGAAAGTTTTGAAAATGAAAGTTATTTCAGGAGAATAAATCGCGATGATTCCGACATAAATGTTTTAATGGGTTCACGCTCTTTCTATGAGGGCTGGGATTCTAACAGGCCAAATCTTCTTTTATTCGTAAATATCGGGGTTGGAAGCGACGCCAAAAAATTCGTTCTGCAATCAGTAGGTAGAGGCGTAAGAATAGAGCCGCAGAAACATCAAAGGAAGCGGCTTCAAAACTTGTTTAACGCGGGAGAAATTAATGAGCAGTTATTTGAAAAAGTTAAAAATCTGATTTTGCCAATTGAGAGCTTGTTTGTTTTTGGGACTAAAGCTGATATTGTGGAAAAAATTATTGATTCTCTTAAACTGAAAGGGCAAAAAAAGAGTTTGGGCGAAGCATTTATTTTAAATCCCGAAGCGCAAAAACATCTTCTTTTGGTGCCGGTTTACAAAAACTCTGATAGGATTTTTGCCGAGGAAAAAGACCCGCAAAAATATCCTGTCAGCCACGCAGATTTTGATATAACATCGCAATTCTACAGATTTATAGGCGATAAAATCGCTTTAACCAAATATGATTGCGATGTGAAAGTTTTAAAGAAAGCAAAAGAAAGTTTTACGGAAAAAGAACAAGAACGATACTATGATTTTAGCGAGATAAATTCGCTTTTTGAACCGGATTTAATACTTGGCCGAATTTTTGATTATCTTGGAGTAAAAAACAAAGAGTTTGAGAAGTTTAAGAAGTTAGAAAATGAAATAGTGCATTTCAAAGAAGTCAGATTTAGCGATGGTGAAAAATATGAAGAAATCAAAAGAAAAATTGAGGAAGTCCGGCATTATCCCGAAAGGCAGAAAGAGTTAGATAAACAATATGGAAAAATCCCCAGAAAAGAATTTGAAAAACAGATGACTTTGTTTGAACAAGCGGGGAATTTTGAAATGAACAACCAGAAAATCAGCATCAAATATTTGGCTAATCATTACTATCTTCCAGTGATAGTTTCAGAAACCGAAAAAATTGACTACATCAATCATATTATCAATGTTGATAGCGAGGTAAGATTTATTAAGCAACTGGAAGAATATCTGGCTAAACCCGATAATGTCTTTGCACGATTTGATTGGTGGATGTTTTCAAAACTTGACCAAACGTTGGATGAGGTATTTATACCCTACTATAACCACAAGGAAAACAGAATGGATAATTATCATCCCGACTTCATTTTCTGGCTACAAAAAGGGAATAACTATTTAATCTTGTTTGTTGACCCGCATGGAACAGCTTATTCTGATATAAATAAAAAAATCGATTACTATTCAGAAATATTTGAAATAAAAGAAACAAAAGAAAGCAAAAAATTTTCTTTTAACGGATTTGATATCAAGACAAAATTATTACTTATGCCAGCTCAAGGAGGCCTAGCGCCTGTGGGGGATAATTATAAAAGATATTGGTTTGACAATTTTATTGATTTTGAGAGTAAAATCAGTTAATTTGAAAATGGCAGCGAATTTCGCTTTGCGAAATACGAAAAATTGCGGCGGCGCGCCCCGCTTTTTTATCTTTTAATTTTAAATATAAATATAGATTTATTCGTAGCGCAAAGCTTCTATAGGGTTAAGGTCAGCAGCTTTTTTGGCAGGATAGTAGCCAAAAATAATTCCGGTCAGCGTTGATACGCCGCAACCCAATAAAATAGAGAGAAATGAAACTTTAGTGGCGATAGCGCTAAATCTGGAAATGCCGAGAGAAATGAACCAGCCCAAAAAAATCCCCAAAATTCCGCCAACAAAAGTCAACATAATGGACTCAACCAAAAACTGCAAAATGATATCTCTTTTCTTGGCGCCAAGAGCTTTTCTTAATCCTATTTCCCGAGTTCTTTCAGTAACAGTGGTAAGCATCATATTCATAATGCCAATACCACCCACCAGTAGGGATATGCCAGCAACTGAACCAAGAAAAATAGTGAAAGTGTTAATAATAGAAGAAGCGCTTTCTAAAATATCGGCTTGGTTCATAATGCTGAAGTCAGCTTTTTGGGGGTCGGAAATATGATGACGATTTAAAAGCAAAGAAGTAATTTGCTCTTGAGCCTCTGCCATTGAATTTTGATCAACCACTTGAATGCTTACAGTAGTCAAATATTGATTACCGGACAAGAAATGTTGAGCTGTGCTTAAGGGAACAAAAATCATATCAGATTGAATGCTAATACCCGCTGTGCCTTTAGGTTTTGTAATGCCGATTATTGTAAAATTAATTCCTTTTATGCGAATAGTCTGACCAAGAGGATTAAAATTTTCTCCAAAAAGATCGTCACGAACCGTTGACCCTAAAACAGCCACCCGGCTAAGGCTTTTATTATTATAATCAGATATAAATACTCCCTCGCTTACTTCAACATTCCTTATAGTTGAATAAGAAGCTGTCGTTCCTACGATTTGAGTGTTGGTATTGGCTCCTTTGGCAACTACTTGATAGCGGCCTGAGACTTCTGGAGCAATATCCTTAACAAGGCCTACTTCCTTTTTAATGGCTTCGGCATCGGCTGAAGTTAAAGACTGAGCTGATCCCCGACCGGCACTAATTTGAGAACCAATACCTCTTTGAGCTCCGGGCATTAAAATAAGTAAATTGGAGCCCAAGGATTCAATAGAGGACTCGATGGAAGCTTGCGCTCCTTGACCAATGGAAATCATTGCTATCACTGAACCAATGCCAATAATAATCCCCAAAACTGTTAAACCTGAGCGCATCTTGTTAATAAATAAAGCCGAGGAAGCTTCTTTAAATAAATCCGTAATAGGCATAAATCCTTATTCTTTAATTTGTTTTACTATTTTGGATAGACTATTAATTTTTCCATTAATGGTGTCCTCAATAATTTCTCCGTCTTTAATGGAAATTATTCGCTCTGCCTGCTCGGCAATATATCTTTCATGAGTAATTAAAACAATTGTTTTGCCTTGTTTATTTAAATTTCTAAATGTTTCCAGCACAATTTCTCCCGTTTTGCTGTCAAGGTTGCCTGTAGGCTCGTCAGCTAAAATAAGGGTGGGATTATTAACAAGCGCCCGGGCAATAGCTACTCTCTGCATTTGGCCGCCAGACAATTGATTGGAAAGATGATAAAAACGGGATTCGTCTAATCCGGCGTTTTGAAGAGATTTTTTTGCCCGAATTTCTCTTTCTTGAACCGGCACACCCGAATATACCAAAGGCAACATTACATTCCGAATGACTGTTGCTCTTGGTAAAAGATTAAATGACTGAAAAACAAAACCTATTTTATTCCTTCTAATATCAGCCAGTTCGTCATCGGAAAATTTTGATATATCCTGACCGTCCAATAAATATTCACCGCTGGTGGGCGCATCCAAAGCCCCTAAAATATGCATCAAAGTTGATTTACCAGAACCGGAAGGCCCCACAATCGCCACAAATTCGCCGTCTTTTATGGTAAAAGTCGCTTTTTTTAGAGCAATCGTTTCCACCATTCCGTTTCTATATATTTTACTTATATTTTTACACTCAATCATATTTTTTAACGAGGAATCATCATTCCGCTTCCTTGAGTATTTCTCTGGGGGGAAGAAAACGGAGAAGAGAAACTGGCGCTGGAATTTGTTTTTTTAGTTTGTTGATTTGTTGAATTTAAGGTTTTTACAATGATTTTATCGCCTTCTTTAAGCCCTTCTAAAATTTCTGTAAAAGAATCATTGGCTAGGCCAATTTTAATCGGCTGCTGACGCGGAGCGTTAACTTCTAAATTAGATTTAGCAGTTCTAACGTTACCGGTAGAATTTGAATTATTATTTTCTCCCGGCATCTCTACATAATATTTTTCCCCCAAAGATTTTACTGCGGAATTAGGAACTAAAAGAATGTTTTCTTTTGTTTCCGTAACAATCTCTGCATTAACACTCATCCCGGATTTTACTCTTTCATCTTTAGTGTCAAAACCAATTTTCACATTATAGGTAACCACACCTTGACTTACAGTCCCGACATTATCAACTTCAATAACTTCGCCTTCAATTTTTAAATCATCCATAGCATCAAAAGTAAGCTTGGCTTGCTGGTCTTCTTTTACTTTTACCACATCAACCTCGTTTAACGATATCTTGGCTATTTTTTGTTTGGTGATCAACGCTGCCAAGCTGGTGCCTGATGAAACCTTATCACCCTTACTAACGCTAACACTTGAAATTTCACCGTCAAAAGGGGCATAAACATAATAATTTTTCAGCTGATTTTTGGCATTTTCCAGGGCATTTTCTTTTTGTTCTACAGCCAGTTTTAAAGAACGAATTGCATACGGCGTGACATCAGAAGGACTGGTCCTATAGGTCTTGATGGACTTTTGAATAGTTAAAAGATTGGTTGTATTCGAATCCACCGAAGTCACAAAAGATGACACGGTGCTTTTATCTGAAGAAACCGTCCGAATATTAAGAATGGGGGTAAGGTTATTATCGTTTAATATTGAGTCGTATCTATTCAATAATTGATAACTCAAATGAACGCTGTCATTTAAAGTTTTTGTTGTTTCTACAATTCTATTTAAAACGCTTTCAATTTCTTCTAAAGTAGAGTTTTGATCTAAATTGGAAAATAACGCCTGATTTACATTATTTTCTTGTTTTATGATTTCAAAATTAGCTCTTATGACTTTATCATAATTCACGTCAGAATTAGCGTAGAAATTCACTATCTGAGCATAATAATCCACCAAATACTTTGAATTCATATTATAGCTGGTAATATCAGTAAAAAGAATGTCTTCAAAACTATCAATCACGTTCTTGGTATTATTAAGGGCAGTCGTCATATAAGAAATCGCCTGCCTTTTCAAACTGGTCTCATCTATAGCAGAAGAGGTTTGCGCTTGTTCTAAATTCAACTTAGCTGATTCTAAATTAATCTCAGCGTCTTTAACTGCTTGCTGAGCATCGGTGGTATCAACTTTTGCTATTAAGGTGCCGGCTTTTACAAACTGACCATTTTTAACTCCCAAATACACTAAATCTCCAGATGCTTTTGACTGTAAGGTAACTTCATCAGAAGCAAAAATCTGTCCGCTGCCAGAAACAGAAAGAGTAATTGTCCCTTTCTCAACCGCGGCTAAAACATATTGAACACTGCTCCCGTTGCCCTTTAAGTTTCTGTAGGCAAAAAAACCAATAACCGCTATCCCTATAAAAACAGAAACAACAATAATTTTTTGTTTTTTTGTCTTTGGCAATTTTATCTTTTTTGACAGCTTGTTAATCATATTCATCAATTTTTAATTATTTTTTTAATGGTTATCAGAGAAAGGGAAACCCTTGGAAGAAAAACTTTTTGGCGGCGGTTCCGGTAAAACTCTGATAAACTTTGCTTCAATTTGTCCTTCGCTATTGGGAGCCCCAATAATTGTGACAACATCATTAATCTTTAATTCTTCCGGTTTCAAGGTTTCCTCAAAACGCCTAATCAAGGTCTCTTCGTTTAATAAAACCATCTTTTCTATATTATCAAAACCTTTAATTGTTAAAACCGGAAGGTTGATATCCATAATAGAACCGGAAACCCCGTGGGGCCCTATAAAATTTTTATCAAAAAAATTTCTGATGCCATTTCGCTGACCGACAAAATTTTTATAATAATTTTCTCCCCAGCGGCAGGAAAAATTCGCTTTTAAAAAACCGACCATCATGCCAGCTTTAAAAACAAAAAGAAGAATAATAATTCCTAAGATAGCAAAAATAATTTTAACAAAAGTTTTTGATTGAAAAAAATTATTTAAATCCATAATTTAAAAAATTTAAACATTAATGGTTAATTCCGGCGGCTTAGAAATAAATTTAATATTTTTGGCTAAAAACTTCATTATTTCCATTAAGACAAAAAGAGAGACAAGAAACAGGATTAAACTCATTACCGGCAATGATTCTAAAAGGGATAAAACAAAGTTTTCCCAATAAAGAAGAACGATTTCTGAATCGGAAAATGCCAATGAAAGAAAGTGCAAAAAACCTGATTCATAAAAATTGATTCTTATCGCTTTCAAGGCATAAATAAAACCCCCCGTTGAAGCAACCGTTCCAAGCGAAAAAACTATCAAGACTTTTTTTAAAGCCAGTTTTCTTTGCTTTTCTTTGATTCTCTTCATTATTTTTGCCAAAAGATCTTCCGGCGGCTCAGGAAAAAGCGAACCCGAGGCAAAAATTTTATTATTTTTTGTATTATTAACCATAAATGTCCCTATAATATAATACGAAAAAAGAATGCTTTTGGGTGCATTCTTTTTTTTAACTCAAAAGGTTTTAATTAAAGCTCGTCAATAGCTTTTCTCAAATTTATCAAAGCCCGTCTATGCCGGCTTTTTATGGTATTCAAGGGCTCTCCCGATAAAACAGCAATTTTCTTAAAAGTTAAATTCTCGTAGTAATAAAGAGAAAGGACTTTTTGGTATTTAAAAGAAAGTTTTTTTATGGCTGAAGCAATTTTACTGGCAAGATCATCTTTTTCCCAAAGCGCATCAGGAAGAGGGGATTGGCTGGCTAAGGTTTCTAAAAAAACGTTATTGCCTTTTTTGTCTTCAAAAACAGAAAAAGGCAAAGCTTTTTTCTTTCTTAAGAAATCAATAGCGGCATTCTTGGCTATGCCAAAAATCCAACTTTGGAAATTTCTTTTTTGGTCAAATTTTTTAATGTTTTGCCACATCCTGACAAAAACTTCTTGGGTAATATCTTCGGCATCAAAAGCATTGCCAACATAACGATAGACAAAGCTATAAATCGGTTTTAAATACTGGCTAATTAAAACTTCCAGCGACTTCTCGTCGCCTTTCAGATATTGACCTATTAATTTTTTTTCGTTTCTTGCCATTATTTCTTAAATGTATTATAATACTGATTATAGCGCAAAAAAGAAAAATTATCAAATTTAATAGCTTTTTTGTCTTTAATTAAGCACCTTTACAACAAACAAAGGTTGTGCCAAAAATAATATTTTAGAAAGGAGGTGAAAAACATTGGCGCCAACTCTTAATAAAAAATCAGAGCGTTTGCTTTTAAGAATTGGAGAATGCTCAAAAGAATTGATCGTTATTGACAAAAAGCTTAAAAACCCTCAAGTTCCTCAAGGCAAAAAAGAAAAATTAATCTTTAGGCAAAATATTCTAAAGAAAAAAATAGGGGAGTGGTTAAATCATTTAGGCCTGCCCCTTACGGCAGACGCAACAGAAACTGAAAAACTTTAAACTTTAGCAAAAGATTAATTCTAAAAAAGGGAGGATTTCCTCCCTTTTATTATAATTTTTAAAACCCAAAACAAAATTAATAAAAATTAATAAAAAAACAGCCCTCTGGTTTTTAACAAATAAATGCCAAAAAACAAAGGACTGTTTTATGGATCTGCTCAGCAGACTGTCGTTATCTTGCTTGGCCTTCGCTCAATAACAACATTTTACGCGCAGAATTAGTATATTATAATAATCTTCATTGTGTCAAGAAATTTTATTGTGAATAACTTTTTTAACAGGAGAACAGGGAAATTGAAAAAAGACAATAAAAATGGTTGAATATTTGATATAAGGCAAGCAAATTTAAACATTTAAACTATGAAAAATTATCGTTTTTTTATAGAAAAAAATTTTGAAAAAAATAAAATTATTTACCTTTCCGAAGAAGAATTAATAAACCAGTTAAAAAATGTTCTCCGGCTAAAAGCTAAAGATAAAATTATAATTTTTAATAATCAAGAAAAAGAAGTCCTTGCAGAAATAGTTGAGATAAATAAAAATTTTATAAAAATCAAAATCCTTAAAATTTTAGAAAACCAAAACGAGTCTTTATCAAGAAAAACTATTCTTTATTGTTCAATTTTAAAAAAAGAAAATTTTGAATTGGTTGTCCAAAAAGCTACGGAAATCGGCGTCAAAAGCATTATGCCTTTAATTACAAAAAGAACAGTAAAACAAAATTTAAAAGAGGAAAGGTTGAAAAAAATTATAAAAGAAGCAAGCGAGCAATCAGAAAGAATTTCTTTGCCAATCCTTAATAAGATTCTTACTTTTGAAAAAGCGATTAAAGAATCTTTAAACAATGATATAAACCTTTTTTTTGAGAGAAGGGGAATGAATATTTCTGAATTAAGAAAATTAAAAGCTGAAAAAGTGGGGGTTTTTATCGGACCAGAAGGAGGTTTCACGGACGAGGAATTGGCTTTAGCCAAAGCCAACAATCATAAAATAATTAGTTTAGGAAAATTAAATTTAAGAGCTGAAACCTCCGCGATTATTGGCAGTTATTTGGCAGAGAACTTTCTTTCGCCGCTATGATATTTGCTATGGATGTCTTTCAGCTTTTTTGAAGTCACGTGGGTATAAATTTGAGTAGTGGCAATATTTCTATGGCCTAAAAATTCCTGAACTAATCTCAAGTCAACTCCCTGCATCAATAAATCAGTGGCAAAACTGTGGCGAATGGTATGGGGGCTTGCCGGAATGGAAATACCCGATTTTAAAACATATTTTTTGACAATGTTTTCCACCGAGCGGGTGGTTAATCTCCTTAAAGCCGCTTTCGGGCCTTTATAATTTATAAACAACGCTTTCTCTCCGTCGTTTTTTCTTGTTTCTAAATAATCTTTTAAAGCTTTTAAAGACCGAGGGGATAAATATACCGGTCTGATTTTTCCTCCTTTGCCGATAACATTTATTTCCAAATCGTCGTTTAAATTATTTATTTTTATTTGGTCCTTATTTAAATTAACTAATTCCGCCACCCTTAAGCCGGTAGAAAACAAAACTTCTAAAATAGCCCTGTCCCTTAAACCAATTTCGCTCGTAATATCCGGAGCCAAAAGAAGTTTTTCAATTTGCTCTAAATTTAAAAATTTTATGCTTTTTTCTGTTTTTTCTTTTATCAATTTAATTTTTTCCGCAGGCAAAGATAAAATATCCCTATCGGCAAAGAAATTTAAAAAATTCCTCAGAGCAATAAGGTAATAATTGATAGAACGTTTTTTAAGGGGCTGATGATTGTTTTTATTATAAGTCTGGGATAAATAAACCCGATATTTCCAAATATGGTCGCCGGTTAATTCAAAAGGCTTAAGGTTGGCTAAATTATTTTCTTTCAACCATTTTTCAAACTTATTAATCAAGCGGAAATAGGTAGTTTGGCTGTTATGGCTTAGGCCTTTTTCTATATCAAGGTATTCAAAAAATTCAGGAATAAATTCAATAATTGTTTTATTGGTTTTTTTCATTTTTTTAAACAAGGGGAGTAGGGTTGTTTTAAATATAATTTTCCTTAATTAAACTTCGCTAAAGCTACATTATGCGAAGTTTATTATATTTATTTTAACAGCTAAAAAATCGCTGTCAATACTCCACTCACCCTCCCGGTCTTTCCGATTAGAAACTTTTTATTAATAAATATTATTTAATTAAAGGATTTAAAATTCTAATCAAGGCTTCTAAAGCAGCCACCAACAATCTCCCTGCTGACTTTAATAGAGTTATAAAAGTATTAACAATTCCAGAGGAAAAAATTTTCTCAACCAGCTGGCTGCACTCTTCAAAAACCTTGGAAATAGATTGAGATAATTGATTAATAAAAGGGTCTAAGCTATCCATAGGAATACAATATAGCAAAGATAATAAATTTTTTAGTTTTTAAACATTTTAAAATTGAGACAATATATTCTTTAAATTATAATTTTTCTATCGCCTTTTCTATTCTTCTCAAGCTTTCTTTTTTCCCTAACACTTCGGCAATTTCAAAAGGCCCGGCAGAAGCTTTCTTTCCTGACAAAGCAACTCTTAACGGCCAAAGCATTTTTCCTCTGTCTTCAGCGTATAAGGGCTCGGCGTTAATAAAACTGGTAATCTTTACCTGAAGATTAATCCTGTTAAATTCTTTTTCCGGTATTTCTTCTATAATTTTAAAAGAATCCGCCAGAGATTTTTTTAATTCGTTTTTAGTCATTTCTTTCCAAAGCAAATCATCTGCCGGATAATTTATTTCTTTTTTGAAAAAGAAATCGGAAACTTCCAAGAGGTCTCTTAATTTATTAATCCTTGATACCTCAACCTCCAAAACCTTTTTTATATAATCTTCGCTGTACTGCTCTAATAATTCCGGCTGGCCTGAATAATTTTTAAGATAATTAATCGTAGCGGACAAAAGTTGCTCTATGAGAATTTTCCTTAGATATTGGGAATTAAACCAATCAAGCTTTTGGATATTAAAAATCGCCCCCCCTTTTTGAACTCTCCGAATATCAAACTTCTGAATCAATTCTTCCAAAGTAAAAATTTCCTGATCCTCATGGGGGTGCCAGCCCAATAAAGCTAAAAAATTTATCATCGGCTCTGGAAAATAGCCCATTCTTCGATATTCAGTAAAAGCCACAACCCCGTGCCTTTTGCTTAATTTTGACCTATCCTGCCCTAAAATCATCGGCAAATGCGCGTAAATAGGCCTAGGAAAGCCCAAAGCTTCCTGGATAACTATTTGCTTAGGTGTATTAGAAATATGGTCTTCTCCCCTAATTACGTGCGTTATCTTCATTAAATAGTCGTCAATAACCACTGACAGATTATAAAGGGGTTCTTTTAGATTTTTGGCTATGACAATATCCCCTATTGTTTTTAAATCAATTTCAATTTCTCCCCTTATTAAATCGGAGAATTTTATTTTGACAGCTGGCACCTTTAATCTGATAATCGCTGGCTTGCCTTGTTTTAAATATTCTTTTACAACTTCCTCGGCTAAATCTCGGCACTTTCCGGGATAAATTTGAGACATCCCCCTTGAAATCATATCTTCTTTTTGAGCTATCCTTTCTTCAGGAGTACAAAAACAATAATAAGCTTTTTTCTCATCTAATAATTGCTTGATATATTTTTCGTATATTTCCACTCTCTCGCTTTGACGATAAGGACCGAATTCCGTCTGTTTATCCGGCCCTTCATCCCAATCCAAGCCTAACCATTTTAAACTTTCAAAAATGTTTTCTTCATATTGCTTTTTTGACCTTGCCTTATCTGTATCTTCAATCCTGACTATAAACTTTCCTCCTAGTTTTCTGGCAAACAAATAATTAAAAAGGGCTGTTCTGGCAGTGCCAAGATGAAACCACCCAGTCGGACTAGGCGCTATTCTGACTCTGGGGCCAAATAATGATTGTGAGCTTTTAGGGTCGTCCATAAATAATCGCTTTTTAGCAATTATAAATCATAGCATAAAAACCGACTTTGGATAATATAGAGACCATTAATTAACAAAAAAACTTTGCATTAAATTCTCGGCAATTTCTTTGGTGGCGTTTGGCAAAGCAAAATTTAAAGCGGCTTTGGACATTGAATCAAGCTTTTCCTTATCGTTAATCACCCTATTCAGAAGATCGTTAAAAATATTAGGACTAAGATTTTTTTCCTCTACCACAATTGCCGCACCATTTTTGGCATACTCATACGCGTTTATTCTTTGGTGGTCTCTGGTTGCCCAAGGCAAAGGAATAAGAATAGCCGGTTTGCCGGAAAGAGCAATCTCAAAAATTAATCCGCTGCCAGCCCGGGCCACAATTAAATCGCTTATCAAATAAACGTTTCTTAAAGAAAAAATATTTAAAGCCTCCTCTTCCCTTAAAAAAGCAAACGGATGATAATATTTTTTTCCTTCTTCGCTGCCTATTATTTCCCGAAAAACAATATCTGCCTCATTGACGACTATCTGATAATTTTTTTCTCCTGTCTGATGAATTATTTCCGCTTTATCAATAATCTTTGGAAGAATATCTAAAACTAAATCATTTATATTGCTTGCTCCCTGAGACCCGCCTATAAAAGTTATTAATGTTCTCTCTTCGCTTAACCCGAGAGATTTTTTGACTGATAATTTATCAATCTTATAATTTAATAAATTTTCTCTTACCGGATTACCTGTTAAAATAGTTTTCTTTGATGGAAAAAACCGCTTGCTATATTCAAAGGAAATAAATATTTTTTTGCAAAATCTGCCAAAAAAATGATTAACTAAACCCGGCACAGCATCGCTTTCATGAATATAAGCGGGAATAAAAAAAATTATTCCCCAAACCATTATCGGCAAAGAACCATAGCCTCCTTTAGAAAATATTAAATCGGGCATAATGGTAAAAAGATAGAAAAAAGTCTGAATAATGCCGGCGATAACCCTGAAAAAATCAAAAAAATTTTCCAAAGAAAAAGACCGCCGAAATTTTCCTGTTAAAATCTTTTTCACCATTATCCCCTCTTTCAGAACATAAGGAACGACAAAATCATCCGGTCCGATATAAATAATTTCTATCGGAATATTCTTGGCTTCAGATATTTTTTTTATCTCTCTTGATACGGCAATTAAAGGAAAAGTATGCCCTCCTGAACCGCCTCCGGTAAGAACTATTCTGACTTTTTTATTTTGCTTTAAAAAAGGAAAATTCATAAATTTTAATTAAATAGCCAATAACCAATATCTACTATCTAACATATCATTATAATTAAAATGCCAGAAAAAGAAAATAACGACGAAGAGGTATTTCAATATATTTCAACGTATTTCCACGCATTTCTATGCATAGATATTCCTTTATCTGATATTTAAGATTTGTGTTATCAGTCCTCAAAAGATAACTGATTTTTTTCTCCGCCGATTTTTTCTTCTCTTTCAATAATTTCTTTTTTTAACTCTTGTATTTTTTTCTTCTTCTCCTCTCCTGTTTCTTTTATCGCTTCCACGTATTTGCAAAAAAGACACTCTGGAGATGAAGCTGGAGGTTTCTTAGCCATCAAACACTTAAAAATATCATTGATAGTTCCTTCTATCCAAGAATCATCGCCTTGGTAAGGAATAATCTTTATGTCAAACTCCAATCTGGCGTTAAAACTTTCTTTGTCTTTTTTGCCATTGGCGTAAACAAAATAACCAACAGGAAAAACTTTAAAGCCATTTTTCCTGAAAAGCCATTGGTAAATTTCCATTTGCCTTTTATAAGCAATCTGCCAATCTGAATCAAGATTCACTTCGCCATCTTTTGAAGTAGCTTTGTAATCAACCACTATCAATTCGTTGCTTTGGTTTATCCAAATATCATCAACCGCCCCATAAATTAAAAAGTTGGTATAGGGATACAGGAAACGAATCCCGCTAAAATTGCTTCTCCACTCTTCTATTTTTGGATGTTTAAAAGGCACGGCTTTAATCCTCGCTTTTTCCATCAAAGGATGGGGCTTCTGGCTATTTCTGTAAAAATCAAATTCTTTTTTTAATAAAGCGTCCACTGCCGAATTAAGATTAAAAGGAAATCCGGGCGGCCGGCTAATACCCAATTTTCTGTCTAAATAGAAACAATGGGGACATTCCAAAAAAAGATCTATTTTTGAACGGCTTAATTTAAAAGGCATTTTGGAACCGTAATGGAAAAGATTGTTCAATTTCCTATTATCTGAAAAATACTCCATAAAATAAAATGATTAAAATTTGCTAAATTTTTCTTCCGATAAGGTAAAAATTGTTTAATTCTTTATTATTATTAATTAAGCCGGCGGCTTCTATAAAAAACCCTGCTTGTTTTGCTATTGTTTTTAATTCTTTTAAACTAAAAAGATGGAAATAACGATTGATAATTGTCTCCCCTCTTCCATTTTTCCAAGGATAAAAAATATCGCCAAAATCTAAAAAAGAACAAAAAAATATTTTTTTAAAAAAATAATAAAGTATCAACGGCTTGGCCTTGGAAAAAGATTTTAAATCCCAAACGGTTATTATTAATTTACCGTTTTTTTTCAAAATTCTTTTTGCTTCTAAAAGAAACTTTCTTCTTAGGCCTGCTGAGGGAATATGATGAAAAACAGCTAAGCTATAAATCTTATCAAAAGTGTTGTCTTTAAAAGGAAGCATTAAAGCATCGCCTTTTTGAAAATCAGCTTCGGGATATTGCTCCTTCGCTATTTTTATCAAACTTTCAGAAAAATCCACGCCTTGGTAAACAACTTCTTTCTTTTTAAAAATTTGATATAGTTTGCCGTTCCCGCAACCTAAATCAAGAATTCTTTCTCCCTTTTTTAAGTCCTGAAACAAAAAATCCAACCCAAACCAAACTTCCTTTCTGGTTTTTGCAAATTGATCAGCTATCTTGTTATAATCACTTTGAGTTTTATCTAATAAATATCGGGCATAAGCTTCTTTCATATGACAAAAGACGAAGAAATCGTTAAAAAATTAATCAAAGAAAATCCAAGAAATTACAAAGAACTAAGCGCTGTAAAAAGAATCATAGGAAAAACCTGTCAAAGCTCCCTGCCTTCCAACAGGCATCTTTTAGAATTATATCATAATTACTTAAAAAAAGAGAAAATTAAAAAAAATGAACAATTAGAATACCTGCTCAGGATAAGGAAAATCAGATCTCTCTCCGGCATAGCTGTTATTACCATTGCCACTAAACCTTTTTCCTGTCCTGGAAAATGTCTTTATTGCCCAAACCAGAAAAAAATGCCCAAAAGCTACTTAAAAAACGAACCAGCCATAATGAGGGCCTTGAGGAATAATTTTGACCCTTATAGGCAGGTAGAAGAAAGAATCATCTCCTTAGAAAAAAATGGCCATCCGGTTGATAAAATAGAATTAATCATTATCGGGGGAACTTGGTCCTATCTGCCTTATCAATATAGGGCTTGGTTTATCAAAAGAGCTTTTGACGCTTGCAATCAAAAACCTGCTTCCAGCCTGCTTGAAAGCCAGAAATTAAACGAAAAAGCAAAGCACAGAATAATCGGAATCACCGTAGAAACCAGGCCGGATTTTATAACAGAAAAAGAAATTATCAAATTAAGAAAACTGGGGATAACCCGAGTGGAATTGGGGGTTCAAAGCGTTTATGATGAAATTTTGAAATTAAATCAAAGAGGTCATAATGTTGAAGCTTCAATTAAAGCAACAAAATTATTAAAAGACGCCGGTTTTAAAGTTTGTTATCATATAATGCCCAATCTGCCCGGCGCCACTCCCGAGAAGGACTTAAAAATGTTTAAAATCTTATTTGAAAAACAAGAATTTAAACCCGACCTGCTGAAAATTTACCCAACGGTAGTTTTAAAAGAAGCGCCGCTTTATCAATGGCAAAAAAAAGGAATATATAAAACCTACTCAGATAAAAATCTTAAAGATTTATTAAAAAAAATAATTCTTTCTCTTCCCTATTACTGTCGCCTTCAAAGAATGATAAGAGATATTCCGGCGCCCAGCATTACCACTGGTTCAAAAATTTCTAATCTGCGCGAAATCATTGAAAAAGAAATTAAGAAAGAAAAATTAAAGAGCCGGGAAATAAGATTCCGCGAAGTAAAAGAAAACTACAACCCTTTAGAAAAAATATATTTATTCAGGCAGGATTATCCGGCTTCAGAAGGCAAAGAAATATTCTTAAGCTTTGAAAACAGAAGACGCACCAAACTTTATAGTTTATTAAGATTAAGAATTCCTTCTTATGTTTTGGAGAAAAAAAGATTTTTTATCCGGGCTCTTGAAAATTCGGCTTTAATCAGAGAGGTTCATACCTACGGCCAGCTGGTGCCCTTATCAAAACAAAAATTAGCGCCCCAGCACCGGGGTTTAGGCAAGAAATTAATCAAAGAAACGGAAAAAATTACCAAAAAAGAATTTGGCCTTAAAAAAATAGCCGTTATCTCTGGTGTAGGGGTCAGAGCTTATTATAGAAAATTAGGTTATCGTTTAGAAGAAACCTATATGATAAAAAAATTATAAAATGATTGCTTCTCAGAATAAAAATTCAAAAAAAAGAAAAATCGTTCTAGGAATGTCCGGCGGAGTTGACTCTTCAACAGCTTTAATTTTGCTAAAAAAAGCCGGGTGGGAGCCAAGAGGAGTTTCTTTGCTTTTGCCTAAATGGGAAAAAGAAGAACCTGATAATAAAAAGTCCATTGAAACGGCAAAAAAAATCTGTCAAAAATTTAATGTTCCCCATTATGTCATTAATACCAGAAAAAAATTCCAGAATTTGGTCTTGAATTATTTTATTAAAGAATTAAAAAAAGGCAGAACACCCAACCCTTGCGTTATCTGCAACCGCTATTTAAAATTCAAAGAGCTTTTTGATTTTGCCAAAAAACACAAAATCAATTACGTTGCTACCGGCCACTACGCTATAATAAAATTCAACCCCAAAACAAAAAAATACGAATTATTAAGGGCAAAGGACAAAGAAAAAGACCAGAGCTATGTTCTAAGCTTTCTGCCTCAAAAATGGCTAAAAAAAATAGTTTTCCCTTTGGGAAATCACAAAAAAGAAGAAGTTTATCAAATCGCTGCCAATAACGGCGTTGATTTTTTTAATAAAAAAAACCAAAGCAAAGATTTTTGCTACGTAAGCAGTAAAAATTTGCCTTATTTCCTAAAGGAAAAGCTGGGCGAAAAAGCAGGGCCAATTTTTGATGAAAAAGGAAAAACCATCGGCCAGCACCGGGGCTTTCATTTTTTTACCATTGGCCAGAGAAAAGGAATTTACCTTTCAACCGGACCTTATTATGTAAAAAGTTTTGATTTAGAAAAGAATGCTTTAATAATTGCCAAAAATCAAAAAGAGATTTTTAAAAAAGAAATTATTCTTTCGCCTTTTGTTTTTATTTCAGGAAAAAAAATAAATAAGAAATTAAAAGTAAAAGCCAAAATTCGCTACCGCCAACGGCCTGTACCCGCTTTGATTTTTCCTCCCAAAAACAAAAAAATAAAATTAGTTTTTCAAAAAAGCCAAAAAGCTGTGCCTCCGGGCCAATTTTGCGTTTTTTACCAAAAAGATAAATGTTTAGGCGCCGGAATTATTGAAAAATAAAAAACAATTCCAAAACTGTCCCTATGATAAAGGACGGAAAATATTTTCCGTCCTTTGATTTTATTGCTTCTTATCTTTTTGAAACTCCATTAATTTCTCTCTAATTTCTTTATCTTCCTCCTTTGTGGGTTCTGCTAAATAACAATAGTCATGCTCTACCACAAACTCGTCCGTTTCCAATGAGCGATAAACACCCCTTCCGTTTGAAAGAGTTAAAACCTTTTTCCAAATTTTTTCAGTTTTTTTCATTTTTAAAATCCCTCTTTCATTTTATTTTTTGTTCTTTGGTTCTCTC
Source organism: Patescibacteria group bacterium UBA6257 (assembly GCA_002440845.1). Lineage (GTDB taxonomy): Bacteria > Patescibacteriota > Minisyncoccia > UBA6257 > UBA6257 > UBA6257. The sequence continues at coordinate 26,128 of DJVL01000034.1, forward strand.
TTCTAATTCCAAAAATTTTTTATGGGCAAAACAAGCGCATTCTTCAGGATGACAAAGTTTAAATTCCAAATAGTCCCTAACTTCCACGCCAACATCAGGAAAAACTTCTATCAACTCTACTCCTTCTTTTGCTTTTACCCATTTGGAAATTACCACCCTCTGAAGAACATTTTTTGTAACAATATATATGGCAACTGGATGTTTTGTTATTGTGTCATACTCCACTTTATAATCAAAACTTTCTTTTTCCAAATTCATTACCCCCTTTCCTCTTTATAGTTATAAAAACAGATAAAAATTTTAATTGTTAAGGTGCCCTTTTGCTTTAAATTGAACCTTTTTAATAATAACACATTTCTTATAAAAGTCAATAAAAATGGTTAAAGCAAAGCTGTTTTTATAAATTTTAATTGAAAAACCAGCCAAAAAATGATAAAGTGGTGATTGTTATTTATTTTTAGATTAAATAAAAGAACTAAAGAAATGAGAATCTCCTACTCTAGTTTGGAGGCGTTCCAAAAATGCCCGCTTAAATTTAAATTTTCTGAAATTGACGACATTGGAGAACCTAAAGGCAAGGAAGCGGTTTTTGGCAATTATCTCCACGAAATTTTAAAATGGTTTTATGAAAAAGACCCTCATTTTCCCGATATGGAAAAACTGCTTGATTATTATTACCGGCACTGGTCTAAAAATGATTTTAGCTGGAACGGCAACGGCGAAGAAAAAGATTATTTTCAGGAAGGATTAAGGATTCTTGAAAGCTTTTATAAAAATAATCTTCCAGCTCAAAGCTCCATTCTTGACTTAGAAACTAAATTTGAAGTGGTAATTGAAGAAAAAGAAAAAAACGGGAAAAAGCATATTCTCTCCGGCATCATTGACCGAATAGACAAACTCCCTGACGGTCGGATTGAAATTATTGATTATAAAACCGGCAAAAGAATCGCCTCCCAAAAAGAAGCTGACAATAACCTCCAGCTTTCTTTATACGCTTTAGCCGTAAAAAATAGATGGCCAAAAATAAGTCTAAAAAATATTTCTTTGAGTCTTTACTTCTTAAAATTTAACGAGAAAATAGAAACTAAAAGGACGGAGGAAGATTTGTTAATAACAGAAGAAAAAATTATTGAACTAATCCATAAAATCCAGAAAAGCAAATTTGAACCCAAGCCCTCCCCTCTTTGCCGCTGGTGCGGGTATCAAAATATTTGTCCTGTTTGGCGTCATCTTTTTGAAAATAATGACGAAAATAATTATAACAGCGTCAACATAGAAGAAAAAATTGACGAATATTTTCTTCTTGAATCCCGTAAAGAAGAAATTGAAAATAAGCTTAATGAATTAAAAAATTTTATTGAAGCTTATATCAGCCAAACCGGCTTAAAAAGAGTTTTTGGCAAAAACGGCTATTTCAGCCAAATCACCGAAGAAAAAATCTCTTTTAATAAAGAAAAAATAAGGGACGTGCTTTCGCCTTTGGGAAAATGGGAAGAAGTTATAGAAATAAACGCCCAAAAAATAAAAAAAATCATCCGGGAAATACCCCCGGAGTCAAGAGAGGAAATAGAGAAAGCCAAAAAGATAGAAAAAATTTACGACACTTTTTTGATTACCAACGGAAACAAAAAAGATTTGGAAGAAGAGCTTGAAGAGTAAATTGGAGCGGTAGATGGGATTTGAACCCACGACCTTCTCCTTGGGAAGGAGACGTTCTGCCACTGAACTACTACCGCGTGACAAAGTCCATCTATTGATTATAAACCACAGGTTAAATAACGCCAACGTCCGTACTGGTCTTTAAAAACCCGGCAAGTTTTATAACCGTAATCTTTAATTAGTTTTTCTATCGCTTTTTTTTGAAAAGAATCAAATTCTAAATAAATTTTTCCAGTTGGCTGAAGAAAGTTTTTAGCTTCCTTGAGAAATTTTTTAATATAAAGCAAACCATCTTTGCCCCCAAAAATCGCCTGAGCTGGCTCCCATTTTAAAACCGACCGTTCCACTTTGCTTTTTCTTCTGACAGAAACATAAGGAGGATTGGCAAAAATATAATCGTATTTTCTTTTTTTATCCAACCGGGAAAAAACATTTGATTTAATCACTCTGTATCTTTTGGCGTTTATCCCATTGATTTTTAAATTGACTTTAATTTGTTTTAAAAAATCACCATTTTTTTCTGTAAAATCCGCCTTCAATCCCGGAAAATTTTTTAAAAGAGAAACTCCTATACAACCTGAGCCGGCAAACATATCCAAACAAACAATTTCTTTCTGGGGCAAAACTCCCTCTATTTCCTTTTTAATTTCATCAAAGGCTTTTTCTACCCAATATTCTGTCTCCGCTCTCGGAATTAAAGGCCGAAAAGAAAGATTAATTTTACAATCCAAAAAATAACAAAAACCAATAAGATAATCAAGGGGTTCGCCTTGCTTTAATCTCGCAAGGTCTTTTTTAAAATTAGAAGAAACTTGATTATTATATTTTTCTTCTAATAACCATTTTTGGGCTTTTTTAAAATAATCTTTATTCATCAAAGTAGATTAATAAAAAATGATAAACCTTTATGGCGAGTAAATTAAAAAATAGGCCCCTGCCCTTAAAGCTTTAGGGACGGAGGCCTATCCAAGGAGGGAAAAAGGAAAAAAAAGTGAAAAATCGTTTTATCAACTAATTAGCCCGGCTCTCGGGAAAAATTTAAAAATTTGATTTTTTTAAATAAATTAAACATAAATTTTATCATTTTTCCCATAAAATCTTTCTCACCTCCCTTTATGGCAAGAAGGCAAAGGCAATTGCTGTCAAATATGCATCTTTTGCTTACCTGAATTCTCCTGATTGGTCTTTAAAGCTTTAAATAATTCGGTGCCTCTGCCTTCTAATTTTCAAAAAATTAATTTTAAAGTTCTAAGATAAATATACCAAATAAAACAATTTTGTCAATATTTTGAAAAGAAACTAAATAAAAAACCGCCAAGAAATTCTTTGTTCCTTGGCAGTTTTAAAAACAGATTTTTTGGCTTTTAAATTAAAAAGTTATGTCTACGCCGGATTTCTCCTGATTGTTAAGCCAAAAAGTAAAAACCCATGATGCTCCTGTTTTCATCATTGTCATTCCTTTACCGGAAGCTTCAGCGGTTTTAAATCCTTCTTCTACCAAGGCTGCTTCTACAGCTGCCATATCTGCTTCTATTACCGGTCGGTTAAAAACATAAGTTAACATCGAGCCAAATTCTTCTTTTAACTTCACCTGTTCCTTTGTCTCCCCATTAACTTCTACATCAAAAATCTTCTTGAAAATTGGAAGTAAAACAGCATGAACGCTTTTGGATTTTTCGCTTATCGGCTCTACTGGCTTAGTGTTATCAAAATATATTTCTATCGGAGATTTCGTCTTAGTGGTGGTGGTTATCTGAGCTTCGCCCGGATAGGTTGTTTCTGGCCCTCCAGCATAAGGCAAATTCTCTTCGGGGATGGTATTTTCTTTGTTAATGAAAAAAACGACCAAATAAGCCAACACGGCAATAATAACAATTCCAATTATAATCTTGAAAAAACTTTGATTCTTCATTTTTTTATGTTTATTTTTTATTTTATCGACCTTTAAATTAACCTTAAATTTATTTTTAAGGATTCAAGGTTACACAATAGTCCTTTTCTATTTTATCTTGAACCGCTTTAATTGTTTCTTTTCCCATTTCTTTATCAACGCCAAAAAAATGCCCAACCGTATCCTCGCTTATCATTTCAAAAGGAGTATTACAATCTAAAGAAGGGCCTAAAAGGCCGCCGTTAGAATCATAAATAGCCGTTTTGTAGCGGCATTTTCCGTTTTCTAATCCTAAAACGGCAATTGTAAAATTGCCTACATCAAAAGGAACAACAAATTCCGCGGGACTGCATTTAATAAATTCCCTGCTCAAGCACTCTGTATCGCTTCCACAAGAAGTAAAGTTATTTGCGACTTCCGGCGTTCCTTCCGATTCAGGAAACGAAACGGGTTTTTTATTCAAAAAAAAATAACCGCCAGTCGCTAAAACAGCTAAAACTATAACCCAAATCATTATTCTTTTATTCATTTTTTAGATTATTTAGATTGCCTAACCCGATTATTAATTTATGTTTTCATTATAACACTTTTTGATTTCAACAACAAAAACCTATTTTCTAATTAAAAAAATTAATAAAAGAATATAAATAAAAAGCCCTAAGTTCTCTTAGGGCTTTTAGGGCTTTAAAAATTATTTATTAATTGCTTTAATTGTTTTTAGCTTTTTTAAATTCTGGCGAGCGGCAAGTCTTATATCAAAATTATTTTCTTTTAAAATAATCTGCCGAAGAATTGCTTCAGAAAAAATCTTTTTTGTGGCTTCAAACCTAACAGGAACGCACTCATCTTCTAAAGCCAACCCTTGAAGCGCCTCAAAATAATTTTGAGGATTAAGTTTCCTGACGGCTTCAATCCTAAAATTATTTTCAATTGTTGCGTCACAGGCAATGCTTGCAAAAAACCCTTCCTCTTTTATCATTTTAAAGGCAACTTTTCTTACTTCTATAAAACACCTGCTTTTAAAAATTTTATAGAGTAAGCTTTGGGAAAATTCTGGAGAATCTTCATTTAATTCATTTTCCGGATAAAGGAAATATGCTTCAGCCCTAACTTTTCCCAAAAAATCGTTGGGGATAACAATATTCCTTATGTTCTCAAAAGGTATTCTGAAAAAACGCGGTTTATCAACAGAAGCAAGCCAGTGAATCATAAATGGATGACCAACAATGAAATGCAATCCTTTGCCGCACAGAATTTTAGAATCAGGATTCCAATCAGGGGCTTTTATTTCTACGCCAAAAGGATTAGAAAATCTTCCTAAATGAGAATTAAGCGTAGGACCTAAAACACGATACAAGCCATCGTAAAATAATTCCTCTCTTCTTAAACCCACAATATCAATAAAATAATTTTCAACTTCCTTCTCGTCAAACCTTTTTTTTATTAATTCTATCATTTCTCCCACCTCTTTTTATAAAGATTTTCTAAAATTAATTTTAAAGCAACAAAAATTTTCAAAGAACAAAAAACAATTTTTAATCTTTTTATATTATAGCATTTATTTAATTTTTAGTCAATTTTAATTCCTTCTTTTTGTATTATTCCT
>DJVL01000024.1 GCA_002440845.1 Patescibacteria group bacterium UBA6257
AGTGAGTTATTAAATGAAAAAGATTTTGATGAGGCTGTGAAAGAGGCGGAAAGAACCGAAAAAGACGTAATTGATATTTTAATTTATAAGGGATTTATTAACCGGGATTACTATGCCGAAATTTTAGCTAATTATTTTAAGGTTCCCAAAATAAAATTAGTTGGAAGAAAAATTCCCCCGGAAATTTTAAATACCCTTCCCGAAGAAATTGCCCGGCTTAAAGGGGCGGTGGCTTTTGAGAAAAACAACAACGATTTGAGCGTGGCTATGTTAAACCCCGTTGATTTGGAAACTTTGGAATTTTTACAGAAATACACCGGCTATTTTATTAAACCATTTCTTGCCCTTGAAGATGATTTAAAAAGCGCTTATTCCCAATACGGACAGGCGGTTTCTGAGGATTTCAAAAAGGTGATTGACGAAAGCATAAAAGCTTCTTTAAAACTCAGGGGAGTGGAAATTAAAAAAGCGGCGGAAGAATTTCCGATTGTTTCTTTAACCAATAATATTATTTCTTATGCCGCTTCTTCCAATGCCACCGACATTCATATTGAACCTTTGGCTGACGAGATTTTGATTCGTTTCAGAATAGACGGCGTCTTGCGGGAAATCATCAGATTAGCTAAAGAAATTCATCCGGCTATTATCGCCCGGGTAAAAATTTTATCTAATTTATCAATTGACGAACATAGCAAGCCCCAAGATGGCAGGTTTAAATATAAATATGCTGACACGATTTTTGATATCAGGGTGGCAATAATGCCTACGCTTTACGGCGAGAAAGTGGAAATGCGTCTTTTAACCGGTTCCACCAAACCAATGAGTTTTCAGGAGTTGGGAATGATGGAGCATACGATAAAAACCCTTGAAGAAAATATGGTTAAAACTTCCGGAATGATTTTAGTTACCGGACCTACTGGTTGCGGAAAAACCACTACCTTGTATGCTGTCTTAAACAAACTTAATCGGCCCGAAGTCAATATTGTCACCATTGAAGACCCGATTGAATACGAATTAAAGTATGTTAACCAAACCCAGATTAATCCTAAAGCCGGCATAGATTTCGCCACTGGCTTGCGAGCTTTTTTGCGCCAAGACCCAAATATTATTATGGTGGGCGAAATTAGGGATAATGAAACCGCTGAAATAGCGGTGCATGCGGCTTTAACTGGCCATTTAGTTCTTTCCACTTTGCACACTAATGACGCGCCTACGGCGATTCCAAGATTGGTGGATATGAATATCCCGCCTTTTCTATTGACAGCCACTTTAAATGTGGTTATTGCCCAGAGATTGGTAAGAAAAATTTGCAAGGATTGCATTGAGAGCTATGAAGCGCCGGAGAGTCTTTATGAAACCATTAATCAGCAATTAAAAATTTTAAAAGGAGAGGAAGTTCAACCCTATAAATCAAAACAATTTTATCGGGGCAAAGGATGCAAGGCTTGTAATTATACTGGCTTTCGGGGCAGATTGGCTATTTACGAAATTTTGGATATCAACGAAGAAGTAAGGGAATACATTCAGAGGGTTGATTTTTCTTTAGACGGGTTGAAAAACATTGCTTTTAAAAGAGGAATGAAAACAATGTTTGAAGACGGTTTATTAAAATCAGAATTGGGTTTAACCACCGTAGAAGAAGTTTTAAGAGTCATAAAAGAATAATACAATAATCCGTATACAGTATACAGTATACAGTATACAGTATACAGAATACAGAACTATGTTATTCCACTACCTCGCTCAGGATAAACAGGGCAGGATAAAAGAAGGCAATATCAGCCAAGCCAATCTTAAACTGGCTTTGGATTTTTTGGTTACTCAGAATTTAAAGCCCATTTCGGTAAAACCTGTTCCCTATGCCATAAAGAAAAGATTTTTGTTTTTCAAGGAAACTCTCAGTTTAACCGATAAAGTTTTTCTGACCAAATATCTTTCTTTAATGCTGAAGGTCGGCACTGATTTATTCAGCGCCATTGATATTTTAATTGAAGATTTTGAGTCCGGGCCCAGCAGGAGATTTCTATTAGAAGCCAGAGCTAATTTAGAGCAGGGAAAGCCGTTTTGGTATTCTTACAGCCAACATCCGGAATATTTCTCTTCGGTGGTAGTCAATCTAATCAAAGCCGGCGAGAATTCTGGTAATTTAGAAACTACGCTCAATCAGGTTTCAGTTGACTTAGAGAGGGAAAGAAATCTGACCAGTAAAGTGAAGTCAGCTTTAATTTATCCGCTTTTGCTTGTTGTTGCCTCTTTTGCGATGGTGATTTTTCTTGTCACTTTTGCTATTCCCAAATTGGGAGATATGTTTCTTAATATGGGGAAGGATGTCCCGGTTTATACAAGAGTAGTTTTAACCGTTGGAATGTTTTTAAATAGAAATATTTTTTGGGTAGTGCCTTTAATGGTAGGCATTCCTTTAGGCCTTTTTTTCTATTTTAGCAAAACAAAAAAAGGCAAAGAAATGTTTAATGACCTTTTAGAAAGAATTCCAGTGGCTCGGGATTTAATTTCTAAATTGGCTTTGGAAAGATTTGCCTCTGTTTTATCTAGCTTGATAAAAGCCGGTATGCCGATAATTCAAGCCTTGGAAACTACGGCCAAAGCGGTAAGCTATCCAAAGTACGAGGCCGCTCTTTTGAGAATTTCAAAAGAGCATTTGGTTAAAGGCCTTTCTTTGGGAGAAGCTTTCAAAAGAGAAAAAATTTTCCCTGCTGTAGTTTCCAACCTCTTGG
>DJVL01000021.1 GCA_002440845.1 Patescibacteria group bacterium UBA6257
ATAAATTTAAAGCAATTTAAAAGTTAGGTTTTGAATAAGATTTAAAACAAATTTAGAGAATACCAGCTTCTTAAAACCAATCTAAAGGAATAAAAATATAAAGGTTTAGGGGTTTCAAGAATTAGGAATTTATAAACCGCCATTGATTATTAAAACTATGCCTGATGATTTGTCAAAAAAAAGAGAAACCCAGATAAAAGCTCTTTGGCAGGAATCAAAAGAAAGAGCAACGCAGATTTTTGCGGAAAAAAATAATTTACTATACATTAACCTTCGAAAAGCGCCCATAGAAACGAGCGCCTTGTCTTGTATTCCAGAAGAAACAGCTAAAAGAGCTAAAATCGCGGCTTTTCAAAAAATAGGCAAACAAATAAAAGTTGCCGTTTTGGATTATTCAAATCCAGAAACAATAAAAATTATCAGCCAATTAAGGAACGAAGGAAATAAAGTTGCGGTTTTTTTGGTTACCGAAGAAAGTATGAATTGGGTTTTAAGCCATTATAGGTTTATCCATCCCCGCCAACAGGAAGTAGGTCAATTTATTGATGTCACCAGCGTCAAACCAATTGAATTTAATGAATTAAATCAAGCCCTTCTACCTTTAACATCGGAAGAAGTAAGTTCTATGGTTTCTCTTATTCTCAAGGCAGCGGTTTTAATAGATGCTTCTGACGTTCATATTGAACCTCAGGACAAACAAACTTTAATTCGTTTCCGCGTTGATGGCGTCCTCTATGATGTGGCAAAAGTTGATGAGAAAAAATCAAAAAATATTCAGCAGAGATTAAAATTATTATCCGGTATTAAAATAAATATATTCAATATTCCCCAAAACGGCAGATTTACCATTCAAAATGAAAATGACTTTATTGATGTAAGAGCTTCCAGCTTGCCTGCTCCTGATGGAGAATTTTTGGTTTTTCGCCTTTTAAACCCCAAATGGATCGCCTATGGCCTTAACGATTTGGGAATGAGCAAAAAAGGGATAAAAACTTTTACCAGCTTTCTTTCCGCCCCTAACGGTATGATTTTAGCTACTGGACCAACCGGTTGCGGAAAAACAACAACTTTGTACGCTTTTATCAGAGAAAAAGTTTCCCCGGGAATTAAAATTATCACCATTGAAGACCCGATTGAATATTATATTCCCAGCGTCAACCAAACTCAAATAACAAACAAATACGATTTTGCCACCGGTTTAAAATCAATTATGCGCCAAGACCCAGATGTAATTATGATTGGTGAAATCAGGGATAAAGAAACGGCTAAAATCGCAGTTCAGGCGGCTTTAACCGGCCATCTTGTTTTTTCCACTTTGCATACTAACGAAGCCAGCGGCGCCATTAGCAGGTTGAGAGAGCTTGAAGTTGACGCCTCTCTTCTGCCTGATTCTTTAAAAATAGTCATCGGTCAGCGCTTGGTAAGGCGGCTTTGCCCTCATTGCAAAGAAAAAGTAAAACTTCCAGACGAAGAAAAAGAAAAATTAATTGAAGCTTTTTCTATCTTATCACCTAAAAGCGAAGTAAAAACTCCCAAAGATATTCCTTTTATTTTCAAAGCTAAAGGATGCGAAAAATGCCACTGGTTAGGCTACAAAGAGCAAATCGGCATTTTTGAATTTTTTAGCCTTACTCCGAGGATTATCCAAGCCATAGAACAAGGCGCTGACCAAGATCACATAAGAGCGATTGCTATTGACGAAGGGATGGTGCCTTTATTTCACGAAGGTTTGATAAAAGTGATTGAAGGCATTACTTCAATGGAAGAAATAATAAGAGTGGCTGGAGATATATCTTATGTTAAAGAATTATACAAAGAATTATTTTCCCAATCTTTAATCAGAGGAGTAAAAATAACAAAAGAAGAAGAAAAAGAAATAGAGAAGTTTTTGGAAAGAAATCAAAAAATCCTGCCTTTGCTTGGCAACAAAACAACAGAAAAACAAATCGGGATAATTATTGCTTCGGCTTTAAAATCAAGAGCTACCGACATCCATATTGAACCAGAAGAAAAAACAACGCAAATAAGACAAAGGATTGACGGCATTCTTCATAAAATGATTGAGCTTGATATTAGTGAATCCCCGAAAATTATAAACGCTCTAAAAACTTTAGGGGGAATGAAAACTGAAAAAACTCAGGAAGTTCAAGAGGGCCGTTCACGGTTAATTTTTGAAGACAGGTCTTATGACCTTCGTTTTTCCATTATTCCCGGCGGTTACGGAGAAAGCGCCTCTATCAGAATTTTGGGCGGAGAAACCTCTATTCTTGATTTAGAAAAATTGGGCTTCTTAGAAGAAGAACAAGAAAAAATAGAAAAAGTTTTAGAAAAAAGAGTTGGCTTAATCCTCTCAGCCGGACCAACCTCCTCGGGGAAAACCACAACTTTATTTTCTTTACTCAAAAAAATCGCTAAACCCGGCGTCAAAGTTATTACCGTTGAAGACCCCATAGAATACCGCTTAGAAGGCGCCATCCAAACCCAAGTCAATGAAGAAAAAGGTTATACTTTTTCCAAGGCGCTTCGCAGTCTTTTAAGACAAAATCCCGATATTTTCTTAATTGGCGAAATCAGAGACAAAGAAACCGCTCAATTGGTCTGGCAAGCTTCAATGACCGGCCATTTAGTTTTATCAACTATCCACACCAATGACGCGTTAACCGTCTTGTCTCGTCTTCAAAGTTTGGAAATTCCGGGAGAAGAGCTTATCCCCGCCATAAACGCCATTATTGCCCAGCGCTTGGTCAGGCGTCTATGCCCCGATTGCAAAGAAAAAGTCCCTGCGCCAAAAGAAGCTTTATCTTTCATTAATTCTGCCCTTGATTTTTTCCCGACTTATAAAAAAGAATTTCAAAAACCATATTCCTTCTTCGGGGCCAAAGGTTGCTCCAAATGCAACTTCACCGGCTTTATCGGCCAAATCGGGGTTTTTGAGATTTTAATTCCCGACCCGACAAAAATCAATTTTGAAAAAATAAAATTCCCGAAAATGACAGACGACGCAATCATCAAATCACTCAAAGGCATCACCTCATGGGAAGAAGTAAAAAGAGTTTTTCACCAATAAAAATTTAAAAAACAAAAGGGCCCATTAATCTGTAGGCAAAGTTCTCTTTAAAATAAAGAGAGGAAGGATTTCACTGAGGCATATCCCAGCCGAAGCCAGCATACCCATCTTAAGGAAATCCCAACAAGCTATCCACTTTTGCTTGCCTGCCTACAGATTAATAGGTCCTTTTTTGATATAATTATAACTCTTTTTTTTGTATTTGTCAAATTATTTTATCCCCACCGGCCCGCTATTTTTTCATAGCATTTCGGGCAATGACTGCCTTTTAAATTATTTTCTATCATTTCTATCCCCTGCCTCTTAATTAACAGTTCGTTGCACTTCGGGCAATAGGTGCTTTCTAATGAAACATTGGGGATATTTCCCGTATAAACATACTTTAAACCTGCAGTTTTGCCGATTTCATAAGCTTTCATCAAAATTTCTTGAGAAGTCGGCATTTTATTTCTCATTTTATAGTTAGGGTAAAAAGCTGAAAGGTGCCAAGGCAAGTCAGAAGAAATATTAACTAAAAATTCAGCGATTTTGCTTAATTCTTGGCTGCTGTCGTTTAATCCCGGAATGACCAAAGTCGTAACTTCTTCCCAAATGCCTTTTTGCCAGATATTTTTGATATTTTCTTTTACTGGCTCTAATTTAGCTTTCACTATTTCTTTGTAAAACTCTTCTGAAAAACTTTTAAGGTCAACATTAATAGCGTCAAGATAAGGGCTGATAAATTCCAAGGTTCGTTCGCTCATATACCCATTGGAGACCCAAATATTTTTCATTCCTGTTTTTTTTGCCAACTTCATAGTTTCCTCGGCGTATTCTTCCCAAATAGTCGGTTCGTTGTAAGTATAAGCAATCTGGGAAATATTTTTGTCCTGACAAAATTCAATAATTTTGCTTGGCGGCAAGCTCTCTCCCCAATAATTATCTTCTATAGGCAATCCTCCGCCTCGGCTTCGATTTTTTGGTTCTTGAGAAATGTCCCAATTCTGGCAAAAATCACAAGCAAAATTACAACCGAAAGTGCCAAAAGAAAAAACTTCGGAACCCGGATAAAAATGAAATAAAGGTTTTTTTTCTACGGGGTCAATATTAAAAGCCGCTGCTTTACCGTAAACTAAAAGATAAAGTTCGCCTTTAATATTCTTTCTTACCCCGCAAATCCCCGTTTTCCCTTCAACAATTAAACATTTATGAAAACAAGCGTCGCAACGCAATTTACCGTCAGAAAATTTTTGATAAAGTATTGCCTTTTTCATTTTTTATTCCATAATTAATTATATAGATTTTTAAAAAGAAAAAAAACATTGACGAAACCCGATAGAATTGTAATAATATTTTTAATTAAAAAATTAATTAATTTTATGAAGCACGGCGAACACATTTTGATTGAGGCAATTGCTGAAAATCAAAAAGATTTATCAAAGACGGTTCTTATAAAAAAACTTTTCAGAAAAATAATTAAAGCGGTTAAGCTTACAGCGATCTCTCCCATTGAAATTTACAAATTCCCCGCTCTTGACAAAAATACTTTAGGAGGATTGACCGCTTTTTGCATTGTTTCCGAATCCCACCTGTCAATCCATACTTGGCCAGAAGATAATTATTTTGCTTTTGACCTTTTTTCCTGCAAAGACTTCGATGAAAAACTCGTAGCCAAATTGGTAAGCGAAACTTTGAAAACGAAAAAAATGAAGAAGATTGTTTTAAAAAGAAATATTTAAAATCTCGGCGGACTATTTATTTTAATCCCGGAAAAGACAGTTTGGGCTATAGGGCGATAATAAAAACTCAATCTCTCCGGACAAGTTAAATTAACACTGATTAAATAATTTTTATTTAAAAAATTTTTTATCAAAAAGGTCTTACTCAAAGTAAGATAGCTGATTCCTTGGGAAATATTCCTTATTTCCTGATACGCCTCTTTGTCTTTTATTTCTTTTTTTATAATTTTGTAGTCGTCAACCACGTTAAAATTCAAAAGGGCCTGATTTTCTTCTTTTTCTATTTTAGCTAAAATTTCAGACAAAGGCGTCCGGTCATCAAAATCCTTGCCGGACAATTCCCTTTGAAAAATAACAAATTGGGCTCCTCTATTGTCGCGGGCAGCCAAAAGGACGCTTAATCCTTTCTCTGAATTTTTTAAGTTATAAGAATAAATATTTGAGATTAATCTTGTTAAAATTTCATTATCCAAAAGCTGCCAATTCGGATAAGGAATTTTTATCATAAAAAGGATTTCAAAAGTTTTATACTGGACTAATTTATCTTTTACGAAAAATGAATATTCAATGCTTTCTCCGCCTTTAACAAACTTTAATTTATAATCCCCGGTTGCTTTAGGCACTTCAAAGCAACAGATTTCATTTTTTCCTTGTTTAAGACTTTCTAAAAAAAGCCAAACCAAACTTTGGTTTCTGTATTTATCTTCTAAAATCAGATTTAAAAACGTCCCCTCAGAAAAATTATCAAAGGACAGCAAAAAATAATCTCCCCCCAAAAACTCGTTTCCGTATTGGATATTCTGAGAATTAATTTTGCCCAAAAGATATTTTTCTTCTTCCGGAGCCGGAATCCTGCCGAGCTTTATTTCCTGAAGGGAAAAATCGTCTTTTTTCTGCTTCTTTTTCAGTTCGGGCGCGATAAAATAAGTAAAATAAGACAAAATTAAAACTGATAGGGACAAGAAAAAAATGATAATAAAATAAAATTTTTCTCCTTTATTTTCTTTCATAATTTTAAAGCCCATAGAAATTATTTTAAACTAAATTCGCAACCGCAGTATTTCTGGCGGTAAAGATTATATTTTTTTGAAAGTTCAAAACCTTTTCGATAAAAAATTTCGGGCTTGCCTTCAAAAATTAAATATCTAACTTTATTTTTATCCGCCAAATCTTGGCAATATTTATTGATAAATTCCGTATTTTTGAATCGGTTAACGCTCAAGGTAGTGGCAAATTCTTCAAAGCCTAAACGCCTTGCCAGCTCAGCGGTTTTTTCCAAACGAAAGCTAAAACAAACCAAGCATCTTTCGCTGTTTTCCGGATAAAATTCCAATTTTTCCTTTAGGGATTTTTTGAGATAATTTATCCATTCTTTATGATTATAATTCTCGGTCAAAACTTTTAAATTGTGCATCCGGGCTAATTTTTCTGTTTCCTTTAAGCGTTTTTCGTATTCTTCCTTCGGATAAATATTGGGATTGAAGAAATATAAAATCAAATCTTTTCTTCCTTTTTCTTTTGTAAGATATTCAACAATGGGTAGGGCGCAAGGAGCGCAGCAAAGATGAAGCAAAAGCATAACAATACATTATAAATTTTCGTTAAGATGCTTGGAGATTCATAGAAATATAGCTATTTCAACACATCTCAATGCATCTCTACGCATCTCTATCGTATTTCAATGCCTTTCTAGGCATTTTCTCTTAAGGCCTCTATTAATCTCCTTACAAATCTTAAATTATGGATAGTGGCTAATTTTAAATAAAGCGATTCTTTGGAGGCATAAAGATGTCTTAAATAAGCCCGGGAAAAATTCCTACAAGTTGAGCAATCGCATTCTTCGTCTATCGGCAAAGGGTCATTTCTAAAACAACTATTATTAATTTTCAAGATTTTATCAGGAAACTCCGATTCTATTGCCACTCCGCCTTTTTCTAATCTGATTTTTCCGTTATAAAGCGAACCATGACGGGCTAATCGCGCCGGCGCGACGCAATCAAACATATCCACCCCTCTTTTTACCACTTCTATTATATCATATAAAGATGCGCCTAACCCCATAGTATAACGGGGGCTGTCTTTTGGCAAATAATTTTTAATCCAAGCTAAAATTTCCAAAGTTCTGGGGATATTATAGCCGATTGTCTCGCCGCCCAAAGCAAAGCCGTCAAAAGGCAAGCTGGTAATAAATTTAGCTGATTCTTCCCTTAAATCTTTAAAAATTCCGCCCTGAATAATCCCAAAAATCAAAGGAGGTGTTTTCCCTTTGTCTTCCCGCTTCTTTGAGAGCTCTTGATGCTTTTTTAACGATCTTACCGCCCAACGGTGCGTCCTTACCATTGATTTTTCCGCATATTCGCGGTCATTGGTGTCTGGCGAACATTCGTCAAAAGCCATAATGATATCCGCGCCTAACTTATATTGAATTTCTATTGATTTTTCCGGTGTAATAAAATGGCTGGAGCCATCAAGAGGAGAATAAAATTTTATCCCTTCGTCAGCAATAACGCTAAGCTTTTTCCCTTCTTTCTTACCAAAACTCCATGCCTGGAATCCCCCTGAATCGCTTAAAACTGGCTTCTGCCAAGCCATAAACTTATGAATGCCTCCTATACCACTTATAACGGATTCTGACGGCTGGAGATAAAGATGAAGGGCGTTTACTAATAAAATTTCTATTCCAATATCTTCTAAATCTTCCGGGCCCATAGCTTTAACCGCCGCTCTCGTTCCCGGAGGCATAAAAACAGGGGTATTAAATTTTCCATGATTTGTCTCTAATTCTCCTATCCGGCCGTCTGATTTTTCCGAATTTTTAATAATTTTAAACATACCAAGAAGTAATTTTAAATTTTTACTATATAATGGCCATCGCGTCGCCAAAAGAATAAAATCGGTATTTATTTTTTACCGCTTCTTCATAGCATTTAAAAATTAACTCTTTCCCGCCAAAAGCGCAAACAAGCATAAGCAAGGTTGATTTCGGCAAATGAAAATTAGTAATCAAGGCATCAATAAACTTGAATTTATAACCCGGATAAATAAATAAATCTGTCCAACCTTCTTTTGGATAAACTAAACCGTCTTTGCCGGCGCAAAATTCAAGAACACGGCTGGTAGTTGTCCCCACGGCAACAATTTTTTTCCCCTGATTTTTTACTTCATTTAAAGCATCGGCTGTTTTTTTGTCTAAAACAAAATATTCCCGATGAATTTTATACTTTTCAATTTCATTTGTTTTTACAGGTAAAAAAGTGCCTAAACCGATATGAAGAGTCAGATATTGAATTTTTACGCCCTTGTTTTTTATTTTTTCTAAAAGCTCTGAAGTAAAATGAAAACCGGCAGTCGGGGCGGCTATAGAACCAAAATGTTTGGCATAAACTGTCTGATATTTTTCTTTTGCGCCTTTTGGGATAGTTTTAATATAGGGAGGCAGAGGTGTCCGGCTAAGGGAAATAATTTCTTTTTTCAATTCCTCTCCCCCGAGATTAAAAGATATTTCCAGCTCATAACCCGATTTTTTTTCTATTTTGGCAAAAAAATTTTCTTTAAAATAAATTTCCTCTTTTTCTTTCAAATTCGGCCCGCCAATTGCCAGCCAAGTTTTTGGCCAAAAAGAAAAATCAAAAATTTCTTTCCCTTTTGGCTTTAGAAGCAAAATTTCCGCTTTTTTAGCGCTGGAAAAAAAAGACCTCTCTCCTAAAAGCCGGGCTGGCACCACCTTGCTGTCATTTAAAACTAAAGCGTCGCCGGGAAAAAGATAGTCAAAAATATCTCTAAATTTTTTATGTTTTATTTCTTTTGTTTTCCTGTCCACTACTAAAAGCCGAGACGAATCTCTTGGGCTTATTGGTTTTTGGGCAATCAATTCTTTAGGCAAATGATAATCAAAATCGGAAAGTTTCATTTTAATTATGTTTTCTTTCGGCAGGCGAAGTGTCTATAAAAACATCGTCTTTTTCTGCTATTTTTTCCACAAAGTTTTTTAAATCTTTTATTTTTCTTATTCCTCTGATTTCCAAAATTTCAGTGCAATTGGCAAAAACAAAATTTTTCAGAGGTTTGCTTATCCAATCAAGTTCAATCGGGCTATAATCTTTTGAAGTTAAAGCGACAACTCGTTTTAAAGACAGAAAAAAAGAAAAAGCCAAAATAAGCTCGCCGCTGCCAAAAGGTATAAAAAAACGGGTATTTTTTTTAATTTTGAATTTTTTTGTTTCTTTTCTGATTTTCTCCGAGATTTCCTTCATTAAAAATAAAGGCAAATGGCCGCTGGTGGCATTAAACGCTTGATATTTTTTCCAAGCGGCAGAAGGAGAAATATAATGCCGGGGATCGTAATAACCGTCATTGACTAAATTTACTTTGGCTTTTTTCAAAGCATAAAAAGCGTTGCCGCAGGAAAAACAAAAAGCCGGTTCATTGCCTAAATATTTTTTTATAACTTCTGCTCTGATTTTTTTATGATTGAGAGGAATAATAACCATAATATAAATTAAAATTTAAAGCATCGGCAAAAGCAAGAGTTTCCATCTGTTGTAAATTTACTTAAAGCGCTATTGCGAAAACCCTCGCTTCGCTCAATGNNTCCTTTAGAGTATTTATAAATCTCAGCGGGTCAATGTTTGCTCCTTTTACTTTTATAGAAAAGTGAAGATGAGGTCCTAAAGAATAACCAGTACTCCCTGAAAGACCGATTACTTCACCTCTTGTTACCTTATCCCCCTTGGCAACTTTAAATTCATTTCTTGCGGGATACCATTTTGCATACTATATTTTACTTTTCATTAAAATAGTCATAACGACAAGAGTTAAAAGCATAATCGCGGCAAACCAAATGCGAGCATACTGGTTGGCGCGCGAGATTTTGTCCGGATAATCAATTTCTCGGCCAGTACGCCTTCTAAGCTCGTCAATTACTTTTTTACTCGAAACCCGCCAAAAAAATGCTGCCGCAATTGCGACCATCGCGAGAACATTGAATATTACCTGATTTATCTTTGTCTTTTTCTGGATTGTAATAATACAACTTGGCAGTTTTTGAATCAGAAAAGATAACCGGAATTCTTAATTCATCAGCATTTTCTGATAAATCAGAAGGATTATCTTTTTCTAAAACAAGCCAGCCTTTTTGAGTTGTTGGCGCTTCAAAAACCAGCTCTGCTTCAAATGGCACAAAATCTTCTGTCATCCAATCCCCTTTGGCTTGAGCATAATCTTGAGCAATAGTATTACCTTTATCATCTAATAATTTTACTGGAAAAGTTGCCTCAAAAAACCAAAACCCCCTCGTCTCGCCTTTAATTAAAAGTGGGCTGGAAATTTTCTCATTTGCCTGAGGAGAAAAAACGCGAATTAAATCTTCGTGAGGACAAAGAGCAAACTCGCAATTTGGACCAGTACGACCAATGTATGAGCCATCGGAACACAATCTTGCTTCTTGAGTACAGGCTACAGGCTTTTCTGTATTCTTAAAACCAAAATAATAACTGAACGCTATCAAACCTCCAATAACTGCAAGAATGCTTATTGTAATAATAAGAACCCGCCTCGCTCTGCCCCGCCTGTGGCGGAACAAGCTCGATAGAACCTTTTTTCTCCCTGCCTGCGCAGGCGGGGCAGAGCTCGAAATGAATTTTATTTTCATAAGTTATTTTTTCCGCCAGCTGACGGATTAATTTTTAACATACAACCTGACAAGGAATATTTTCTTCTTTAAAAAGATTAGCTAACTCGTTTCCATTTTGTATTTTTTCCAATTGATATTTTTTATAAACCCAATCAGCATAATGGTAATTCATCTTATCAATTATAACATAATCTACTTTACCTTTTAACTTAGTCACTAAACTTTCTGCCTTTGGCAAAAGAGGGGCTATCATCGCATAGGTTTTGATGCCCTCTTGATGTAATTTCTCTAAAGCTTGAATTCTTTCTTCAATTAAAGAAGTCCGGGGCTCAAAAATCTTTCTAATTTCTTCATCGCCGGTTGTAATGGTAAATCCAATCTCTATTTCCCGAAATTTCTTTAATAGCTCTAAATCTCGCAGAACCAATGGCGATTTTGTTTGAATTGTCACTGGCCAATTATTTCTTTGGAGAATTTCCAGGCATTTCTTTGTTAATTCATATTTTTTCTCAACTGGTTGATAGGGATCGCATACTCCACTTAACCAAACTCTTCCTTTTTTCTTTTTCTTTACCCCCACACCAAAACTTTTGGTGTGGGGGTTTATTTCCCGACTGAGCAGTTCTGGCGCATTAATCTTTACGTCAACGAACTCCCCCCAGTTCTCTTTATGGCCGCTAAATCTTTTCATAAACCGAGCGTAACAGTAAATACACGAGTGCGTACATCCCACATAAGGACTGATCGTCCAATCATAAACTTTCGATTTTGAAAGAATATTTTTTGCCTGAATTTCTTTGATTTTCATTATTAAAAAGCACTATTTAGAGTATTTATAAATCTCAACGGGTCAATGTTTGCCCCTTTTGCTTTTATAGAAAAGTGAAGATGAGGTCCTAAAGAATAACCAGTACTCCCTGAAAGACCGATTACTTCACCTCTTGTTACCTTATCCCCCTTGGCAACTTTAAATTCATTAAGATGCAGGTAAAGAGAATAAATTCCGAGGCCATGGTCAATGATTATCATCTTTCCGTAAACTGTTAATTCTTCGACAAAGCTGACTACACCATCGTTGACGGCATAAACCGGTGTGCCAACGGCGGCATCCAAATCCACTCCCAAATGCCGAAGGGAAACATCTCCTTTTTTTCTGATATTCCCGAAAGCTCCAACATTAATAACCGAATCTAACGGATACAAAAAAAATTTATCAAAATATGGTTTCGGAGTATATTTTTCAAGAACCTGCCAGATAAGGACACCCTCTTTTGTAGAAATATTATCCACGATATTATAAGGAGTATATCCTTTTTCTTCAAGCGCCGGAGTAAGGTTGAATTCTACTACTGGAAAATTTCTTTTTTTTATCGTAATTGTCTTTGTTATATCCCCTCTGCCGGGAATAGAAACGGATAGAGAATAATCTCCGGGTGTTTTCCCGGCATCAATCCCTACAATGTCTATCTGCTTCCCGTCGGTTCCTATCGGGAAAAAATCAAATAATTGTTTGTCAAATTCGCCTGTAATTTGTTCTTCGGGCGATAAATTTTCTATTATTACCACCAAAGTATCTCCTTGTTCTAACTGATTGTTAGAAACCAAAACCTCTAAAGGTTTTTGCAAAGTAGTGGTAACCATCGCTTCTTTTTGCGATAGGTCTTCCTGTTTTTTGCCGTCAGCTAAATAAATAATTCCCAGTAAAACCACTGATAAAATTACGGCAATCGGAAATATTTTCTTTTTTGGAAATCTTGCCATAATCTTTATTTTTTAATTTGTCCTGAGTTTACTTGTAGTGAGTTTATCGAATCTATCTAAGGGTTTGACTGCTTGGTTAGATTTTTAAATCGGGGAATGCTTTTGGCAAAAAATATAATCGCCTGTTAATGAAGATTTTAAACATAAGACGGATTCTATATGAACCCGTCTCATTTATTTTATTTCAAAAACTTTATTTTTAGAAGAAAAACCGCTTTTCAAAATAACTTGAGAAACAGGAACTTGAAAATATTCTGCTAATTTTCTTATTATTGCCTCATTTGCTTTTCCTTGCTTCGGTGGTTCTTTCACCCAAATAACAAAATAAGCTTCGCCCGCCTTTCCCAAGACTTCGGCGGGCACGCTAACTTTTTCAATTTTTTCTTCTTTGGCCAGTGGTTTTGCTTTAACAAAAATTTTCATCTTCTTGCCCTCACCCCAAAATTTGGTAGTGATAGGTCAATTAATTCTTCAGGTTTTTGTTCTTTTGCATTATGGAAGTATTATGGAAGTCCGACTCCCCTACCTCAATTATTTTTTCTTTAAAACCAAAGAAAAAACTCCGGCGCCAAGGCAAAGCAAGCCGATAATTAAAGTTGTTAAAAGGGGGCCTTGCCAATGCTAAGGTCGAATTCAGCAAACAATCAAGTGGGTGCCCGCATCCCTACCCCAAGGGGTAAAGAATATAGGGCTCCCTTTAGAAATGATTTGACCTGAATCGTTCCTTAGCCCAGCAAAGCCCAAGGTATTATATCAAAAAAAATCAAAAATTAAAACATCATATCCTCTTCAGCTCTTTTATATTCATAAATTTCCTCCGGAGAAAACCAAAAAATAATCTCATGCTCAGCTTCTTCCGGCGTTTCCGAAGCGTGAACGATATTATGAATAGCTCTTTTCTCCCGATTAGCGGCATCCGGCGAATCAACGGAAAAATCGCCTCTGATGGTTCCCATTTCAGCATTAACCGGCAAAGTCGGACCAACAATTTTTCTTACCATATCTATGGCATGAATTCCCTGAACCACCATTTTAATAAGAGGGCCAGAAATCATATAATTAATCAACCACTTTCTTACCTCTAAACCTATCTTTTCCGGATCATTGGTCCCCATTTCCTTAATGGGGTCATAACCATATTTCTCGTAACTGGCTAAAGTTTTTTCGCCGAGTCTTTTAATCCATTTTTCATCTTTGGGATAATGTTCGTCTACCTGATTTTCATTGGCCCTTACCATTTTTAAAGCAATGACTTTTAAACCTCTTTGCTCAAATCTATGAATAATCTCTCCGATTAGTCCCCTTTTTATGCCGTCGGGCTTAATTAAAACTAAAGTTTTTTCTTCTTTTGGATTCATAATTAAAATAATGTTAGGATATTCGTTGAAATACTTGAAAATTCATTGAAATACAAGGTATTTCAATGTATCAAATTAAAAAGATTCCCGCAACTTGTTTTAAACACCGAAGCTACGCTTCAATGTTTTTTGCCTCTACTTCCATAAAGGGCTGTCTATGGCCTTTTTTCTTTCTATAGCGAGTTTTTGGATGATAATGAAAAACAATAATTTTCTTTGACTTTCCTTCTTTTTTCACCAAAGCTTTGACTTTCACTCCTTCTAAATAAGGCTGGCCTATTTTCACTTCGCCTTCATCATCAACTAAAAGCAGGACTTTGTCAAAAATAATTTCCTCCCCTTCTTTGGCTTTTTTTATTTTCTCTATTCTTATTTTTTGTTGTGGAGAAATAAGATATTGTTTCCCCCCTGTCTCAATTACAGCAAGCATATATTTTAAGAATTTTTAATTTTAAATTTTAAAACAATATTTAAAAATTGTTAATGTATCTCAACCTATTTCAATGTATCTCTATGTATTTCTAAGTTTAAAAGGTTAAGACAAAAAAGGGTAAAGATATGATTTTTAATTTATCCGTTTAGAAAATAAACCTGAGAACTGATGATTAAAACAAGAAAAGCAATTCCTATATTAACAAAAAAGAATATTAAACTCAAGTTTCTTTCTTCTCTGCCAAAAAAACGGGAAAGCAAATAATTGATGCCTAGGAAAAATAAACCCAAAAACCAAGCTTCCCAAATCAAGGTTCTTCTGCCTAATAAATTCAAACCCAAATCATTAGACCGATAAACCACCGGAAAATCAGGAGCGGTTTTTTTAAAAACCTGCCAATTGAGGAAGAAAGAAAAGGCAAAAATTGCTAAAAAAAAGACAGAAATTAACAATCTCTTTTTTTTTGAATCCGGGTTTTTTATTGACGATATCATTAAAGAAAGAATTTTTTTCATATAAAAACTGGCAAAAAAGCGCCGTCATCGGGATTTGAACCCGAGTTTCCACCGTGAGAAGGTGATGTCCTAAACCAAGCTAGACGATGACGGCATTTTGCCATTTTAGCATAAATATTTTTATAATCAAAGGGACTAAACCTTAAGAAAATCGGTAATTCTGTCCATTTCCATAGCCCGAGACCCTTTTATTAAAACTAAATCGCCTTCTTTTATATTTTCTTTTAAAAGTTCTTTGGCTTCATTGTTGTTTTCAAACCAAAAAACCGTCTTCCGGGGATATTTGTTTCTTATTGCTTCTTTTGCCAACTTCATTGACTCTCCCACGCCAAAAAAAATATCAGCAACTTCAGCTGCTTTTTCCCCTATTTTTTTATGGGCTTCCTCTGAAGCCCTGCCCAATTCTTTCATATCGCCAAGAACCACTATTTTTCTTTTGGTCGGGATTTCTTTTATTAAATCCAAGACGGCATTAACAGAATCAGGACTGGCATTATAACTATCGTCTAGAAGCCAAGAATTTTTCACCCCCTTAATAAATTTAGTTCTGCCTTTAACTATCTGATAGTTTTCCATTCCTTCCACAATCTCAACCAAATTCATATTTAAAACCGCTCCTACGCAAGCAGCGGCGGCCAAAGCATAAGCCTGAGGTTTGCCAAAAATTCCTTCCAACTTCACTGGCACAAAACTACCTTTATATTCCAGCCGAAAAGTCATTCCAATTTTCTCTAAATTTTCAGAGTTTATTAATTTATAATTCGTAATTCTCATATCCGCTTTTTCGCCAAAACCATAAGTGATAACTGAAGCCAAAATTTTTTCTTGAAAATTTAAAACGTCGGGGTCGTCGGCATTTAAAACAGCTGTCCCTGAGGCGGGAAGCGATTGGGGCAAAAAACCAATTTCTTCTTTCAGCTCATCTAAATTCTTATAATTTTCCAGATGGACCGGCGGCTTGCCAATAGCTGTAATTACACCTATCCTTGGCTGAGCTAATCTGACAACTTTTTTAATTGCCGTTGGCGCGTCTTCCGACATTTCTAAAACTAAAATTTTTGGATAATGCCTGTCAAAAAAAATTATTTTTTTAAAAGCGTAAAAAAAATTAATTAACCACAAAAAGACGCTTCTTTTGGCGTCTTTCCCTCCAATAATGGATATGGCCAATCCCACTTCTGTGTTTAAATTTAATTCATTTTTACCAACCAAAAACTTATTTTTCAAAACGGCAAAAATAGCTTCTTTAGTTGAAGTTTTGCCGACACTGCCGGCAACGCCAATGACAATGGGCTTATATCGCCATAAAATTATTTTAGAAAAAAAGTTTAAAATTTTTTGAAGAATTTTTCTTTTCATTTCTTTGTAATTATTGCGTTTTCCCTTCTATCTCGTCTGGAGGAATATTGTAATAATTTATTAAAAATTGTTCCACTTCTTTAAAAGCAAAAGTTACGGTATAACCGGCGGCTTCGCCCTCTAAGGGTTTATCCATCTTTACCAAAATAAGAAATCTGGGATTAGTAACTGGAAAGAAAGCGACAAAAGTATGGAAAACATCCTCCGTATAACCTACCCCTCCTTTTTGATAAACATAGGAAGTTCCTGTTTTTCCTCCCATGCTATAACCTTTTATTTTTGCGTTGTTGCCAAAACCGTTTTCTATAACGCTTGCCAACATAGAAATTAATTTTGAAGAAGTTTCTTCGCTGATTACCTGCTGGGATTCCTCGGGGATATCAGAACGCAACTGAGTGGAAACTCCGGAGCTATCTATCAAACTTTCCACAACATAGGGAGTAACCGATTTGCCCTTATTGATTATTGTGGCATAGGCTTTAATAAGTTCCATAGGAGTAATGGCAATGCCTTCTCCGTAAGAAGCAGTTGTAAAATAGGTGGGATTGGCTTTTGGATATTCTAAATTAGACAAATCTCCGGCAATTTCTGAAGGTAAATCAATCCCAGTTACTTCGGCCAAACCAAATTTTTTAAAATAGCGGCGCAGACCCTCGTTGCCAACCTGCTGAGAAACAAATATCGCGCCCGTATTTATTGATTGTTCCAAAACTTTTGTCATATTAACTTCTCCGTAAACCCGATTTTTATAGTTTCTTATAGTGTAACCGCCCACTTCATAATAACCTTTATCAACATAAGTGGTTTCTGGAGTAACCTTGCCGCTATCCAATCCGGCAGCCATTGTTATGGGCTTCATTACCGAACCCGGCTCATATCTGCCTTCTACCGCCAAATTCCTGAAAAGCGAATAATCTTTAACTTCATTAAATTCATTTAAATTAAATGTTGGCCAATTTGCCAAAGCTAAAATTTTCCCTGTCGTCGGTTCCATAACAATCATTGTTCCATCGGTAGCTTTTCTTTCTGTAATAAGAGTGCTTAAAGCTTTTTCTGCGGCAAATTGAATATTTTTATCTATGGTGGTAACCAAAGAAACCCCATCTACTTTCATTTTTTCCTGATAAAGGATTGAGCGGACTAACCTGCCTAAAGCGTCCTTAATCCCAACAAAAGTTCCGTCTTGACCGGAAAGGATATCATCGTAATAAGATTCTAAACCATATCTCCCTTTAACTTTCCCATCTTCGTTTTCAGCTAAAAAACCTATGACTTGCGAAGCAAAAGATTCCAAAGGATAGTAACGGTAGCTTTTTTCTTCAAAATAAACACCTTCCAACTTTTCTTCTTTTATCTGTTTTATCAACTCTTCATCCTCTATTTTTTTAAATAAGATTTCATAAGGGTCGTCCGGCTTATTTAATTTCCGGAAAATTTCTTCCTGAGGCAAAGGAAGAAATTTTGAAAGAATCAAACTTGCCGCTTGGGAATCTTTTATTTCTTTAGGAACGACAAAAATATCATAATATTTTTTATTTATGGCCAACGGAATTAAATTATCGTTTTTATCTTTACAATAAATCAAGCCTCTTTCCGGGGGCAAAACTTTTTCCGTATCGTGAATGGCGGCCGCTTGGGCGGCATATTGAGAATAATCTTTTACCTGAAGAGAAAAAAGGCGGCCGATTAAAACCAAAAAAATCCCGATAAAGAAAAAATTAATGAAAACAATCCTTTTAGAAAAAGATTGTTCCGTATTAGTTTTTCGGGCAAAAAATCTCCGTCTGTTTTTTATTTTCATATCTCAAGAGAAAAGCCGTTAAAAAGCTTTTGCTTGGATTAAATCAGAACTGTTTAAATTAAGATAAGAAATATTTTTTACCTCTGAGAAACCATTAGTTTCCGCCCAAGCCTTGATTTCATCAAAAGAAATAACTTTAGCCACTTTTTCCTGTAAAACGCTATTATCTTTTTCTATCTGGCTCAATTCTTGTTTTAGATTAAAAACTCTATAATCAAGGCTGATATTCCTGCCGTATAAAAAAAGCCAATAGCCACTAATAATCAGAAAAGGGGCTGCTACTATAAATAAAGTTTTTATGCGGCCAAAATTTTTTTCTGTCAACCTTGCCAAATGACGAAATTTGTTTTTTGCGCTTTTAGAATGAGAAAAATACCTTCTTGAAGAATCAAGAATTAGGGGTTTTCTTTTTTTAGCCGAATCGCAATTATAAATGATGGTCATATATTTTAATAATTTTAAATTTCCAATTTTAAATTTTAAAACAATATTTTAATTTCAAATTTTACCCCCTGAATGGAAAATTCATTGAAATACAAGGTATCTCAACATATCTCAATGAATTTCTATGTATCTCAATGTACCTCAAGGCATTTCAATTGTATCTCAAATTATATTTCAAGGTATTTCTTGTTCGGTTTTTAAAGTATAAAAGTTTAAGGGATTAACTTTTTTCCGCGGCGCGAAGTTTGGCGGAATGAGCGCGGGGATTTGCTTTAATTTCTTCCTCTTGGGGAACAATCGGTTTTTTTGTTAAAATTTTAAGCTTTTTCTCTTTGGCTTTTTCCTTAAAAAAAATTTTTACTATCCTGTCTTCCAAAGAATGAAAAGAAATAATAACTATCCTTCCTTCCGGCTCAAGAATTTCCCAGCTCTGCCTTAACCCAGATTTCAAATTTTCTAATTCGTTATTCACCGCAATTCTTAAAGCCTGAAAGGTTCTGGCGGCGAAATGTTTTCTTCCTTTGTCATAATTTTTTGGCAAATTTTTTTTCAGAATTTCCAAAAGCCGGCCGGTGGTAATTATCCTTTCCTTTCTTCTCGCTTCTTTTATCGCCAAGGCAAGACGTTTTGAATATTTTTCTTCGCCGTACTCTCTAAAAATTTCTTCCAGTTCTCCGACCTCCCAAAAATTTATAATTTCGGCGGCCGTCAATTCCTGATTTTTATTAAAACGCATATCCAAGGGTTCGTCTTTTAGGTAAGAAAAACCCCTTTGAGAATCGTCTATCTGCCAAGAGCAAATTCCCAAATCAAATAAAATTCCAGCAACCGGTTTAAACTTATTGGCTTCAATAACTTTTTTTAAATTCGCATATGAATCATTTACTAAAATCAAGCGTTGAGAAAGTGAAAAATCTTTTTCAAAGAGTTCTGATGCTTCATTTTTCAGCTTACTATAAATTTCTTTATCAATTTCCAAAGAAAGAACTTTTCCCTCCGGACCATTCCTCCTTAAAATGGCAAAACTATGCCCTCCTTCCCCGGCTGTCGCGTCTATAAAATTTCTTTTCGGTTGAACATTCAGATAATTGATGGTTTCTTTTAAAAGAACTGGGATATGAGCCATATAATTTTTTTGTTAGACAATGAATTTCTATGGATTTCGCGAAGTATATTTTTATGAGCTTCTGAAATACATTGAAATACAGCAGAAAGATGGTAGAAATTAATTATTTTTATATGCCAAGGTCGCTCAATTTCTCGGCAATATCCCCTGAATCTCGTTCTGCCCTTTGTTTATAATTTTCCCAAACTTCTTCGTCCCAAATCTCCAAACGATTATAAATTCCGGCTAAAACAATCCTTTTTTTTAAATTAGCGTATTTTTTCAAATAATCAGGAATAAGGATTCTTCCTTGATTGTCTAAAGAAACTTCCATTGCTCCTCCAAGCATTAAACGGGAAAAAGCTCGAGAATTGGCTTGGCTTAAAGGCAAAGCTTTTATTTTTTCGGCAATCTGCTGCCATTCTTCTAAGGGAAAAAGAAAAAGACAATTATCCAAACCCCGAGTTAAAACTGCCCCGTTAATTAAATATTTTCTCAGTTTTACCGGAGTCGCTGCCCTGCCTTTTATATCTATTGTGTGATGATATTCGCCGATGAACATATGGCAAAAAATCAAAAGTTAAAATTAAAAATAAGCCAATTAAATCTTTATCTCTTTTCCCCAAATTTTATAGTTATCCCCATACTTATCCACATTTCACCACTTTTAATCCATTCTACCTTTTATAATACCTAAAGTCAAGAAAAAAATAGGGATTTTGTAAAAAAGGCGGAGTGTTGTTTTTTCTTATAAAATGAAAGGAAAAAAAGGTTTTAAAAATAAAATATATATTTTATCCCCATGTTATCCACACAGATAATTTTATGAGAAATTCGAGCTATTAAAATTCGGCATTTTTTATTGCGGTAAAAAAGATTTTTATCTATAATGGTAAAGAGAGAATAAAACTTCTATTATATAAATATATAAAAATAAAAAAATGAAAGTAAATTTTGTTTTAGTTCTTAATTCCGGGTCTTCATCGGTAAAATACTCTTTATTTAAAAATGAAAAATGTTTAAGCAAAGGAATTAAAGAAAATATTGGTCTTCAGGGCGGCGAAAAAAACCATAAAATTGCTATCAAAAAAATTTTAGAAAAATTAATCAGCGATAAATTAATAAAAGATTTTTCAGAAATCAAAATTATTGGCCATCGGGTAGTTCACGGCGAAGAAATTTTTAAAAAAGCCGTCGTTCTTAATAAAAAAAATATAAAGAAATTAAAAGAAATTTCTTACCTGGCGCCATTGCATAATCCGGCTAACATCTTGGGTGTAGAAATTTGTCAAAAGCTTTTACCTAAATCAAAAAATATCGCAGTTTTTGATACAGAATTTTATAATTCTCTCCCGGAATCCGCTTATCTTTATGCCATTCCTTATGATTTCTACCAAAAACACAAAATTAGAAAATATGGTTTTCATGGCATCTCTCATAAATATATTTGTCAGTTAGCTGAAAAAAATATTGGCAAAAAAATAAATCGTTTGATTACCTGCCATTTAGGAGCAGGCAGTTCCATTACCGCCATTAAAGAAGGCGAACCAATTGATACTTCTATGGGTTTTACCCCGCTGGAAGGATTGGTTATGGAATCACGTTCAGGAAGCATTGACCCTTCTATTCCTTTATTTATGATTTCAAAGCTGGGATATAAAGCTACCAAAGTTTACGATATCCTTAATAAACAATCCGGTTTTTTAGGAATCTGCGGCTTGAAGGACTTTAGAAAAATTCTCAAAAAAGAAAATAGAAAAACAAGGTTATGTTATGAAATTTACCTCAAAAGCGTGGTTAAACATATCGGCAGTTATATTGCTCTTCTCGGCGGAATAGACGCCATTGTTTTTACTGGTGGCATTGGCGAGGGCTCGGCAATGTTCAGAAAAGATGTAGTCAGCTATTTTGAATTCTTAGGCGCCAAAATTGACGATAAAAAAAATAATCAACAAGAAAAAATTATTTCTACTCCTGATTCCCGAATAAAAATTTTAACCCTGCCAACCAACGAAGAACTGATGATTTATCGGGAGGTAATAAAATTAATAAATAGAAAACAAAATTAAAAAATGGAAATTATAAAAGAAATAAAAAAATCCCTTATTAAAAAAAACACCTTTCCTAAAATTATCTTTCCCGAAGGAGAAGAAGAAAGAATCATCAAGGCGGCAAAAAAAATAGCAGATGAAAACATCGCCCGACCAATTCTTTTAGGCAAGGAAGAAAAAATAAAAATACTCAGTCAAAAAGAAAATCTCGCTTCAGAAAAAATAGAAATTATTGATCCGGAAAAATCAGAGAAAAAAAATATTTTTGCGAAAGAATACTTAAAAAAAGAAAAAATTTCTCTGGAAACGGCAAAAAATATTTTTTCCCATCCTTTGTTTTTCGCAACAATGGCTGTAAATTTAGAAGAAGCTGACGGAATGATTGCTGGCGCAGTTTTTACTTCGGGAGAAGTAATTGCCGTTGCTTCAAAAATCGTTGGTTTAAAAGAAAATATTAAAACTCCTTCCAGCTTCTTTTTAATGGTAAATAAACATTTCTCCGGGGGTGAAAAAGGCAATTTAATTTTCGCTGATGCTTCAGTAAATATTAATCCAACGCCGGAGGAATTAGCTGACATCGCTATCACCACTGGTGAAACAGCGATTTCTTTGTTAAATTGGGAACCAAAAATTGCTTTACTTTCATTTTCTACTAAAGGGAGCGCTTCGCATCCTCTTACAGAAAAAGTGGTAAAAGCTTTGGAAATTGCCCAAAAAAAAGCGCCCCGCTTAGCCATTGACGGAGAGCTTCAAGCCGATGCTGCTTTAATTAAAGAAATCGCCAGAAAGAAAATGAAAGATTTGGGCAAGGTGGCCGGTCAAGCTAACATCCTTATTTTCCCTGATTTAAATGCCGCCAATATTGCTTATAAGTTAACAAGTATTATAGCTGACACTCAAGCTTTAGGACCAATTCTTCAAGGTTTTAAAAAACCGATAAGCGATCTTTCCCGGGGCGCCAAAACAGAAGAAATCTTCAATATCGCTGTCATCTTAGCCCACTGGATTAATAAAATTAAAATCAAAAAAGATAATTTAAATAAAAAAGATTAATGATTTATGGCGTTGGGATTGATGTTTTAGAAATAAAACGTTTAAAAAGAGTTTTAATTTTCAGCAAAAAGAAAAAAATTTTAAATTCTCTCTTTACTGAAAACGAGATAAATTACGCCAAAAATAAAAGGGGGCTAGAAAATCTAGCCACCACCTTTACTGCCAAGGAAGCGTTGCTTAAAGCTTTAAAGCTTAATCTATGTAAAAAAAATTATCTAAGAGAAATCGAGGTTAAAAGAAGTCAATCGGGCCAACCTCAAATTTTTCTTCTGGGAAGTTTGGCAAAAAAATTTTCTCAAAAAAAATTCAAAATCCTTCTTTCTCTAACTTCAACCCCAGAAACAGCTATTGCTTTGGTGGTAATAGAAAAATCAGGTTGATTATTCTTGGTTTTTAAATAGTTTACTCTCAATATAAGCGATTGCCTGCCCTACAGTTTGATTGCCCTGCACTTCCTGCGAAGGGATTTTAATTTTAAATTCCCCTTCTAAAGCCGCTAGTAAAGCAATTGTATCTATGGATTTGGCATGCAAATCACTGATAAAACTGGTTTCTTCCGAAATCTCGTTAACATTTTTACTAAAAATTTCACTAATTATCTTTTTTGTTTTTTCAGCTACCAAGGCAAAATTATTTTGTTGATTATTGTTTGGTATAACCATATATTAACGTTAACGCTTACTTTCTGAAAACAACTATATTCATACCTAAAACATTTTTTATTTCCGCCCGAACAGGTGCTGGCAAAGATTCATTTTCCTTCCGGATTTCTTCGGCATTAGAGCATTTTACTCCTTCAATTTTAGTGAAGAAGCATGGACCCTCTTTCAATTTTACCAAGCCATAAGAAATCGGAGCCAAACTGGCAAATTTCTTAGCTGGTAAAATTGTGCTGGAGAACATAATCAACTGGGCTTCACCGCTTATCTCCACCCATTCCAAGTTTCTGCTCCGGCATTCGCGACAAACAGTCAAAGGAGGAAAAGTATAGGCGCCGCAATCTTTGCATTTTGTTGCCATAATTTTTCCTTCGGCTAAATGGTCATACCATTTTTTAGCAATTGGCTCCATAATTTTATAATTTATTTTTACCATTTTGAAAAATGGTTACCGCCGTATGCATACCATAACCATGGTTGTGTTGAGCAGCTATTCTCGGCAAAGGATCAATTTGTCTTCCTTCAGCTTCTCCTCTCATTTGCTTGACAATTTCGTATGTTTCAAAGCCAGCTGAAGCCTCAAAAGCGTGACCAGCACCGTGGCGACCGCCAGAAACATTTAAAGGTTTTTTGGCGTTAAACAAAAATTCGCCATTCAAAGCATGCTTCCAGCTCTCTCCTTTGGGAATATAGCCGGCAACTTCCGGAAGAATTAATTGATAAATCTGCATGCAATCATGAACATAAAGATAATCAAGAACTTCTGGTTTTATGCCAGCCATTTTATAAGCTTCTTCAAAAGCAATTTTATCTTGAGGAAAATCTGTTGGGTCTTCTCCGTACCAAGGAAAATTGCTCGTTGTCCAGTGAAAACCGATAATATCAACAGGCGTTTTCCGTGAATATTTTTCCGGTTCAGAAGAAACAATTATTGCCGTAGCGCCGTCAGCAACATTCAGGGCGCTAAAAAGACGAGTAGGCCAAGCAAAAAAAGGATTTTTGATTGATTGCCAATAATCTTCAACGCTATTAAATCCTTCCCTCTTTGCCTCATCTTCCAAAGTCCCCTTTTCATAAAGAATAGCTTTGGGGTTAACAGCCGAATGTCTTCTTACTGACTGGTTCACAGCGCACATTGCCCGATCCATATCCTCAAAAGAAAGATTGTTTTTCTTCATATAACCAATGGTAGGAAAAGCGCCGTAAGCAGAAGCTACATCATAAAAATGATGATAAGCATAAACATGATCCACTCCAAAGTCAGTCCATTCCCATAAAGTTGAAGCATCAATCGCTTCTCTTTCTAAAGGATTGATTCCTTTGGGCGCCGAAGAAGTAAACTCTCCAGCTACCACCAAAACATTTTTATGTTTGCCGGACATAACCATTTGCCAAGCAATTCCTAAACCCGTATTGGTTGTAGAGCAAGCCGTATCAAAATGAAAACCACCTTTAAATCTCAAACCAAGCCAATCGGCTAATGAAGTAGAATGACTATAAATTTGGGAAGTATGGCTTAACATATTCCCAACAATAAAACCATCTACTTCATCAGGAGAAATGCCGGCGTCATCCATTGCCTCAAAGGCCGCTTCGGCTAATATCTCTTGAAAGGTTTTGTTTTTTAACTCTGGTGTTTCTAAAACATTGCCGAATTTTGTAGCACCAACACCAATTATTGAAGCTCGTTTTGGCATATTTTTATTTTTTTATTTTTTCGACCTCGGGCTTAACCGACTAAACCCTTTCTTAATTAATTATAAATCAAATAAAAACTTAATCAAGCAAAACTAAATAAAAAGGCAGCTTTTTGAAAGCTGCCTTGGGGCTAATTTTTCTATGATGTTATTTTTATTTTTCCTGATATTGTTGGTAATTGTTTTCCCATACGGGAGTTGAAGTTTTTTTCCATTCTCTGGAATAACTATCCAAACCTAATGCCAAATTTCCATCAAGAATTTCCTCCGCTTCTTCACAAGTGGGATAAGCATTAAATTGCTTTACCAATTCTCTTAACTTTTCCGGATGGTCTATTATCATACAGGGCCGCAGTAAATTTGGTTTTTTTTCTGTATCGTCTTTAAAAGGCTGATGATTTTGGATAGCTTTAAAGAAAGGAGAGGTTAGAACTTCTTTTAGGGTTTTCCCTTTTATGTTGTCAACTGCAAAATGAGTGAAAACGCAAGGTTCTACGTCGCCGTTATTGTTAATATGGCAATATTTCCTTCCGCCTGCTATACAACCATTAGTTAAATGGCCATCATTCCAAAAATCATAAACTACAATTGGCTTTTCATTGCGCCACCTCAAAACAGCCTTTCTTCTTAAGTTTCTGTCTTCGGGACTAGGCATCAAATTCAAATCTGGGTCTCTGCCAATGGGAATATATTGGAAATACCAGCCAATTACTGCTCCCTTTTTAATCATTAAATCAATAAAAGAGTCGCTGATAATTGTCTTAGTATTTAAACTGGTATGAGTTACGGAAAAACCAAAAGGCACGCCTTGAGATTTTAAATTGTCCATTACCCCCATTACCTTTTCATAAATTCCCTTACCTCTTCTTTTATCAGTTTCTTCTTCGCTGCCTTCAAGGCTGATTAAAGGAATGACATTACCCAAATCAACCAGTTTATTAATATAATCTTTGTCAAGCAAGGTCCCATTGGTATAGATATGGAAAGCGGCATCATTGTGCTTGTTATAGATTTTCAGCAGGTCTTTGTTGAAGAAGGGCTCGCCGCCGGAAATAGTATAAAAATAAATCCCCATTTCTTTAGCTTCGGTAATTATCCTGTCAACGATTTCCAAAGAAAGATCGTTTTCTTTTTTATATTGATAAGCGTAACAACCCTGACAAAAAAGATTGCATCTCATCGTTGGACTGATAACTAAGATCGAAGGCGGCAAAAAACCCGTTTCCTGTTCAAAATCCTCCCTTAAGTTAACTCCTAAAAAAACTGAATTAACAAAAATATTTACCAATAATCTTCTGTAATTCGGATGCCATTCCCTGACTATCCTTTTGCTAAGTTCCACCCACGGATGACCTTCTTTTACGCCTTTAATTGCTTGATCTATAGTTTCCCGATACTTCTTGTTGCGCGTGAATCTTTTTACCCATACCAAGAGATTAATTAGTTCTTCGTTGGTAACCCGAGAAGAAAGATTGAGCAACTTGTTTAATCCCGCTTCAATAACTATGCTTTTAAAACTTTCCATCTTATTCATTCAATGTTCCTCCTTTTTAAATTTTAAAAGAACTTTTGTTGATTTTATATAATAACATATATTTACCATCTAATCAAATCAACCAAAGAAAAGCAACAGCTTTTCCTTGACTTTTTATTAAAAATGTTATAGAATATAAAAAGCTCATTAAAAACTATAAAATTAGAGGTGAGACCTATGTTAAGAAATTTTTTTATTTTTCTTGGCGTTGTTCTATGTTTAAACATAGCTTTTGCTCAAACTGAGGCTTTGCCAAACACCTTGAGTAATCCCTTAAATGACAGACCTCTTGTTATCATTAGAGTGGACGATTTCCAAGATGACTGGCTGACAAACGCCCAAATAAACCTGCTGAGTTTTTTAATTAAAAACAATATCAAGGCAACCCTAAGTCTTATTCCGGCAAAACTAAAAGCTGATAGCGCCCTAATAAAAGAAATTAAAAAAGGAGTTGATAAATCGCTTTTTGAAATCGCTGTTCATAGTTTTGATCATGAAAGATTGACCGAATTAAACTTTGAGGAGCAGCAAAAAATAATTAATTTAGCTCTTGAAAGTTTAGAAAACTTGGGATTTAGTTCTGAAGTTTTTGTTCCGCCGTATAGTGTTTATGATGACAATACCACAAAAGCTTTAGCTTCTCATAAAAACATAAAAATTATCAGTAGCGATGTTTATTATGAACCTCCGCCCTATCCTTTTAGAGAAGGGGATCCTTTGTTCCATTTGCCCTCAACGGTAGGAACGGCTGATTTAAAAGATTCTCTTTATTGGATAAATTTTTCTCCCGCCGATTTAATAAGAAAGACTAAAAAAAGCATAGAACTTTACGGTTTTGCTGTAATGATTTTTCACCCTCAACAATTTGTGGAATTTGATGAAAAAACAAAAAAATACATAGACCTCCCTTCTGCAGATTTTGAATTACTGCCATTAATAATTTCTGAAATTAAAAAAAATAATTGGCAGATAGGTTCTTTTGCAGAACTTAAATCAACATTAGAAAATAAATAAAAAAGCAGCCGCTTAAGCGGCTGCTTTTACTTTAAAAAATTATCTGTCTCGGTTGTATCCTCCACCTTGCCGATGGAAAGGACGATTTTCTAAAGGACGGGCTTCATTGACGGTCAAAATTTTTCCGTCTAATTCTTTGCCATTAAGCATCTCAATCGCTTTTTGAGCTTCTTCGTCGCTTGCCATTTCTACAAAACCAAAACCCCTAGAACGGCCAGTAATCCTGTCGGTAATAATCGTGGCTGATTCTACGGTTCCGGCTTGAGCAAAATGGTTCTTTAAAGTGTCTTCATTGGTATCGTAAGAGATACCTCCAATGTATAACTTTTTAGCCATTTGATCTCTTTTATTTTTTTAACGACCCTCTCTTTTTTGTTTCTTCCCGCAAGAGACCGAAAAGGCCTTTTGACTAATGCTTTATTTCTGCCAAAAATAGTTGACATTAAAATAAAGAGGAAATTGAAAAAACGAGAGAACTTACTAACAAGGGTATTATAAACAAAAGCCAAATAAAAGTCAAATAACGACTCTCTCTTTTTTGTTTCTATTTAATGGCTTCTTTTAAAAGGTGAAGCAAATTATAAAACGAATTTTTAGTTTTGTTAAGAAATTGGTTTATTTTGCTTCCAGAAAAACCGACATTAATTGTTTCTTTGGTAGTGGTAGCAAAACCGCCGTTTTTTATTTCTTTTGGAGGCAGAATCATTACCACTCTTTCTCCTTCTTTCTTTAGACCAAACATCAG
Source organism: Patescibacteria group bacterium UBA6257 (assembly GCA_002440845.1). Taxonomy (GTDB): domain Bacteria; phylum Patescibacteriota; class Minisyncoccia; order UBA6257; family UBA6257; genus UBA6257. The sequence continues at coordinate 27,947 of DJVL01000021.1, forward strand.
CCTTGCCTCCTGTTCTAAAAGTTCTTCTTGCCGACCCTGTTCCAAAAAAGCTTGAAGTCTTTGCTGATAATTTTTAAGATTTATCTTTTTTTGTTCCAAGCTTTTCGCCTCCTGAGTCAATAAACGATATCTTTGCCAATCATCTTTTATTCTAAAAGAGATAAAAAGCGTTAAAATAACCAAAAAAACGATAAGAAGGGACTTTTTCATTTTTAATTCTTAATTTTTAATTTTTATTTTGAGAAAATTTTTAAAAAAACTTCTGTGGGAATTTGAATATCGGCCTTTTCTAATAGTTTCTTCTTTCCTTTTTTCTGTTTTGCCCAAAGTTTCATTTTTCTTGTCCTATCTCCTCCGTAAAGGTAGCCCGTGACATCTTTTCTCAAAGCCGGAACGTTTTCCCGACTGATAATCCTGCCAAAACCTTTAATTTGAATTGCCATCGCATAATTCTGGCGGGGCAAAAGGTCTTTTAATTTTTTAGCTAAACTTTTTGCCTCTTTTTCCACCTCGGCTTTAAAAACTATTTTTGATAAACTTTCAAAAACCTTCCCCGCTATCAAAACTTCTATTTTTTCTAATTCACTTTTTTTATAACCAAGAAACTCGTAATTTAAAGAAGCGTAGCCGGAAGAAACTGATTTTAATCTATCATAGAAATCCTTAATTACTTCTGCCAAGGGCAATTGGCAGGAAATCATTAATCTTTCAGAAATTGTCAAAGTGTTAACTTCCTCTCCGCGGGAAGCATTAACTAACCCCAAAATCGCCGACAGGTATTGAGGCGGAGCAATAATTTCCATTTTTACCCATGGTTCTTCAGTGTAATCAATATCTTCTTCTTTCGGCCATTCGCTCGGATTAGTAATGATTAAAAAGTTTTTATCTTTTTTTAACCAAACTTTGTAAGGCACCGTAGGATTGGTAATAACAAAATCCAAGTTGTATTCCTCTTTTAGTCTTTCTTGGATTATTTTCAGGTGAAGCATACCTAAAAATCCCAAACGGTAACCTCGGCCTAAAATTTCTGATTTTTCCGGGATAAAATTTAAAGCTGAATCGTTTAATTTTAGCTGAGACAAAGCATACTTAAAATTTTCAAAATCCTCGCCGCTCGCGAGGTAAAAACCGGCAAAAACCATTGATTTTGGCTCTTGATAACCCGGTAAAATAAAAGAAGATAAATTTTTCTTGTCTGAAAATTTTTTTTGAACTACCGTATCCCCTACCTTGACTAAATTCGGATCTTTTAACCCGGTTGCCAGCCAGCCGATTTCACCTGACTGAAGATAATCTGTTTCTTTCGGTTGAGGGCTAAAATAACCTAAACTCATAATCTCGCTTTCTGTTTTAGCGGCGCAAAAAACAATCTTTTCCCCTTTTTTTATTCTTCCTTTAAAAGTTCTTATATAAGCAATTATTCCTTTATAGGGATCGTAATGGGAATCAAAAACTAAAGCTTGAAAAGGAGAAACTAAATCAATCTTTGGCTCAGGAATTTCTTTTACCGCTTTTTCTAAAAGTTCCTCAATGTTTTTTCCTGATTTTGCTGACACCAAAACTATTTCCTGAGAATTAATTTTAAGCAAATCAGCCAGCTCTTTTATTTTTGTCTCTAAATCGGAAACTTCCAAATCAATCTTATTTATAGCTCCGATAATTTTTAATCCTTGTTTTTTAGCTAATAAAAGATTGGAAAGGGTTTGGGCTTGAATTCCTTGAGTGGCATCCACCAATAAAATTGCTCCTTCTACTGCGGCTAAAGCCCGGGAAACTTCGTAGGTAAAATCAACATGCCCCGGAGTATCTATCAAATTCAGAATAAATTCCGAATTGGCAATTTCTAATTTCGGATTTCTCCTTTCCAAATTATTTAGTATTTCGGATTCGGGATTTAGGATTGGCGACGGTCGGTAAATCATTCGCACTGGATGCATTTTAATAGTAATGCCGTGCTTTTTTTCCAAATTCATAGCGTCTAAATACTGAGGAATCAGTTTATCTTTTGGAACCGTTCCTGTTATTTCCAAAAATCTGTCAGCTAAAGTAGATTTGCCGTGGTCAATATGGGCAATAATGACAAAATTTCTTATTTGCTTATTCTCTTTTTTTTCTTCCATAAAAAAACTTGCTTATGATAATTTTTTTTAAAAAATAAACTTCTTCAATTTTAAAAAATAGAGCCCCAAAAACAAAACTTAACATACTAAACGCAAAAGAAATAATGGTGGAAAAAATAAGATTAATAACATGCTGGAAAGGAAAAATCCGACTTAAAAGAATTAAAGAGCAGTGACCCAAAAAGCCGCTAATCAAAGACAAAAAAATAATTTTTGTTGTTTTTAGCCAAAAATGGTCTTTTAAATTAACCGCTAATTTTGGTTTAAGAAGAAAGTAAAGAAACAAAAAATTAAAAAGATTAGTTACGGAAACTCCGACAGCCAATCCCTTTACCCCTAAAGTTAAGCTCAAATGATAAGAAATTAATAAACCAAGCGAATAAGAAAAAGCGCTTGCCCAAAAAGGCCTCCAAGTATCTTTCTTGGCAAAAAAAACCCGCAAAAGGAACTGGCTGATGCCGGAAAAAACCATAGACAGGGAAAGAATGAATAAAACCTCCATTGTTGACAAGGTAGCTGACCAATTAAATCTGCCGTAACCCAAAAGGAGACGAACAATTGGCTCTCTAAAAACAATAAGCCAAACTGCCAAAGGCACAAGGAAAAAAAGAATTTGATTAAAAGTATCTTTATAAACTTCAAAAAAACCCGCTTTATCTTTTTGGGCATCAAGTTCAGAAAGCCGAGGAAAAGCCGCTAAGGCAAAGGAAAGAGCAAAAACATTTTGCGGCAAATTCTGCAGGTCGTTAGCAAAGTTAAAAATAGCCAAACTGCCTTCTTTTAACAAAGTAGCAACAGCTGTTATTCCCACTAAAAAAAGCTGATAACTAATGATACCTAAAAGTCTTGGGCCAATCATTTGAAAAATCTTTTTCATCCCCTCCGCCGTCTCTTTAAAAATTTTGAAACTAAAATTAGCCTGATAGCTGGTAGTTGCTAAAGAAGGGAGCTGAATAAAAAGATGACCTAAAGCGCCTAAAATCACTCCGTAAGCCAAACCCTTTAAGCCGAAAATAGGCACTAAATAAACAATGCCTACGATAATCCCTAAATTATAAATCAAAGGCGCAAGAGCGCTTATAAAAAACATTTTAAAAACTCTCAAGACTCCACTCACCACCGAAGATATCCCTAAAATAACCGGCTGAATCATCATTAATCTTGTAAGCGAAACAGCTACGCTAATTTTTTCCGAGCTAAAGCCTACTAAAATCCTTGACAATAGAAAATTGGCAAAAATCGCTATAAGGAGCGCCGAAAAACCAACTACCAATCCGATGCTTACAATTATAGTATTGGTTAATTGCCAAGCTTTTTGATGGTCCTTGTTCCAATATTCAGTAAAAATCGGAATAAAAACCACCGAAATGGCGCCCATAATAAAAACATTATAGATTAAATCTGGCAGTCTAAAGGAAGCATAATAAATATCCAAACTGCCCGAAGCTCCAAAATGACTAGCTAAAAGAGCGTTTCTTAAAACTCCAAATAAACTTCCAATTAACGTTAAGCCGCTGGTTAAAATACCGGCTCCAAGAATTGTTTCAGATCTATGGTTTAAAATTTTTTTAAAAGGCAGTAAATTCATCTTTCTATGTTGAAATTAATTTCTAAATCTTTCTCCAAAGGCAACCACTGGCCAAAAGAAAATAAAGTAGGGGAAATTTTAACGCCGGTTGGTAAAATTAATTGATAAAAAAATTTATTATTTTGACCGCTCTGTTTTTGAACTCTCAGTTCCCAACTATTAAGTTCATCAAAGCCAACAGGCCTTTCATAGATTAAATCAAAAGAGCTTCTGCCAAGTCTAACCCAAGTCCCTACAACTTTTTTTCCGCTTTCTTCATAGGTTTCTATTCCCTGCCCGGGAAATTTTTTAAGCGTTGCTTCAATAGAAAACACATCTTCGTCTTTTTTATAACCTAACTTTTCATAAGGCCAACTTTTGGAATTAAGGTTTTTAAGATATCCGCCCTTCGCTTCAATGATTTCCGCTTCTTGGGGCAAATAAATTTTCAAATAAAGTTCTTGGTCTTCTTCTTTTACCGCCTCCGGGGAAAGAGAAATTGATAAAGTAGTGGTGGCTTTTACGCCAGAAGAAATGTCAGTTATCAATTTCAGTCTTTTCTCCCGCCTATCCGCAGAAAAATCTTTATTGAGCAAACTAAATGCCACCCCCAAATAATCGCCTCGGCTTTCTTCCAATCTGCCTGTCCAATTAAAAGCGTCAAAATAATATTCCTCTCCATCTTCTTTATTATATAACTGAATATCCTTTTTATTGAAAGCGGACATTACAATTGCTGGAAAAGGTTGTAAAGCAGAAGCCGGCAAAGTTTTCATTTTTTCCTCTAAGGCTTTTAAGAAAAAAACAAAAAATTCCTGAGAAGGGGTGACTGAAACTTGTTTAAAACTTTCTCTGGTTTTTTGGACAAAAAGAGACAGAAAATTATTTTCATCAAGGATAAGATTATATTCTTTTACTTCTATTGGTCCTGTGATTTTAATTATTTCTCTCAAAAAATCAAGATTAACAAAAATAACTCCAGACAATTTTTCCTTTTCCCCGGTAGCGGAATAAAAAGCCATCGTCTTCTGGGCGGTAAGAGGAAAATCAAAAAACCAGTTAACGTCATGAAAAAACCATTTGTTGCTGATAGTTTGCAAAGGCAAAGGCGGAACAATGTTTTCCAAAAAGGCATCTTTTAAATCTAAAATACTGCCGCCTTCTAAACTAATCTTGCCTTGGTTTAAAGACAGAATCGCATAAGCTTCTATTAAGCCGCCCGAGGGCCTGGGAAGAGAAGGATCTTGAAAAACTACCAGGTAATTTTTATTTTGCTTAACGCCAAAGAATGACAACCAATTATCTAAATGATAATGCCAATCCTTAAAATAATTTATTCCATAGCGGTCAAAATAAGCTAAGCTTTTTTTAAAATTCTCCCAGAAAGACAAAGTTTCCTCCTGATTAAGCATCATTTTAAAAACCGAGCCATCGGCTATTTGCTCGCCGCTTTTAATAATAGTCAATAAATTGCTCTTTAATTCTGACTCTTTTTTAAATTGAGGCAAAAAATATAAATACTTGATTCTTGCTCCTAAAGATTGTTTGGCTAAAAGAATCTGAACATCTTTCTGCCATTTTTGCCAATCGGTTTTAAAATCTTGAAGGTTTCTCTGAAATTCAATTTTTGAAAATTGAAAACTTTCTAAAAAATTAATTGAATTTTTAATATTACCCCGAGACTGATTAATTAAAAAAAATATCCCCAAACTCCCTCCTATTAAAAAAATAACTCCTCCCCGTAAAAGCAACTTTAAAAATAAGGCTTTTTTTGGTTTTTTTGCTTCGGTCATTGATTTCTTTTTTAGCCTTTCCTTATTGGTATTTTTTTTGTATTTTTGTATTTTACTATAGTTGCTTTAATTAAGCAAAAGATTGTTTGACCTCATTTCTTCTCTTCTCTTTTGCTTTTTCTTTTTGACTTATCAATATATTTATGCTATAATTATAACCAGAATTGAACTGGACAGCTGCTTCTTTAAAAATTTAATTTAAGAAGAGGAAAGTCCGAACGCCTGCCAATTTTTAGCTGAACCTAAGAGGTTTAACAAAATCGGCAAAAACAATGGTTAAAAGCCATCGTCCCGCCTTTTCCTATCCTATTATCAGAGGCAACTCCAAAATAGGTTTACTCCTTTATCGGTCTTTAAACAATTAAGAGAGTAAAAAGGGCGGGATAGAGGTGCGAACAGAGACGCTCTGTTCTGAAAGGAACAAAGCATCCCGCCCTTTTGATAAAATCAAAAGGGCGGGATGAGCTCCGACGGCAACGTCGGGGGTGAAACGGCTAAATCCTTGTTGGGCGCAAGGTTCGAGCCCCCCACTTGAAAGTTGCCGGCGTCTAAAACAATTTTACGCCGGAGGCGATGGCAATTTTCAAGTGGGGGGAGTGGCCGCTTAATCCTTTAGGCAACTAAACCGAAAAATCCGGCTGCGCCAGAAATTAATTTTCGGCGCAGGGAAAAGATAAATAGCTGTCGCTAAGAAAAATTTCTTAGTACAGAATTCGGCTTATAAGTTCAATTCTTTGATAAAAACCCCTGCCTTAAAGGCAGGGGTTTTTTAATAAATAATAGATGGCAATAAAAAATTAAAAATTAAAAAAGATTTAAGGCCTTGTTTTTTGTTTCCCGATCCAAAGCTTCATTCACTAAAAAATCTGCCGCTTTATTTTTTTCTCTTGGGATATAACAAAACTTAATAAAAGGAAAATCAAATTTCAAATTCCAGATTTCCATAAAAAGCGGTTGAAGCTCGGGCTCTAAGATTTTATATTTCCCATTAAGTTGATTGACTACCAATTCAGAATCTAAGTTAACAATTATTTCGGTATTTTTTATTTTTTCTTTTCCCAATAAGTGTTTAGCTTTTTTTAAGGCAAAAATAATTGCCTGATACTCGGCCATATTATTTGTTTTTTCTCCGATAAATTCGGAATATTGCTTGCTACCGATAATAACACCTATAGCGGACGGGCCGGGATTGCCTCTTGATCCGCCGTCGGTAAAAATATAGAACTTATCTTTTTCTCCTTTTTTTTCTTTCAAAGTTTCTCTTATCATTTTAGAAAGTTATTTTATTGTTTGAGATTTTATTGAGCTAATTTCTCCTGCCAAGGCAAAGAGCTGCCTTTTTTTAAATAAAAGCCAGCTGCCGCCCGGTGGCCTCCGCCTCCGTATTTTTCAGCTATTTCAGCCACATTAAATTTACCGTCAGACCTTAAAGATATTTTGATAAATTTTCCATTCTCAAACCAAACTAAAGAAAAAGGAGGAAATTTTTTTACCAAAGCATTGCCTATTTCGGAAATAAAAACCGGCGAATTGACTGCTAAAATTTCTTTACCTTCAAAAATTATTTTCTTGGCTTTCTCCGCAAGGTCTTTTATTACTTTTTCCTTATGAGCCAAAATGATTTGCCCTTCTTTGATAAAAACTTTTAATTTTTTTTTGTCCTCCATATCTTTTGCCAATCTGTCCCATTCTTTAAAATCAAAGTTTTTTAACTCCAGATAAGCAACCAAAGCTTTGGTAAAAGGTCGTTTGAATCTCCAAAGGTCAAAATCTTCTATAAAAAGAAGGAGGGACGGGATTTTTTCTTTAGGAAAAAAATACTGCCAAGACAAAACAGCGCCAGAATGATTGATATCAATAACATTTTTTATCCCCTCTTGACTCATAAATTTCACATCTTTTAAGACGCTTAAATGATGATCTAAAACAGTAATTGACCTGTTGTTTCTCTTTAAGTCTTCGTAATCGTCTCTTCTTACGGAATAATCAAGAAAATAAATATCTTTATCTTTTATGCCTTTAGGAATACCTTTCTGGTAATTAATGCCAAAATATTCGGCTTGGTCCTTAAATTTTTTCCAAGCAACCCAAGCCGACCCAAAGCCATCTAAACAATTTTTATGATAAAAAATCAAAGTAGAAACCACAAATTTTTAAGATATTATTTATTAAGGGCTGAAATCCCGGGTAAAGATTTGCCAGCTAAATACGACAAAGCAGCCCCGCCGCCAGTAGAAAAAAACAAATGAGAACTTTCCAAGAAACGGCCTTTAAAACTAACCAAAGTTTCGCCTCCGCCAATAACCGTAAAAGCTTTTTTATTTTTTAAAATAGCTTTTATTATCCTTTCTGTCCCTTGGGAAAAATTTTTATTTTCTATTTTTCCCATTGGTCCGTTCCAAAAAATTGTTTTTGCTTTAAGGATAATTTTTTCGTAATAATTAATGGTATTTTCCCCAATATCAAAAATTATATCTTGCCTTCCCAAGTTGCCCAACTCTTTCGTTTTAACAATTTTCCCTTTTAACACTTTAAAATCACCCGGTAAGATTAATTCCGCTTTTTGAGAACCAATTTTTTTTGCCAAAGAGACGCTTTCTTTTTCGTATACCGATTTTCCAATCTCAAAATCCCACGCTTTTAAAATAGTGTTGGCTATAACTCCGCCAACTAAAACATAATCACTGATAAGCAAAAATTTTTTTAGAAGGGGCAGTTTATCTTTTACCTTTGCCCCTCCCATGATAACCACTAAAGGAGCTTTGGGGTTTTTTAACAACCGGTTTAAGTTTTTTATTTCTTCTTCAAATAAAAATCCCGGGTAAGAAGGCAAATATCTAGTAAGGGCAACTAAAGAAGCGCTTTTCCTGTGGGAAACCGAAAAAGCTTCGTTGATATAAAGGTCGCCGAGCTGAGATATTTTTTTGGCAAAGCTGCTGTCATTTTTTTCTTCTCCTCTATAATAACGAATATTCTCCAGCAAACAAATTTCTCCTTTCTCCAATTTTTTTATTTTTTTTTCCAGTTTGTCGCCTATGGGCTCGGGGAAAAAATAAATTTTTTCTTTCAAGATTTTCCCCAAAATTCCGGCTATCGGCTTCAAGCTAAATTTTTTCTTTTGTCGGGAACTCTTTGGCTGACCAAAATGAGAAATAAGAATTAGCCTCTTTATTTTTTTATCTTTTAAATATTGAATCAAAGGCAAAGTCTTTCTTATTTTAAAATCTTCGCTTATTTCTCCTTTTTCATCAACCGGCACATTAAAATCAACCCTTACCAAAACGCTTTTTTGATATAAATCAGCTTCCCTCAGGGATTTAAAACTCATTTATTTTAATCGTTTAATTATTTTAATTCGTATTTTACCGTTAAACTAATAGCTATTTCCTCTGTCCCGGCTTCAATGGGCGCAGGAGCCGTAGATGAGACTACTTCTCGAGAATCAGGGGTTTTCATTTCCTGACGGTAAAGAGGGTAATTATTGCTACTTTCTGAGATATCTAAAATTCTTCCTAATTTTATAGAGGTTGATTGAGAAAACAACTTAGCCCGCTTTTCTATTTTCTTTATAGCTTCTATCCTTGCTTGATTTTTATATTCTTCAAGGTCTTCTATTTCAAAAGAGACTTGGGAAATGTCATTAATTCCAGATTTGGTTAAACCTCCAACTATATCGCTAATTTTATCAAAATTTCTTATTTTAACTTCCACGCTTTGATTAAACAGATAGCCAATAATTTTCGGCGGACAGGAAATATAATGAGTTTTTTCTTTTTGGCACCAAGTATAATCATATTGAGGACTAAGGCTGTATTGAACGGTTTTGATGTCCTCGTCTTTTATTCCCTGACTTTTAACGAAATCAAGAGCTGTTTTCATTTTTTCATTGTTCTCTTTTTGAACTAATTCAGCTTTTTCGCCTTGGGTAACCACGGAAAAATTTATTGTGGCAATATCCGACTTTACCAAAACCTTGCCTTCGGCAGAAAAAGAAATAGTTCTCTCGGGACTAACAATATTCTGGGCTTGACGATAAACAAAATAAGACCAACTGAAAATTCCAACAGTAACCACTATCAGAAAAACCGTTATGGTTTTGAATAAAAAGTTTTTTGTTTCTTTATCCATATTTTTTGTTTTTTAATTTTTTATTTGTTTATTTGTATTTTTCTTTAAAAAATACAATCAAACTTGTTTATTTTCAATTTTCTGAAAAAAATTGAAATCAAACGTTGTTTATTTCTAATTTTCTGAAAAAAATTAGAATCAAAGATTCTTTATTTGTATTTTTCTTTAAAAAATACAATCAAACGTGTTTATTTTTTCAAAAATTTTTTCTACTTCCCGTTTCTTACTGCTTGCTGAACCAATTAATACGCCGTCAATGCCTTGGTTAAAAAGGAACTCTTTAATGTTTGAAGAACTAACCGAGCCGCCGTAAAGAATTAAAAAATCATTAGCGATTTTTTCAGAAAAACGTCGGCAAAGCCAAAAACGAATTAAAGCAATAGTTTTTTCTGCTTCTTTAATGTTTTCAGCTTGACCGCTGCCAATTGCCCAAATCGGCTCATAGGCAATTATTAAATTTGATGAATCCTTTATTTGAATGCCCCGTAAGGCGTAATTTAGCTGGTTAAAAAGCGTTTTTTTCCTGCTGAAAGAATTTATCCCTTCTTTTCCTTCTTTCTTTTCCTCGCCGACGCATAAAACAGGAACAATTTCATTTTCCAGACAAGCTCTGATTTTTTTGTTTATTATTTCATTATCTTCTTTCAAATGCTTCCTTCTCTCCGAATGCCCGACTAAAGAATATTTTACCCCAAAAGATTTTAACATTGTCGGCGAAATTTCTCCGGTAACCGGACGGCGGTTAAACCAAAAAACGTCTTGACTGCCAAAAATATATTTATCCTTTAATTGCTCAACAGCCAAAGGTAAAAATAAAAAAGGAGGCGCTAAAACAATTTCTAAATTCTTTGGTTTTTGGTTTTTAAAAAAGCTGGATTCTTGATGATAAACTTTAAAAATTTTTTCCGCTTCAGAAGAAGAAGTCAAAGATGTTTTAAAATTAAAATAAATCAGTTTTTTTTTCATAACCCTTGGCTAAAAAAATTTTCCGCTTATTCCTTATTATATAAAAAATTCTCTTAGATCTCAAATTTTCCAATGATTTCCAACAAAAAAAATTATTTTAGAAAATTTATTCCCAAAAAAGAAACTCCGGTAACAATCATCCCCGCCAAAAAAACTCCCAAACTTATTAGCCAAAAAGCCGTCTTTTTATCAAGGCCAAAAAGGAAAGCCGCTATGGATCCGCTCCAAGCGCCGGTGAAAGGTAAAGGAATGGCAACAAAGATTACCAAAACCCATTTCCCCCATTTTAAAAAACCCCCTTTGATTTTTTTTCTGGTTTTATCAAATAACCAAGCAAAAAATCTTTCTGCCATTTTAGATTTCTTTATTAAATAGCCGGAAAGATTTTCTAAAAACCAAATAAGCGGAATGATAATAATGATATTGCCCAAAAAGCTAATAAAAAATGCTTTTAAATAGGAAAATTTAAAAACGCCGATAGCCACAGGAATTGCTCCTCTCAGCTCTAACAAAGGCAAAGCTGAAAGCAAAAAAATCCATAATTCTTCCATTATTGTTTAGCCATTTTAAAAGTTTTTAATTTTAGCGGCGCAATCAGGAAGTAACAATTATTCCCTTGGATTTGCCAACTACTACTGTATGCTCAAAATGGCAGGAAACTTTGCCGTTAAGGGTTGAAAAACTAGCGTCGCTGTTTTCCTTGATGGCGCCGTTTAAAATTGTAAGCATTGGTTCAATAGCCAAAACCATCCCTGCTTTTAGTTCTAAGCCGGAACCGGGCTTGCCACAATTAGAAACTATAGGATCTTCATGAGGAGCGTAACCTACGCCGTGTCCAACCAAATCTTTTATTACCGCAAAACCATTCTTCTTGGCGCAACTTTCTATAACATAACCGATGTCGCCTAAGGTATTTCCTTCTTTAGCTTTCTCAGCTGCTAAAAGCAAGGCTTTTTTAGTGGTTTGAATCATTTTTTTGTAAAGAGGCGGCGGGGAACCAAGATAAAAAGTTGCTGCCATATCAGTAAATAAACCTTGGTATTCCATTCCTAAGTCCAAAGAAACCATATCGTTTTTTTTAAGCATCATCTCTTTGGAAGGAACACCGTGAACAATTACTTCATTTAAAGATACGCAAAGCGTTTTAGGAAAAGGCCTAAAAGAAAAATCTGGTTTGTAATTTAAAAAGGAGGGCTTGCCTCCATAATTTAAAATGAGTTTATTGGCTAACTTATCGAGGTCTTCAGCGGTGATACCCGGTTTGGCTTCTTTTATAAGCGCTTTCATTACCAAAGCTAATTTTTTCCCGCTAATTTTTAAAATTTTGATTTCTTCAGCGTTCTTTATGGTAACCACAACTTATTTTCCTTTTTTATCTTTTTTTATTTTTTTGATGATTTCTTTTGAAATTTCTTCTATTGGTCTTTCTCCGTCAACTTCAATCAAAATTTTCTTTTTTCTAAAGTAATTAATTACGGGTAAAGTATTTTTTTTAAAAAATTCTATCCGGTTTTTAATGGCTTTAGGATTATCATCGGCTCGTTTTATCAGTTTGCCGCCGCAAATAGAACATTGAGTTAGTCCCGGAGTTAAAATTAAAGAATATTCTTTCTTGCATTGAGAGCAAAGCCGACGCGCCAATAATCTCTTTAAAACCTCTTTATCAGAAATCTTTAAATAAATCGCTCTAAAATTTTTTCTGCCAAACCAGTTTAAAACTTCTTCCAAAATTTTAGCCTCTTCGAGCTGTCGGGGACTGCCTTCTAAAATTATGCCCTTATCTTCGGGGACGTTCATTAACAAATCCAACCAGCAATAAACCGCTAACCATAAAGGAACTAATTTCCCTTGAGCCATTACTTTTTCTATTTTTTCCCCAAAATAATCCGGTTTTTTAACCAATTCCCTTAGGACGGTTCCCGTGTCTATTTCCCAGAGAGAAAAAATTTTCTTTAGAATAGCCGCTTGAGTGCCTTTACCGGATCCTGCCTGACCCAAAAAAACAACATTAAGAGATTTCATATTCGCGCATTATTAATTGAGATTCTATATTATTCATTATTTCAATCGCCACTTCAACCATAATCAATAAAGATGTTCCTCCAATGGCAAAAGTTGTTATGCCGGTAAACTTTTGCATTAAAATAGGCAAAAGGGCGATTATCCCTAAAAAGATTGCTCCAAAAATAGTGATTTTTTGGCTAACATTAGATAAATACTGGCTAGTAACCTTACCGGGCCGGTAGCCGGGAATAAATCCTCCTCTTTTTTGCAAATTATCAGAAATGCTTTGCGGTTCAAAAGTAATCATTGTATAAAAAAAAGTGAAAACTATAACCAAAAGAAAATAAAGCAAAAGATAAATTAAAGATTCCTGCCTAAAATTTTTTAATATTAAAGCAATTTTTAAAAGATAAATATTTTTAGAAGCCGACATAAACTGGCTTATCATTTGCGGAAAAGACATTATGGAAAGGGCAAAAATTATTGGAATAACTCCGGCTTGATTTATTCTTAAGGGTAGATAAGTAGATGCCCCGCCGTAAATTTTCGTTCCCCTTACCTGTTTGGCATAACTCACCGGAATCCTTCTTTCTCCCCGGGAAATAAAAACCACTCCCACAATAATTAAAAGGCCTAAAATAAAGAAAAGAACTATACTGGGAATCATCTCTGGAGTAGCGGTAATAATAGTTTGAAAAATCTCTCTGGGAAAATTTATTACAATCCCGGCAAAAATTATCATTGAGGCGCCGTTCCCTAATTTTTGTTCGGTAATTAATTCAGCCAACCACATTATAAACATTGAAGAAGCCATAACAATAATAAGGCTTCTTATAAAATCAAAAGGGGAATTAAAAATAATTACTCCTTGGCTTCTTAAGGTGTTTAAAAAACCAAATCCCTGAAGGAGGGCTAAAGGAGCTGCCAACAATCTTTGATATTGCTCAAACTTGGCTCTTTCTTTATCGGTTCCTTCTCTAACCATTTCTTTTAAACTTGGAAAAACTAAGGTTAAAAGTTGAAAAATAATGGAAGAAGTAATGTAGGGACCAATGCCAAGCAACCCTAAAGAGATATTATCAAAAGCTCCACCGGTAAAAACATTAAACAGCCCGAAGAATTGGTTGCCAGTTAAAAAAATCTTTAATTGATCTTTATTGACATTCGGCAAAGGAATGGTGGCTAAAACCCGAAAAACAAATAAAAGAAAAAAAACTATAAGAAGTTTTCTTCTTAAATCAGGAACTTTTAATAAAGAAACAAGGTTTTTAAACATAATTTATTTTGCTATTTTTTTAACTTTCAATTTTACCTCCTGCTTCAATAATCGCTTTGCTTGCTTTTTGGGTAAGAAGACAATTTTTTATTATATAAGGCGAGGACAAAGGAATTGTTCCTAAAATTTTTATTTTCTTGCCTTGGTCCTTGGTTTTGCTTATTAAACCGGCTTTTTTTAAGGTCTTGGGATTAATATTCCCGCCTTTGGGAAAAGCTTTAACTATGTCTTTTAATTGGACCTCCCGGCATAATTTTTTAAAAACTACAAAATGAACGCCTCTTTTTTTAGGAAACTTTGATATCGCCTCCCTCACCTGAGATTTAATTTTCGCCCCTGCCCGGGATTTTTGACCTTTTTGGCCCCTGCCAGAATAAGTTCCTCTTTTCCCTCCCCGGCCAATTCTTTTTTTCTTTTGAAGTTTATTTTTTGGCTTAATTTGATTTATCTGCATAAATTTTATTTTATCAAAGCTAACTTTTCAAATTCTATTGCCAAAATTATTTTGCTTTAAGTTTTGATAAGGCAATAATTGTGGCTTTGGCGTTATTAATAGCGTTATTGGAATGGCCCAGCATTTTGGCGCTTACATTAGAAATATTGGCTAACCTCAAAATAGCCCTTATCGCTCCGCCGGCAATAATGCCTTTTCCTTTCTGGGCTGGTTTTAAAATAACAAAAGCTGCTTTGTATTTCGCCTTTACTTCATAAGGAATAGTTTCATTTTCCACCACTATTGAAATTAATTTTTTTTTGGCATCATTAGTCGCTTTTTGAATCGCTTGAGCAACATCTTTGCCTTTAGCTATTCCAATGCCAACCTGATGCTTGTCTTTGTCGCCAATAGCAACCGTTGCCCTAAAGCTAAGCCGTTTACCGCCAGCCACTACCCGGGTTACCCGGGCAATATCCAAAAGGACTTCTTCAAACCCTTTATCTTTGTTGTTATATTGAGAATTTTCTCTTTTCGTCGCCATAGTTATTTTTTATATATAAAAATTGATTAGAAAATAAGCCCTTCTTCTCTGGCACCTTCTGCTAAACTTTTGACTCTTCCCATATATCTAAACCCTCCCCGGTCAAAAACCACCTGATTAATGCCTTTCTCTTTGGCTTTCTGGGCAAAAAGCTGCCCAATTTTTTTTGCCACTTCCGTTTTCCCTTCTTTTCTTTCGTTTTTTATTTCCAAATCAGAACAAGATAACAAAGTTTTTTCTTCTTCGTCATTAATAAGCTGAGCATAAATATGAAGATTGGATTTAAAAACTAAAAACCTTGGCCTTACCTTTGTGCCAAAGATTTTCTTTCTTATCCTTCTATGTCTTCTTTCTCTTTTTGTTTTTTTATCTTCCTTTTTCATTTTATAAAATAAATTAACTTCTCTTTAACCATTAACCAGCTGTCGCTCCGGCAACCTTCTTGCCTTCTTTTCTCCTGATTTCTTCGCCTACATAATGAATGCCTCTGCCTTTATAAGGTTCCACTGGTTTTTTGGATTTGATGATAGCGGCAAATTGGCCAACTTTTTCTTTGTTAATTCCATAAACAGAAATGATATTCTTTTCTACCTTTACCTCTATCCCTTCCGGGATTGGAATAATCACTGGGTGGCTGTAACCCAACTTCAAAACCAAATTTTTTGCCTCTACATCTGCCCGATAACCTACCCCCTTTATCTCCAATTTTCTTTCAAATCCTTTATCCACACCCTGAATTATATTATTAATTAATGCCCTTACCGTTCCCCAAAGGACTGAAATATTTTTTGTTTTTTTTATCGGAACCACCGACAACAAACCATCCTTAAATTCCACTTTAAAATTGTCGGGGAGTTCAAAAGATTCTTCACCTTTTGGGCCCTTCACTTTAATAAAATCGTCTTCCAAATGAAGTTCTATTGAGGGAGGAATAATTATTGCTTTTTTGCCTAGGCGAGACATAATCTTTTTAATTATACTTTTTGTTTACCAAATTTCCAATATCACTTCACCGCCAACATTCATTTTTTTTGCTTCTCTGTCAGAAACAATGCCTTGCGGTGTAGACAACACCCTGATTCCAAAACCTTTTTTTACCGGCCAAAGACGGGAAGCAGGGAGATAAATTCTTTGCGAAGGTTTGGAAACCCTTTTTATTTCATTAATTTTAGGTTTGCCATTCTTTTCGTACTTAATTTTTACTTCTATATAATTTTTGTTCTTTTTTTTAATTTTTAAAACTTCTTCAAAATAACCTTTTTCTTTCAAAACTTTTAAAATTTCCCATTTAATTTTTGAATAAGGGAAAAGAACGGTTTCTTTTTTAACCATTTGAGCGTTCCTTATGCGAGTAATCATATCACTGATAGAATCGGTGAGCATATGCTAATGTTGTTAAAATTTTTGAACGGGGCGGGGTAAAGATTTTATTGTTAAATTTCCTGCGCCTTCAACTTGGAAATTCAGACAAAGCCCTTTACCAACTAGCTTTTCTTAAACCGGGAATCTTTCCCTCAGCCGCTAATTCTCTCAAGCAAATTCGACAAACACCAAAATCCCTGATATAACCTCTTTTCCTGCCGCAACGCCAGCAACGACGGACTATTCTGGTTGAATATTTTGGTTTTTTTTGAGCTCTTGCTATAACTGATTTTTTTGCCATAATTTCAAATTCAAAAAATTAAAATAAGGTATTTTTCTATTAATTTTAATCATTTATTTTTCATCTTCTTGCCGGAGAGGAAATCCCCAAGCCTGATAAAGTTTTATCGCCTGTTCTCTGTTTTTAGCTTTAACTGAAAAAGAAACTTCTAAACCGAAAGGCGGAATATTTTGTTCTTTATTGGATTCAAGAAAAACGTTATGTTCTTTTATACCATAATTTAAATTTCCTTTTTCGTCAATGTGAGTCAAAGGAATTCCCCAAAAATCTCTTATTCGGGGTAAAACCAAATTAATGAACTTAAAAATAAAATCTTCCATTCTTTTTCCCCGCAAAGTGATTTTTAAACCAATCGTCATTCCCTCTCTTGTCTTAAAACTGGAGATTGATTTTTTGGCAGTCCGAAAGGAAGGTTTTTGACCTGTAATAAGAGCCAATTCTTTGGAAATTTTTTCTATCAATTCCTGGCTATTTTTTGAAGCAACGACTAACCGGCCAATCCCGGTGTTTATCACTACTTTGGTAATCTTCGGCAAAGCAAAATCATTTTTAATGCCAGAATATTCCCGCATCTCTGCCTTCATTTTTTTTAACCATTCTTCTTTTTTATAGCTGATACTCATAAAATTTTCTAAAAAATTAAGGAATTTTTAAACCGCACTTTTTGCAAATTCTAAATTTTTTCTCTTCCTCTATTCTGTAATTAATTTTTGTCGGCTTCTTGCATGAGGGACAAATTAAAGCAACATTAGCCCTGGGAATCGGCTGAGCAACAGAAATTATCTCACCCTTTTCTCCTTCTTTTCTTGGTTTCTTGGTTTTCTTAACCAAATTAAGACCATCAATTAAAACTTTGTGCTCTTTTGGAAAAGCTTTTATTATTTTTCCAGTTTTTCCTCTGTCTTTTCCTTTTCTTATTAAAACTAAGTCGCCTTTTTTTATATTCATACTCTTTTAATGAATTTTTCTAAATTTCCTGTTTTAAATTAATTCAGAAGCTAAAGCGGCAACTTTCTGGTAGCCTTTCTCTTTTATTTCTTTGGGCAAAGGACCAAAAATTCTATTGCCTAAAGGTTCTTTCTTGTCATTTACAAGAACTACCGCATTTTCGTCAAAAATGATATAACTGCCATCTTTTCTTCTAAAAGGTTTTCTTTGGCGGACAATAATTGCTTTCACCACTGCCTTCTTTTTTACTTCTCTTCTCGGCTCAGCTATCTGAACAGAAGCCACAATCAGGTCGCCGATCCGGGCGTATCTTTTTCTTGACCCTCCTAAAACTTTAAAGCATCTGACTATTTTAGCTCCGCTATTATCAACGACTTTTAAAATTGTTCTCGGTTGAATCATATTTCTTCTTTAAACCTTAAAATAAACCTTAGAATAAATTTAATATCGGCCAACTATTCTCCACCTTTTTTCTTTAGATAAAGGTCTGGTTTCTTCAATTATAACTTTGTCCCCTGCCTTATACTGGTTATTTTCATTATGAGCTTTAAACTTTCTGGAAACCCAATAAGATTTTCTATATTTTGGATAAAGTTTTAATCTCTCAATTTTCACCACGGCAGTTTTATCCATCTTATCGGAAACAACAATGCCCCTTAGTTTTCTTTTTTGTTTTTTTGTTTTTTTCCGGCTCTCCATTATTAAAAATATTAAAAATTATAATTATATTATTTTTTTTCTTCTCCGGCTTTAAAATTTAAAATAGTTAAAATTCTGGCGATTTCTTTCTTTAACATCCTGATGCTTAAAACATTCTTAACCTTGCCTTTAGATAAATTAACTTTTAAATCTCTCAATTTTTTTCTGTCCTCGGCTAGAAGAAGGTTTAGCTCTTCTTTTGTTTTTAATTTTAATTCTTTATTTTTCATAATTTCAATCCCCTGCTTTCCCTGACAAAATTATTCTTTAATAAAAGAGGTTTTTATCGGTAATTTAGAGGAAGCCAATCTGAAAGCTTCTCTGGCTTTGGCTTCAGAAACGCCATCCATCTCAAAAATTATTCTTCCCGGCCTGACTGGAAAGACATAATATTCTACCGCTCCTTTTCCCCCTCCCATAGTCACTTCTGGAGGTTTTTTGGTAATGGGCTTATCGGGAAATATTCTTAACCAAACCTTTCCTTCTTTCTGTAAATAAAAAGCTATCGCCCGCCGGGCAGATTCTATTTGTTGGGAAGTTAACCAAGCTTCTTCAAGGGCTTTCAAGCCAAAACTGCCAAAAGAAAGAGCCACTCCCCTGGTCTCCAGTTGACGATTTCTCTTTCGTCCTTTTTGCATTTTTCTGTGTTTTACTTTCTTCGGTAATAACATATTTTATCTTCAACTTAACTAATTCTTCTTAAATTATCGTCATTTTATTTCTTTTCCGGCATTTTTTCGCCTTTATAAATCCAAACCTTTATTCCTATTTTTCCGTAGGTGCAATGAGCTTCATAAAAACCGTAATCAATATCAGCTCTTAAGGTAGAGAGAGGCAATTTTCCTTCCATTAACCATTCACTGCGGCTAATCTCCGCTCCATCTAATCGACCAGAAACTATAATTTTTGCCCCTTTTACTTCTTTATGCTGCATTATTTTAGAAAGATTCTGTTTTAAAACTCTTCTAAAAGGGATTCTTCTTTCTATGTCTTCGGCTATATTTTGAGCAACTATCAAAGCGGAAGTTTCCGGATGCTTAACTTCTTCTACTGTAAGATTTATATTTAAATCTGTTTTTAAAACTTTGGCCAATCCCTTCTGCAAGCTTTCAACACCCTGACCTTGCCGACCAATTAACATTCCCGGCCGAGCGGTTTTTATAATAATTTTTATATCTTTAGCTTTTCTTTCTATATCAATTTTTTCTATCCGGCAATCCTTAGCTTTCTGAAAAATAAATTTTCTAATTTTATGGTCTTCTTCCAAAAACTTAGACATTTCTTTTAAGTTAAACCACCGGGACTCCCAGTCCTTATTAAAACCTAATCTGTAAGAAATTGGATGAATTTTCTGAGCCATAACAAAAAAATCTTTTAATTTTTGTTTTTATCTATTTTGATTTTATCGCCTTTTTTCAAAACTTTTCCCGCCCTAATTTTAGAAGAATTGGCTTTCTCTCTCTTTAATTTAGTTGTTTTTTTAAGATTTTTTTCTGATAAATCTTTTAGAGCAAGTAAAATATGGGAAGACCTTTTTTTAATAGTATAAGCCGATCCTCTGGCTCTGGGGCTCCATCTTTTTAAAGTTGGCCCTCCGTTGACTCTAATGGAAGAAATGTAAAGATTTTTTTTCTCTAAATGAAAATTATGTTCAGCATTTGCCACAGCCGACCTTAAAAGCTTTAAAATATCTTTACTGCTTCTTTTGGAATTATAAAATAACTGCGCCTCCGCTTCTTCTACGGTCAAGCCTTTAATCAAATTAGCCACTAACCTTACTTTTCTCGGGCTTATTCTTAAATATTTTAACGAAGCTTTTACTTCCATATTTTACTCTCTTTTTTATTTTCTTTCTAATTTTATTAATCAGGCTTTCACTTTGGCAATGACTGGGCCTTCCTTTTCTTCCGTTTTGGATTTTGCTTCTAATTCTCTCTGCATTTTCCCGCCGTGTCTTATAAATTTACGGGTTGGGGAAAATTCTCCGAGCCGATGGCCAACCATTTCCTCCCTCGCCTCCACTTTAATAAAATCTTTTCCGTTATAAACAGCAAAAACATAACCAATCATTTCTGGCGTAATTACAGAACTTCTATCCCAGATTTTAATCGGATTTTTGTCCCCTGCTTTCATTCTTGATATCTTTTCCATTAATTTTTTGTTAACATAAGGACCTTTTTTAAGTGAACGCGACATATTTAAAGATTAATTTTAAATTTTTAATGTTTAGCGGTTTTTCTTCTTTGAACAATAAATTTATTTGAATACTTTGCTTTCTTTCTGGTTTTCTTTCCCCCGGTAACTTTACCGAAAATATTCTTCGGTCTTTTTGTCCCTCTCTTGGTACGACCTTCGCCTCCGCCGTAGGGATGATCTACGGGATTCATTGCCGTCCCCCTGACTTTAGGCCTTTTTCCTATATGACGATTCCTGCCTGCTTTCCCGGTGCTTTCCATTCTATGCTCAACATTGGAAAGCTGGCCCAAAGAAGCATAACAGATATTTTTTATTTTTCTTACTTCCGAAGAAGGCATTTTTAAAAAAGTATATTCTCCATCTTGGGCAATAATCTGGGCTGCGGCGCCAGCTGATTTTGTCAATTTTCCGCCCATGCCAGTTTTCACTTCAATATTATGGACAAAATAACCCACAGGAATGTTTTTTAACATCAATCTATTGCCGTCTTTTAAAGCAGTTTTTTCTTCGCAGATAATTTCTTCTCCTGTTTTTAAATTGAGAGGCGCTAAAATATACCCCCAACTGCCGTCTTGATAAGAGACAAGGGAAATAAAAGCTGAACGATAAGGGTCATATTCAATGGTCTTTACTTTACCAAGAATACCCTTCTTTTCTTGACCAAAAAATATCTCCCGATAAAGTTTTTTATTGCCTCCGCCCCGATGACGACTGGTAATTCTGCCTTTAGATCTACCCACTCTCCTTTTATTGAAAAAAACAAGTTTTTTAAAAGGTTCGCTTGCGGTTAAAGCGGAGTGGTCGGAAATCGTATAATGCCTTCTTGCTGGCGATGTAGGTCTGTATTGTTTCATAATGGTTTTAATTAAACCCCTGTCTCAATCTTATAGCCTTGTTTTAAAATTACTTCGGCTTTTTTCCTCTTGCCAAATTGGCTAATTTTATTTCTCCATTTTCTTTTCTTTCCCGGCAGATTAATAATATTTACTTTTTCTACTTTTACGTTATAAATATTTTCAATCTCTTTTTTTATCTCTGTTTTATTGGCTTGGGATAAAACATCAAAAACATAATGGCCCTTCGCCTCCAAGAAAGTTGTCTTCTCGCTGAGACGAGGTTTTATAATGAGAAACGTCCTTAAACCATTTCTACCTTTCGGAAATTTCTTTTTCTCTTCTCTTCTTAATTCTCCGGTTTTTTCTTTTTTTTTCGTTTCTTTTTTTTCTAAAAGATTTTCTGATTTTTTCTCTTCCAATTCGGCTTTCTCTTTTGCTATCCCATCCTTTTCTTTGACTTCACCGGTCTTTTTTTTAAAAAAATCCAAAACGGCCATAGGTTATTTAGTTAAATTTTCTATTAATAAAGGCAGAGTGTTTTTTTCAAAAACTAAATATTTATTGTTAAGCAAATCAAGCAGATCTAAGCTGGAGACAGTTTGAATGTTGAGATACGGAATATTCTTCAAAATTCTTTTTATTTCCGCCTGTTTTGGACCTAAAAGAACCAAAGCCCGGCACTGTTTTTTATTTTTTGTCTCCAAAATATTTTTTAAAATTTTATCCATCATTTTTGTTTTCTTCTCTTTGACTTCAAGGCTATCAAAAATTTTAATTTCTTTATCCTTTATTTTTTGAGAAAGAACCATTTTAATTGCCGCCTTTCTCATTTTTTTATTTATTCTCTTTTTAAAATTTTCTTCTTTTAAACGAGGGCCAAAAGTAACTCCGCCTCCTTTCCAAAGGGGTGAACGAATGGAACCATGGCGAGCCCTGCCTGTGCCTTTCTGTCGCCAAGGTTTTTTCCCTCCTCCCCTAACTTCAGATCTGCCTTTGGCAAAAGCCAAAGCCAAACGCCTTCTTGATAAAAGCACTCTTAAAACCTGATGGACTAAATCAGGGTTAAAATCGGTCTTGAATATATCAAGAGGCAATTCAATCTGTTCTATCACCTGACCTTCTTTATTATAAACATCGGCTTTCATAAATTTAATTAAAAATCTCAATTAAGGTTCCCCTTCTTCCCGGCGCCGAGCCTTTTATATATAAAAGATTATTTTCCGGGTCAATTTTAACTATTTCCAAGTTTTTTATCGTAAACCTTTCTCCCCCCATTCTGCCTGCCATTCTTCTGCCTTTGGGGACCCGCTGAGGAGTAGTAGCACCTATAGAACCGGGAGCCCTTACTGTATGTTTTGTTCCATGACTGGTAGAATTACCTCTAAAATTATATCTTTTAACCACCCCTTGAAAACCTTTTCCTTTTGTTAAACCGGCTACTTTAACTTTTTCCCCCACCTCAAAAATATCAACTTTTATCTCATCTCCAACTTTATAAGCAATTTCTTTGGGTAATTCTTTTTTATCTAAACGAAATTCTCTTAACCATCTAAAATTCCCTAAATTTTTTAAATGACCTGCCAAAGGTTTATTAATTTTTTTCTTTTTATCAAACCCAACCTGAACAGCCGAATAACCATCTTTTTCTTCTGTTTTTATTTGAGTGATTTTAACCGGACCAGCCTCTAAAATAACTGCCGGAATTATTCTTCCCTCCTCATCAAAAATCTGAATATTATTTAATTTTTTAGCAAGAATAAATTTCATACCAATAAACGAATTTTTAATCCTTTGACTTCGTCTAGGACAAGTTTTAAGTTTTTACCCCCCTCGCTTGAAATGAATTGATTTTATCAATATCAATAAGAAAGAAACTTTTAAGCCAACGAACGAATCAAAGGTGATGTAGGCTGAATCTCGTCATTGAAAAACTGGGCACTAGCCCAGCTTTTCAATATTTTTCCCAGACTAGATAATCTTTAATTAAAAGGAATTTCAGAAACAAATTTTCTTCAACGGCTTTCTATGTTTTTATCTCTATTTCTACTCCGGCAGGCAAATCCAAATTTCCTAACGCTTCTATCGTTTTTTGATTTGGGTTTAAGATTTCTATCAATCGCTTATGAATTCTAATCTCCAGCTGTTCCCGAGCGTCTTTTTTCACAAAAGTAGCCCGATTTACAGTATAACGACGGGTCTCTGTGGGTAAAGGAATCGGACCGACTATTTCGTTTCCCTGTCTGATAGCAGTATCAATGATTTGCTGGCAGGAATTGTCAAGAATACGATAATCATAGCCCTTTACTTTTATTCTAATCTTTTGTTGAATTTCAGTCTTAGAGCTAATCACAAAATAATATTTTTATTATTTTTTACTATTTTAAAATTTTGGTTACTACTCCAGCTCCCACTGTTTTTCCTCCTTCTCTGATGGCAAAGCGGGAAGTTTCATCTAAAGCCACAGGAGCAATCAACTTTACAGTAAACTTAACATTATCACCCGGCATCACCATTTCTACTCCTTCAGATAAGGTAACTTCACCGGTAACATCAGCGGTTCTAATGAAAAATTGAGGTTTATAGCCGGCAAAGAAAGGAGTATGCCTGCCGCCTTCTTCTTTAGGCAAAATATAAACCTCTGCTTCAAATTCTGTATGGGGGGTAATAGAACCGGGTTTGGCTAATACCTGCCCCCTCCTGATATCTTCTTTTTTTGTACCTCTCAACAAGATTCCAACATTATCTCCGGCTTGCCCTTCTTCCATTGACTTATTAAACATTTCTACCCCCGTTACCACGGTCTTCGTCGTTGGATGATAACCGACAATTTCTATCTCGTCATTTAAATGAATTTTTCCTCTCTCCACCCTGCCAGTAGCCACTGTTCCTCTGCCTTCAATAGAAAAAATATCCTCAATCGGCATCAAGAACGGCTTATCTATGTCCCTTGACGGATCAGGAAAATAAGCATCAATGGCATCAAGCAGATCAAAGATAGGTTTTAAGCTTGGGTCGTCAATTGATTTGGCTTCCAAAGCTTTCAGGGCTGAGCCTCTGATAATTGGCAAATCTTTTCCCGGATAACCGTTTTTTGTCAATAATTCCCTGATTTCAGTCTCAACCAAATCAACCAACTCAGGGTCCTGAACCATATCAACTTTATTTAAAAAGACCACCATCGCCGGTACTCCTACCTGTCTGGCTAAAAGAATATGTTCAAAGGTTTGAGGCATAGGACCATCCGGAGCAGAAACCACCAAAATGGCACCGTCCATCTGGGCAGAGCCGGTAATCATATTTTTAATGTAGTCACTGTGCCCCGGACAATCAATATGAGCATAATGTCTTTTTTCTGTTTCGTACTCAGAATGATGAACATTAATAGTGATTCCTCTGGCTTTTTCTTCCGGCGCTTTATCAATCTCGTCAACGCTTAAAGATTTTTTTGACAGACCTTTTAAATTAAGCGCATGGGAAATAGCGGCGGTTAAAGTAGTTTTCCCATGGTCAATATGACCAATGGTTCCTACGTTCATATGGATTTTACTCCTGATGTATTTTTCTTTTTCTGCCATATTTTTACTTTTTTTATTATATTATTATTTGTATTATTTTTTCTTGGTTTTTTGTCTTAATTATTAAATTACTAATTTATTAAACAAAACAAAAAATCAGATCCCAAACAGGCGTAGTTAAATATTAAAGCATAAATATTTTATTGTCAAGAATCCTTTTTCCCAATTATCTCTTGCGCCACATTAGCTGGAACTTCTTCATAATGGTCAAATTCCATAGTAAAATTACCCCGACCCTCAGTCATTGATCTCAACTTAGTCGCATAACCAAACATTTCAGCTAAAGGAACTTTGGCATAAACAACTTTTGCCATTCCCCTGTCTTCCATTTTTTCAACCCTTCCTCTCTTTGAACTTAAATCGCCTATGATGTCGCCTAAAAAACTTTCAGGCACCACCACTTCTATTTTCATTATCGGCTCCAATAAAATCGGATTTGCTCTCCTTGCTCCGTCTTGCAAAGCCATTGAACCAGCGATTTTAAAAGCAAAATCAGAAGAATCTACTTCGTGATAAGACCCGTCTTTCAATGTAATTCTTACATCGGATAACGGATAACCGGCAATAATACCTTTTTCCATTGCTTGTTTTACTCCCTTTTCCACCGCTGGAATGTACTCCTGAGGAATAGTTCCTCCCTTTATAGCATCCACAAATTCAAACCCTTTCCCTCTTTCTAAAGGTTCTAAGTCCAAAACAACATGACCGTACTGACCTCGGCCGCCAGATTGCCTGATGTATTTACCTTCACTTTCTACTTTCTTTTTTATCGTTTCTTTATAAGCAACTTGGGGCCGGCCAGTTTTAACATTAACACTGAATTCCCGGCGCATTCTTTCAACCAACACTTCCAAATGAAGCTCTCCCATTCCGGAAATTAAAGTTTCCGAAGTTTCCTCGTCGTTTTTTACTTTAAAAGTCGGGTCTTCATCAGAAAGTTTTTTTAGAACCAAAGACATTTTTTCTTGGTCGGCTTTTGTTTCCGGCTCAATTTTCATAGAAATTACCGGCTCCGGAAAAACTATAGATTCCAAAACAATTGGATGGTCAGCATCGCACAAGGTGTCGCCTGTTCCTGTTTCTTTCAGGGCGACAGTAGCGGCAATATCACCCGCCCGAATTTCGTCAATTTCTTCGCGCTGTTTGGCGTGCATTCTTAACAATCTTCCAACCCTTTCCTGTTTGTTCTTTGCCGAATTGTAGATATAGTTCCCTTTTTTAAATACTCCCGAGTAAACTCTAAAAAAATTAAGAGTGCCGACATAGGGATCGTTGACTATTTTAAAAACTAAAGCGCTAAAAAAATCCTTATCGTCTGGCTTACGAATGGTTTCTTCGCCAGTTTTAGGATTAAAACCTTTAACCGGAGGCAAATCAACAGGCGAGGGAAGAAATTCTATTATAGCGTCAAGCAAGGGTTGAACGCCTTTGTCTTTAAAGGAAGAACCGCAGAGGACGGGAATTATTTTTCTCTCAATGGTTGCCTTCCTTAAAATCGATAAGATTTGTTCTTCGCCGGGTTCTCTGTTGTCAAGATATTGAGTTAATAATTCATCGTCTTGTTCTACTATTTTCTCTATTAATTTTTTTCTCCACTCTTTGGCTTTAGCCAAAAGGTCTTCCGGAATATCTCTAATTTCAACTTGTCCTCCTCTTCCCCCTTCAAAATAAACCGCCTTCATTTTTATTAAATCAATTACCCCATTAAACCGATCTTCAAGGCCAATAGGAATATTAATCGGCTGGGCATCGGCAGTCAATCTTTCTAAAATTGACTGGAAGCTTTTTTCAAAACTTGCTCCCAGCCTGTCCATTTTATTAATAAAACAAATTCTTGGCACCCCAAATTTATCAGCCTGATGCCAGACTGTTTCAGATTGGGATTCAACGCCGGCTACCCCGTCAAAAATAACTACCGCTCCATCCAACACCCTTAAAGACCTTTGAACTTCAGCGGTAAAATCTATATGTCCCGGCGTATCAATAATATTAATTTGACATTCATAGGCCGGGTCTTTTCCTCTCGTTAAAGGAGCCCAAAAACATGTGGTAGCAGCTGAAGCAATGGTTATGCCTCTTTCTCTCTCCTGATCCATAAAATCCATTACCGTATCGCCATTATCAATTTTTCCTATTTTATGAGAAACTCCTGTATAAAACAAAACCCGTTCCGTGGTAGTGGTTTTCCCGGCGTCAATATGGGCAATAAAACCAATATTCCTGATTTTTTCTATCGGATATATTTTATTCATCTTTTTAGATTTTTCTACATACGAAATTGAACAAAGGCGCGATTGGCTTCTGCCATTCTATGGGTATCAAGTTTTTTCTTGACGGCGTTGCCTTCGTTTTTATAGGCGGCAATCAATTCTTCTGCCAATTTTTCTTTCATCGGTTTTCCTTTTTTTGATTGAGCTGAACCAATAATCCACCGGCAAGCCAAAGTTATTTTTCTGTATTCCGGAACCGCCTGAGGAATTTGATAATTTGCTCCCCCGATTCTTTTGGTTTTAACCTCCAGATCGGGCTCTACATTGCTTATGGCAAGTTCAAAAACTTTTATTGGGTCTTCTTTTGTTTGTTTTTTTATAATCTCCATCGTTCCATAAAAAACCTTTTGGGCAATAGATTTTTTTCCGTCTTTCATCAAATAATTAATAAACCTCGTAGCTAAGGGGCTTTGATATAAAAAATCTGGTTCATATTCTTTTTCCATTCGATGTTTCCGACGCATAGATATATTTGATTTTAAATTTTTAATTTTAAATTTGCAATGTATCGCAATGTATCTCCATTTATTTTTCTATGTATCTCTATGTGTTTCAACAAATCTATTTTGGTCTTTTCGCTCCATATTTGCTTCTTTGCTGTTTTCTTCCTTCTACACCGGCAGCATCATATTTACCCCTGACCACATGATATCTTACTCCGGGCAAATCTTTCACCCGACCGCCCCGCACTAAAACAATGGAATGCTCCTGCAGATTATGGCCTTCGCCGGGGATATAAGCCGTTATTTCGGCGCCATTGCTTAATTTAACCCTCGCTACTTTTCTTAAAGCTGAATTTGGTTTCTTGGGAGTAGTAGTAAAAACTTTTACGCAGACGCCTTTTTTAAAAGGAGAATTATGCTCCATAGGCCTGCTTTTTAAATTATTAAAAGAAAAAGAAAGAGCCACTGATTTGCTCCTTTTTAAAACCGGCTTTCTTCCTTTTTTAATTAATTGATGTAAAGTAGGCATAAAAGTTAAAATCAAAAACAAATTGAAAAATTAGTTTAACAAATAAATTATTTTTTGTCAAAATTAATTTTTCGTAATTCCTTTACTTTATTATTCTGTTTCTGCTTCTTTTGGTCTGTCTAAAATCAAAGGCTCTGTTTCTAAACTTTCTCCTGAAATTTTAAAAATATCTTTATCAATCTTGGTAAATTCTTTATAAGCGGAATTATAGGTGTTAACGGTAGTGCCTAAATGAACGCCCAATTTTTTAAAATAAGACTCATAACTTAATAAATGTCTTTCTAGTTCTTCTACCCGTTTTTTTATTTCCTTGGCAGATTCTTCTATTTGCAGGGCTTTAAGACCCTGAAGAACAGTCTGAAGATAAGCGAGAAAAGAAGTCGGAGAAACGATGATTATTTTTTTCTCTCTCATGGCGTACTCAATTAAATCCCGGGTATTGGCTTTAATGGAGCCAATGCGGTTAATCAATAAATCATAATAAATAGCTTCGGAAGGAATAAACATAAAAGCAAAGTCAAGAGTGTTTTCTTTTGGTCTGATGTATTTGGCGGTTTCATCTATTCTGGCTTTTAAATCATTTTTAAAAAGTTCCTCCAATTGCTTTCTCTCAAAATCGTTATTAGTTTCCAAGATTCTGTTGTAATTTTCCAAACTAAATTTTGAATCAATGGGAATAATTTTGTCTTTAACAAAAATTACCGCATCAACTTTATCTCCGTTTTTAAATTCGTATTGCATCTTAAAAATGTTCGGCGGCAAAACGTTCTTTAAAACTGTCTCTAGGTAATACTCGCCTAACACCCCTCTTTGCTTGGGATTTTTCAAAATATCCTGCAGACTTTTTAACTGATCGGTAAAATTCACCACTTGTTTATTGGTCTCGTCAAGCTTGGTTATTTTTTCCGTCACCTCTTTAATGATTTGGACGCTTTGACTAAATTGGCTTTGAATAGCCTTAGTTGATTCTCCCAATTTGGTATCAAGAATTCTGGACATTTCCTGCACCTGATTTTGCAATAAAATAAAAGCTTGATCGTTCGGTTTTTCTGATAAACCTTTTTTCTTAAAAACAAAATAATAAAGCAAGCTAAAAAAACCCGCTCCAACCAACCCCCCAATAAGAAAATAAAAAATTATCATTATTTTTTAATCCAATCCTTTTAATTTTTCAACTCTTTTTGCAGTTTTTCCAGCAATTCTCTGGCTTGAGATGATAGTTTATCGGGAGTTTTAATCTTTATCTCCACATATAAATCTCCCTGACCCGCCTGATTTAAATGTTTTATACCTTTGCCTCTAATTCTAAAAATGCTGCCCGAATCAGTTCCGGCAGGAATTTTTAAAATAATTTTTTTCTTGTCTAAGGTTTCAATTTCTTTTTTTGTTCCCAAAGCCGCTTCCGGAAAAGAAATATAAAGCGTGGCAAATAAATCATCATTTTTTCTTTCAAAAACTGAATGAGGTTTAATTTTCACCCTAAGATATAAATCTCCTGCCATAGCGCCAAATTTCCCAGCTTCGCCTTCTCTCCTTATTTTTATCAATTCTCCGTTTCTGGCGCCAACAGGAATTTCTATCTGAAGATTTTTGTTTCCGTAATACCTGCCGTCACCACCGCACACCCGACAGGGCTTTTCCGGAATCCTGCCTTTGCCCCTGCATTTGGGACAATCAATAATTTGGGTAAAGCTGCCTAAAAAAGTCCTCTGAGTTTCTCTCACCACTCCTTCGCCTTTACAATAAAAACAAGTTTTTAATTTAGAATCTGGTTCGTAGCCCTTGCCTTGGCAATGCTCGCAGGCGACATAAGTTTTAAAAGAAATTTCTTTCTTCCCTCCAAAAGCCGCTTCCTCCAAAGAAATCTCCAAATTAATTTCTATGTCTCTTCCTTTATTTTGATTGGTAAAATCTTTTTTCTTTGAAGCCGTAGCTCCTCCAAAAAAATCTGAAAAAATATCGCTAAAATCAAAATTTACCGAAGAAAAACCAAAAGGACTTTCTTGCCAGTTAAATCCGCCAAAACCCTGATTAAATCCTGAACCGCCAGCTTCCGCTCCTTCAAAAACTCTGCCAAATTTATCGTATTGAGCCCGTTTCTGAGGATTAGACAAAACTTGGTAAGCTTCATTTATTTCCTTAAACTTCTCCGCGTCACCGCCTTTATCTGGATGATATTTGTGGGCTAATTTATAAAAAGCTTTTTTTATCTCTTCCGAAGAAGCGTCTTTAGAAATTCCTAAAATTTCATAATAATCTTTCATTTTTTAAAATTGCCTCCTTTTAATATTTCTTTTTCTTAGATTTTCACTAAATCAAATTGATAAAAATTTTTTTTCTACGCTTCTTGTTTCAATCTTTATTAATTTTGAAGAAATTAAAATCTGAAGAATTATCCAGCTAAAAATTGAGATAACCCAAGAAAAAACTAAATTAAAAACACTTAAGAGACCTAGAGCCAAAAAGAAAATAAAAAAGTAAAGAATTGTTTTAAAAATAGGATTGGTAATCGCTGACTGCCAATAATTTTTAATAAAAGCAATTATCAACGTAGAAAATTTTTCCTCCCCCGTAATTGGAATTTTAAAAACCTCAGAAAGATTTTTTTTTGTTTGCTCGGCCAAGGCTTTCTTCTGGTCTTCCAAAGTGTTTTTGATAGTTCCGCTTCCGCTAATTCCGCCAAAACTTTCACCAAGATTAATATTGTCCGACTCCGCAGAATTAAATTGTTTATCAATGCTATGGTTAAGATAATCGTTAACCGTGCCGGAAAAGTCCAAATCGCTATTTAGCGTTTTTATCTGGTTAATCGCGTTATCTAAAAATTTCTCTCCAAGTTGCTCAAAAAGCTTTCCTTTTTCATTTGATTGCCAGCTTGAAAAATAAAAAAAAGAACAAAAAATTGCTAAAAAAGCCAGAAACAAAAACCAATTTCCGCTCTTTACAATCCTAAGCCATTTAAGGTTTGATAAATCAGCTGCTTCCTGCCTCATTCTTAAAAGCGCAAGCAGAAAAAACCCAAAGAAAGCTAACCAGAAATAAAAAAGGAAAAGGTAATTTTCTGTAACCCGCCTGATCAAAAAAGGGGAAAAGGAAATTAAACTAATTGCCAAAAGCCCCAAAAGAGAATTTTTAAATGGTAAAGACAGACATAAAACCACCAAAAAAGAAAAATCCACAATCCAGAAAAAAACCAATAGCAAAAAAGGGCGATTGGCAACTAAAAAATTTTCTATTTTTGAAAAACTGCTTAAACTAAAAAGAACAGCCAGCAAAAAAATAATACTAACCCCGGCGATAAACAACAGGTTTTTTAGAAAAAGAGTTCTGTCGCGAGAGGCTAATTTATAGTTGCGATAAAAATTAGAGCCTTGAGGCTTAGTGATATCCATCATAAACAAATTATATCATAAAATCCAAAAACCGCTCAAGACAAAACAAACCCATTCTAATTTTTTTCTTCATAATCAGCGTCTTTCGGTTCGTCAGAAGAATTCTTGCCGTTATTGCTGTTTTCTCCTTTATTATTTTCATTGTCCGGTTTTTGTTGTTGATAAAGAGAAGCGCCTAATTCTGATAAAACCTGAGATAATTCGTTGGTTTTTGTTCTAATCGCTTCAATTTCTTCTTTAGCCAAAGTATCCCTCAATTCTTTTATCTTTTCTTCAACTTTGTTTTTTAGGTTTGAAGAAATTTTTTCGCCGGCATCGCGCAAAGTTTTTTCTGCCGTATAAATCAAAGCTTCGGCGTTATTCTTTGTCTCAACAGCGTCTCTCCTCTTTTGGTCCTGATCTTTAAATTCTTCTGCTTCTTTTTTCAATCTCTCTATTTCTTCTTTTGAAAGGCCGGAAGAACCCTCTATCCTAATTGATTGGGTTTTCCCGGTAGCTTTGTCTTTTGCAGTGACGTTTAAAATTCCATTAACGTCAATGTCAAACGCGACTTCAATTTGAGGAATGCCCCGCGGCGCCGGAGGAATACCGTCTAAAATAAACCTGCCCAAACTCTTGCAATCCTTAGCCATTACTCTTTCCCCTTGCAAAACATTAATCTCTACAGAAGTTTGGTTATCAGCGGCTGTGGAAAAAATTTGATTTTTTGAAGTCGGAATCGTGGTGTTTTTAGGAATCAAAATCGTATTGACTTCCCCAAAAGTTTCAATTCCCAAAGACAAAGGCGTAACATCTAAAAGCAAAACATCTCTCATCTCGCCAACAATCACTCCAGCTTCAACAGCCGCACCAATAGCCACTACTTCATCGGGATTAATTTCTTTATTGGGTTCTTTATTGAAAAGTTTTTTTACTTCTTCCTGAATCTTGGGCATTCTTGTCTGCCCGCCAACCAAAACCACTTCTTCAATTTCAGAAATTTTTAAGCCGCAATCTTCAACGGTCTTCTTTGTCAATTCAATTGATTTTTTTATATAATCATCAACCAATTGTTCTAATTTTGATCGGCTTAAAGAATAAGAAAGGTGTTTTGGCCCGGAAGCATCTGAAGTGATAAAAGGAAGATTGATTTCTACTTGATTGGTAAAAGACAATTCCTTTTTTGCCTTTTCTGAGGCCTCTTTTATTCTCTGAAGCGCCAAAGGGTCTTTTCTTAAATCCATATTCTCATCTCTTTTGAAGTTATCTATTACCCAATCCATTATCCTTTGGTCAAAATCATCTCCTCCAAGATGAGTGTCGCCTCCTGTGCCTTTGACTTCAATGGTGTCCGGAGAAACGTAAAGAACAGAGATGTCAAAAGTCCCGCCTCCAAAATCATAAACCACAATTTCCTGATTCTTTTTTTTGTCCAAACCATAAGCTAAAGCGGCGGCTGTTGGTTCATTAATAATTCTTCTAATATTTAAACCGGCTATTTCTCCGGCATCTTTCGTAGCTTTCCTTTGGCTATCATCAAAATAAGCCGGGCAAGTAATAACTACATCCGTTATCTTTTCTCCCAATTTTGCTTCGGCATCAGCCTTAAGTTTTTGAAGAATCATTGCAGAAATTTCCTGAGGTTTATACCAATGGTCACCCATTTTTATTTCTACTCCCTCATTATCAGCTTTTCTAATCTCATAAGAAAGCAAACTTTTATCCTGCTGGACTTCATTATCAGAAAAATTTCTGCCAATTAATCTCTTAACAGAATAAATAGTATTGGCCGGATTGGTAATTGCCTGTCTTCTTGCCAAAGTTCCCACTAACCTTTCACCCGCCTTAGAAATAGCAACAATGGAAGGAGTGGTTCTTTCGCCTTCTCCGTTTTCAATAATCTTTGGCTGGCCGCCTTCAATAGTAGCCATTGCCGAAAAAGTTGTTCCTAAATCTATACCTAAAACTTTTGNNATTAATTTTAAATTTTAAATTTTTAAGATTTTTGATTTCTTTCTTTAACCACCACGACTCTTGCCGGACGAACGATTTTATTCTTCAAAAGATAGCCTTTTTCTAAAACCTCTAAAATAGTATGGGGAGGTAATTTTTCGTCTTCTGCTTCAGTTACCGCTTCATGAAAAGCAAAATCAAAAACATCTCCTTTTTTAACCTTTATTTCTTCTACCCCTTCTTTACGCAAAATATCTTCTAACTGGCTTTTTATCAGGCAGATGCCTTTTAAGTATTTACTGTCCTTTTCATCTTCTTTGTTAAAACTTTGAATAGCCAAATCAAAACTATCTATAACCGGAATTAATTCTTTTATAATCCTTTCGTTGGAAAATCTTATTACTTCATTAAATCTCTCCCGTTCTTCTTTTTTATAGTTAGCGAAGTTAGCTCTTTCTCTCTGCCAGCCCTCCAAATATTCCGCTCTTTCTTTTTTTATTTGCTCTAAGGTTTTTTCTGAAGTTCCTTTTTGGCTGGAAATTTTTTCTTTTTCTCCGTCATTTTCACCGCTAACTTCTTCTTGAAAATTTTTAATCTTGTCTTGATTACTTGTTTCTTCGTCCATAAATAATAAATTTTTAATTTTACTACAGGTAATCTTAAAAGGAGAACAAAACTTAATTGATTTATTGAGCTTAGAATTATCTTCTTTTAATCTTTTCTTTAAATCATCTCCGCTATCGTATCAAGAAGAACAAGATTCCTGTCATAAGACATCCTTTTAGGGCCTAAAATTCCTAATACATATTTTTTATCCAGCGTTTCTGTCATTAAAGAGCTAAAATCGTCGTCTTTAATAAAAGGATTTTCTTTGCCTATCAGAATTAAGGGACTTTTTTTGATGCTGATTTTTTTTAATTTCTCGTCAAGGTTATCCCAAGCTTCAACTATTTTTTTTATAGTCATTAAAACATCATCAGCCTTTTCCTCATAATTATCAATGAGTGCCCGGGAAAAAACATATTTTAGTCCCTTTTTCACGACCTCTCCTTTATCCGTTAAATAACAGAAACCAAAAGAATAACTCTCTTTAGCCAAAATCTCCAAAAGTTTTTCTAATTCCTCCGGCTTTACCGATTTTCGGATTTTTTTATTCAAGCTTTCCTTTAAATCTCTTACTTCTTCTTTATGCCCGTCAAATACAGCATTGACAATATTATCCCTAAAAAATTTCCAAGCTTTATTGGTGGGCACCCTTCCGCTTGAAGCATAGAGTTTGTGCAAATAACCATCCTGAGTTAACTTTAAAAAATCGTTTCTGATGGTTGCCGAGCTTACGAAAATTTCATAATTAAAACAGATTGCTTTTGAAGATACCGGCTCACCGGTCTTGATATATTCTTCTACCACCGATTCTAAAACCAATTTTTTTCTTTCTTCTTTTTCAAAAAAATCTAATAATTTTTTTATCATAGACCTTCCATTTATTTTACTCATTAGCAAAGTAATGTCAAGAATGCTAAATCGCCCTTTTCTGGTTATTCCCAAGTTCTTCACTTTTTATTGCCGTTTTTTGGCTTGACGTGGTAAAATATTTAAAACAATAAATTAAAGAATATGAAAAAAATCTTTGAGGGAAAAATCTCCTGGATTGACATCGTCTCCCCTGATAAGGAAGACCTTGATTATTTAAAAAATAATTTTCACCTCCATCCGCTTATTATAGAAGAGCTAAAAAATACTTCCTATAGGACTAAAGCGGAGGTTTATGATGATTATGTTTTTTTGGTCCTCCATCTCCCCTCTTGGAACTTAGAAGAAAAAAACTCTTATCCTTGGGAAATAGATTTTATTCTGAAAAAAGATGCGATTATTACTGTCTGCTACAAAGAAAACGCCGAGATTAAGCAAGAATTAATGGAAAAAATTTATAATAAAGAATTTGAATCGCTGTATTTAAACGATTCGGTAAAATTGTTCCATTTTATCATTGAGAATTTCCTGAATTTTGCCCTTCGCCAAATTTCCCACATTCAGGAAAAAATAGACGCGGTGGAAAAAGAAATATTTAGGGGAAAACAGGAAAAAATTATTCCTGATATTGCTTTTATTAAAAGAGACATTATCAATTTTAGAAAAATTTTTCAATACCTGAAGGAAAATCTTCTGTCTCTTGAACGAAAAAGTTCATCTATCTTTGGCGAAGACAAAAAAGTTTATTTTGACGATTTAGTCGGCGAAAGTTCAAAAGTAGAAAATCTTATCAATGGTTTTAAAGACACCATAGATGCTTTGGAAAGCACCAACAATTCTCTCATTGAACATAAAAACAATGTTTTAACAAAAATATACACTGTAATATCTTTTGTCACTTGGCCAACCCTCTTAATTGTAAGCATGTATCAAATGAATACCCGCTTTTTGCCCCTTACCGGCTTGCCTTATGATTTCTTTATTGTCATCGGTTTGGCTTTTACTCCTTCTGTCATTTTTTACCTTTATATGAAAGCCAAAAAAATCATTTAATGTTTGGAAGCCGGACTTCCAAACAACTACCGAACAAGTTGAAATTTTAAAATAAAAATTTATTATTAGGATGTTATTTCTTTATAATACCTTAACGAGAAAAAAAGAAATTTTTAAACCTGTCAAAGACAAAAAAGCAGGAATTTATTCCTGCGGGCCGACTGTTTATTCTTCTGCTCATTTAGGCAATCTCCGCACCTATATTTTTTCCGATGTGCTCAAAAGGGTTTTGATTTATAAAGGTTATAAAGTAAAACAAGTAATGAATATCACCGACGTTGGCCATTTAACTTCTGACGCTGACACCGGCGAAGATAAAGTGGAAAAAGCCGCCAAAAAAGAAAAGAAAACCGCTTGGCAAATTGCGAAACATTACACAAAAATTTTTTTAAACGACACTCGCAAATTAAATATCATCAAACCGGAAATTGTAGCCAAAGCTACTGACCAAATTAAAGAAGATATCCTGTTGATAAAAGCTTTGGAAGAAAAAGGTTTTACTTACAAAACTAAAGACGGCCTTTATTTTGACACTTCAAAGTTTAAGAATTATGGAGCATTAACCGGCCTGAGCTTTTCGGAACTTAAAAAAAATCTCAAAGCGGGCAGTCGGGTGGAATTTTCTCCTGAGAAAAAAAACATCACTGATTTTTCGCTCTGGAAATTTTCTCCTCCGACGAAACAAAGACAGATGGAATGGGATTCTCCATGGGGCAAAGGGTTTCCGGGCTGGCATTTGGAATGCGCCGTAATTAATTTAAAATATTTAGGCAGGGCTTATAATCGCTCTGGCTTCTTTCCTGAAAAAGCCCAAACCATTGATATCCATACTGGCGGCAAAGACCATATCAATATTCATCATAGCAACGAAATTGCCCAAGCCGAAGCTGCCACAGGAAAAAAATTTGTCAATTTTTGGCTCCATGGAGAATTTCTTGTTTTCAAAAACTTAAGAATGGGAAAATCCGAAGGTAACGCCGTCTTAATAAAAGATTTGGAAGAAAAAAAATATCCGCCTCTGGCTTTTCGTTATTTGGTTTTAATGAACCACTACCGCAAACCCTTGGAATTCTCTTGGGAATCGCTTACTGGGGCAAAAAACGCTTTGGATAATCTCTATAATTTTGTTCTTGAATGCCAAGAAGACAAAAAAAACAAAAAAGCGAAAAAAACTTCAAAAACCTGCGCTTTTCTGATAAAAAATTTAAAAAAAGATTTTGAAGCCGCAATTAACGATGACCTAAATACGCCTCAGGCGTTAGCGGTTTTATGGAATTTAATTAATAGTTATTCTGAAGCGAAAAAAAAATCCAACTGGCAGAAAAATATAAACCCGAAGGAAATTTATAAAACTATCCTCCAATTTGATAAAATTCTTGGTTTGAGATTAAATGAAGTCAAACCAATAAAACTGCCTCTGGAAATTAAAAAAATAATCAAGGAGAGAGAGATGCTAAGGAAAAATAAAGAATGGGAAAAAGCCGACCGTTTAAGAAAAGCCATAGAAAATAAAGACTTTTTTGTCCAAGATACGCCAGAAGGAACAAAAATAAGAATAAAAAATCCTTCAATAAGATTATGGCCGAAGAAATAAGAGAAAACAAACAAAAAACCAATGAAATTGACAAGCTGCCGCCTCAAAATATAGAAGCAGAGGAATCAGTGCTTGGAGCTCTTATCATTGATAATAACGCTATAACCAAAGTGGCGGATATCCTTTTCCCGGAAGATTTTTACCGGTCTCAACACAGCCGCCTCTATGAAACCATCCTTGATTTGTATAAAAAAAACGAACCGATTGATGTTCTTTCCTTGTCAAACCGTTTAGAAGAAAAAAAACTTTTGGAGGAAACCGGCGGCATGAGTTTTTTGACAAATTTAGTCAATAAAACGCCTACCAGCGCCCATATTGTCCATTACGCAAAAATAGTTCATCAGAAAAAAGTGC
Source organism: Patescibacteria group bacterium UBA6257 (assembly GCA_002440845.1). GTDB lineage: Bacteria > Patescibacteriota > Minisyncoccia > UBA6257 > UBA6257 > UBA6257. The sequence continues at coordinate 65,735 of DJVL01000021.1, forward strand.
TTCGCGACTTAATAGCGGCTTCTTATAAAATCGCTCAGCTTGGCTGGAACGAAGAAGAAGATGTCAATAACGTCTTAGACAATGCCGAACAAACCATTTTCTCTATTTCCCAGAAATCAATCAGCCATGAATTCACCACCCTCAAAAACGAATTAATCAAAGCTTTTGAAAGAATTGACAATCTCCATAAGGGCGGCGACAAATTAAGAGGCGTATCCACGGGTTTTAACGAATTGGATTATTATCTGTCTGGTCTTCAAAAATCGGATTTAATTATTTTGGGAGCCCGGCCTTCTCTGGGAAAAACTTCATTGGCACTTGACATCGCCAGATATGCGGCAGTAAAAGAAAAACTGCCTGTGGGAATTTTTAGTTTAGAAATGTCTAAAGACCAATTAATAGACAGATTAATTGCCGCCGAATCTTCGGTTGATTTATGGAAAATTAGAACCGGCAAACTTTCCACCGAAGGCGAAATTAATGATTTCACTCTTATTCAAGATGCCTTATCAAGGTTGTCAGAAGCGCCAATCTTTATAGACGATGCCGCCTCGCCAACAGTTCTGCAAATAAGAACAATGGCCCGCCGGCTCCAAGCAGAAACCAATTTAAGTTTAATTGTTATAGATTACCTTCAACTGATAATGCCTACCGGAAATAAAGAAAGCTCTGTGCAGCAATTTTCTGAAATTTCCCGCTCCCTAAAAACTTTAGCCCGAGAATTAAATACTCCGGTTCTTGCTCTTTCTCAGCTTTCCCGAGCTGTGGAACAAAGGCCTTCCTCTATCCCCCGCCTTTCCGATTTGAGAGAAACCGGAAGCATAGAACAAGACGCCGATGTAGTGCTTTTTATTTACCGGGAAGATAAATATAATGATGACCCGGAAAAAAAGAACATTGCCGACATTATTATTGCCAAACACAGAAACGGACCTATCGGCAAAGTCTCGCTTTATTTTAACGAACAACTGGCCAGCTTCCGCAGCTTGGAAAAAGAAGAAAATATCTTTAATGATTTAGAAGAATTTGAAGAAGGAGAAACAGGATAAAAACTCAAAATTGAATAAAAATAAGAGGTACATAGAAATACATTGAGACACATTACAAATTTAAAATTAAATTATTATTATATATGGAGCTTCCCAAACCAATAAAAGAATTTATAGAGTTTATTTCGCAGTTTCCGGGCATTGGGTCCCGGCAGGCAACCAGATTGGCTTTTTGGCTTCTTCATCAGGAAAAAGAAAAAAAGAAAAAATTTTTAACCATCTCCCAGCATCTTTTAATCAATACCCAAATTTGCCCCAATTGTTTTTTTGTTTCTGAAAGGAAAAAAGAAAAAAGCCAAACTAAAAGCTTATGCGAAATTTGCTCTGACCGGAGAAGAAATCCTTCCCTTATCTGTGTAGTAGAAAAAGAAACAGACCTTTTAACTATAGAAAAGACCAATAAATATAAAGGCCTTTATCATATTTTAGGCGGTTTGATTTCAAAAATTGATGAAAATAAAAAACAGGCCTTAACTATCAATCAGCTTATTCTGAGAATAAAAAAATCAAGTCATTCTAGCCAGCCGGTAAAAGAAGTAATTTTAGCCCTCAACCCAACCTCCGAAGGTAATCTCACCAGCTATCTTCTGGAAAAAGAAATAAATAAATTAAATCTTAATATAAAAATAACCAAATTAGGCCGCGGTTTGCCTCAGGGCAGCGAAGTTGAGTTTTCTGATTCGGAAACTTTAATTAATGCCCTTTTAGGAAGGAAATGAGAATAAAGAATTAAGTAATAATTTTTAAATGTAATTCTTTCAGCTGTTCATCGTTAATTTCCGAAGGGGCAGCCATCATTAAATCTTTGCCGTCTCCTGTCTTGGGAAAAGCAATCACTTCCCGAACACTCTGTTCGTTTTCCAAGACCATCATCAATCTATCCAGTCCTAAAGCGACTCCGCCGTGAGGAGGAGCGCCAAAACTGAAGGCTTCTAATAAATGCCCGAATTTTTTGCGGATTTCTTCTGGTCTATGGCCCATAATTTCAAAAACCGCTTCTAATAATTTTTCTTCGTGAATTCTTAATGAACCTCCGCCAATTTCAAAACCATTAAGCACGACATCATACTGGTCAGCCAAAACTAAAGCCGGCTTTTCTTTCATTCTTTTTATTAAATCTTCTTCTGTCTCCCCGTCTTTAAATTTTGGCCGGGTAAAAGGATGATGAACCGCATCCCACCTTTTTTCTGTTTCTTTCCACTCAAATAAAGGAAAATCTACCACAAAAGCGAAAGCTAATTCATTTTTATTGTTTTTATCATCTCTTAAATCAGGCTTATCAGAATTATATTTTTCCATTGCTTCGCTGTAAGTTAGACGAGGGAAAGGAAATGTTTTTATTTTTTTTCCCGGATAAATTTTCTCTACTGATTCTTTCAACAAATTCTCTATCAGATTTAAAATTTCTTCTTGAGTGGGAAAATCCATTTCCAAGTCAAGCTGGGTAAATTCCGGCTGACGATCTCCCCGACTGTCTTCATCGCGGAAACAACGGACAATCTGGAAATATCTCTCTACGCCAGCCACCATTAACAACTGCTTGTATTGCTGAGGGCTTTGGGGCAAGGCATAAAATTTCCCGGCTTCCAAACGCGAAGGAACAACATAATCTCTCGCTCCCTCGGGAGTAGATTTTGTCAGATAAGGAGTTTCTATTTCTATAAATCCTCTTTCTGCCAGATAATCCCGAATAAATTTTGTTACCTCAAAGCGATGAAATAAATTTTTAAAAAGCCTTTTTCGCCTTAAATCCAAATAACGATATTTTAATCTTATTTCTTCGCCGGGCTCTTTGTTTTCTTTGGACAAATCAAAAGGGGGAGTCCGGGATTCAGAAATTATTTTTAAATTAATCGCCTCTATTTCTATCTGACCGGTTGGAATCTTCGGATTTTCCATTCCCCGAGGCCGGTTGTTTACTTTTCCCTTAACTTCCACCACCCACTCCGGCCGAAGCTTTTGGGCTTGATAATAAACCTCGCTTTTATCAGGAGAAAAAATTACCTGAACCTCCCCGGTTCTGTCTCTTAAATCAATAAAAATAATTTTGCCGTGATCCCTTCTCGTGCTAACCCAGCCATAAAGCGAAATTTCTTTACCTAAAAAGGAGGGACTTTCTTTTATCCACAAACGCGCCATAAAATTTTAAACCCAATTTAATTTTCTGATTTTTATAGAATTATTTTATATTAAAAAACAGTTTTAAGCAACAAATCGTTTAGTTATCTAAATTTTTTTTAATTATCCGGTTTTTAGTGTCAATAATAAACTGGACGCCGCCTTCTAAATCCGTTCGCCAGATTTGGGTCCCTGTTTCCTTTAATCTTTCTAAAGCGTCAGGGTGAGGATGGTTGTAATTGTTCTTTCCAACTTCAATTATAGAAAACCAAGGCTTAAATTTCTCTAAAAAAACCAGCGAAGAAGAATAGCGCGAACCATGATGAGCAACTTTTAAAACCCGGAAGACAGAATCATCGCCGCCAAGAAAAGGCACAAGGCTTTCTTCCTGCTTAAAACCTATATCGCCGGTAAAAAGAAACTGGCTTAAACCTAAATTTAGTTTTATAACCGAACTTGATTCGTTATCTCCTTTAAAAGAAGAAAATTCCGGCGGGTAGAGAAACAAAAGATTGTCCTTACTGCCCCAATGAACTTTAACACCCCGGACGCCTTCTACGATTAAAATATTTTTTTCTTTTATCTTTTTTATTAATTCCTGATATAAACCATCGTCTTGGCTTTGATTGCTTATAATCATTGCCCTGATTTTGTAATTCTCCAAAATTTTAAACAAGCCGGTATAGTGATCTTTTTCCGGATGAGATAAAATAAACAAATCAATAGTCCTGTCATAAAAAGGCAGAATTTTAGCTAAATCTTCCAAAGTTTTTTCACTCGGGCCGGCATCTATAAGAAAATTCCCTGATTTTGTCTGGATTAATTCAGCGTCTCCCTGACCAACGTTTAAAAAACTGACTTTGCCTTTTGGAAAATTCAGATAATCAACAATCACCCACCAATTGAAGATATTGGCTAAAATCAAAGCGACTAAAAAATAAAAAAATATTTTTTGCCTCATCATAACGTCTTCGCTATTAATTTTCCGCCTTTTGCCTTTTGCTTTTTAAAAATATAAAAAACCAGTAAGGGATAGTAAAGGAAAATAAAATATCTAAAAACTTCGGGGAAAAAGATTTCTGCAAACGGCAAAGCCGAAAGGAAATTTATTGTTTTCAGGCAAAAAGTTAAAATCATAGTCAAAAAAAATCCAAAAACCAAAGCCGGATAAAAAGATATTGAAGAAACAATAATTAGAAACAACCCGCCGAACATAATATAAGGAACCATTGGAGTAATCAAAAAATTGCTTAGAGGGGTCACTAAAGAGAAAACCTGTGTTTTATAAATCAACCAAGGAGCGACAAAAACCAAAGAAGAAAAACTGGCAATGACAGTCTCTTTTATAATAAATCCCCCGTCTCTAAAAAAATCTTTTTGCCAAAAATTCTTCTCCTTTAAAATGGGAGAAAAATAAATAATTCCCAAAGTGGCTAAAAAAGACAACTGAAAGCCAAAATCATAAAACAAAACCAAAGGGTTAATTATAACCATTATTAAGGCGGCAAAAAGCAAGGCATTCACAGGATGATAAAGACGGAAATTAAGCTGGGAAAATAGCAATAACCCGCTCATTAATCCCGCCCTTAAAACCGAAGCGGTAAACCCGGCCATCATCATAAAAATCAATAAAAAAAGAATAGAAAATAAAAAACTTAAAAATCCCGATAAGGACAAAAGGGCTAAAAAAGAAGAAATCAGTTTAGCGATTACTGACAAATGAAAACCAGAAACCGCCACTAAATGAGAAAGACCGGTTTTTCTTATTTTTTCCTCTAAATCAACTGATAAATTGCCGTAACCGCCAAAAAGAAAACCATTTAATAAACCGACTGCCGGTTCGGGGACGATTTCTGATAAAAAATTTTTCATCTTATCTCTTGCGCCTAAAATTAAATTATAAAAAGAACTCGGCCTTGCTAAACGGATTTTTATTTCCGGGTTGCTTATTTTTCCTAAAATTAGCTTTCCTTGGGAAAAACGAAAGGCGGGGGCGTCAAAAGGCTCAAGCTTTCCTTTAATGAACAAAACATCGCCTTGATTAAAGAAAGGAATTTTTTCAGTATAAATTATTATATAAAAAGAATTCTTCCGGTCGTCGCCTTGCTTCAAAATTTTAGAGATAAACCCTTGACTGCTTTTATATTCTTTTATTTCGCTTTCTATTCTGACTAAATAATTATCTGTTTTTTCATCAAGTTTTATTTTTTTAGTTTTAAAAAGAAAAAACTGATAGCGGAAAAACCCCAAACCCAAGCCAAAAAAAACAAAAAATAACAAAAGAACGAAAGACGCTTTCTTTATTTTCTTTTGCCTGATAAAAAGTAAACCCAAGACTAAAAAGCAAATTAAAATTACAAAAAAAGCCGTAAAAAACGCATTGTTTTTTCGGCCATCAAAAGTTTTGAAAAAATAAGCCAAAACCGCTCCAATTAAAAAAGACACCCCGAAATACCGAAATGCTTTACTTAAGGAAAACAACATTAATAGGAAAACAACATCAATAAAGATTTATTAAATCAAAATCTTTACCTTAGAGCACAGAAATTAAAAGAAGATTTTATTTTAAAAAAGATTTATTAAATCAAAATCTTTACCTTAAAGTACAGAATTTAAAAGAAGATTTTATTTTAATAATTAAGGCCTCTGCCCGTTCTCGTTCCCAAGGTTTCTTTTTTTGGAATTCCGGATTTACATTTTTTTTTGCCTGAAAATTTTGAAGAAAATAACGACGGGCCGGCTTTATCCAATTTACTAAATCAATAATATCCTTTTCGTCTAAAATTTCTGGGGCTAAAGTAGTGCGAAATTCATAATCAACTCTTCCTTTTTTTAAAATTTTAACGCTTTTTTCAATGTTTGCCAAGGGCACGGAGTCAAACAAAAAAAATTCATATTTTTTTTTGGGTCCTTTTATGTCCATAGCCACATAGTCAATCAATTTTTCTTCAATTAAATTTTCCAAAATATCGGGGAAAGAACCATTGGTATCAAGTTTTATCAAATAACCCATCGCCTTAACCGTTTTTATAAAATCCTTTATCTCCTTATGAATTAAAGGTTCGCCACCGGTAAGACAAATTCCCTCAAGCAGATTTTTTCTTTCTTCAAGAAATTCTAAAACATCTTTTTGAGAAATTTTTGGCTGGTTTTTGATTAATTCCGGCAAAACTAATTCCGGATTATGGCAATAAGGGCAACGAAAGTTACAACCAAGAGTAAAAAGCGTGGCTGCCACTTTTCCCGGATAATCAACCAAGGTTGTTTTTTGCAAACCGCCGAAAAACATCATAAAAATTTTAAAGCTTGAATTTTACATTTTGAATATCTGCCTTTGGCGGAATTCTTCCTGCTTGCCTTGATGCCATTGCTGGACCGGCCTTAAATACCCCACAATTCGTGAATAAACCTCACAGGACTGTTCCAAAACGCAATGGGGACAAATAAAATGCTCTCCAGCAATATAGCCGTGGACAGGGCAAACGGAAAAAGTCGGCGTCAAGGTAAAATAAGGCAAGCGAAAACTGGAAAAAACATTTTTTATTAAAGCTTTTACCGCCTGCGAATCGGAAACCGCCTCTCCCAAGAAAGCGTGAAAAACCGTGCCGCCGGTATAACGGATTTGGAGCTCATCTTGGAGTTTTAGAGCTTCAAATAAATCATCTGTATAATTAACAGGCAATTGAGTGGAATTGGTATAATAAGGCTCCTTTTCTCCGGAAGTAATAATATCAGGATATTTCTTTTTATCTTTTAAAGCTAAGCGGTAAGAAGTGCCCTCAGCTGGCGTTGCTTCCAAATTATAAAGACTGTCGTTTTCCTCTTGGTATTTTACAAGTCTTTCTCTCATAAAATCCAAAATTTCCAAAGCAAAAGCTATGCCTTTTTTATTGGCGATATCAACGCCTAAAAAATTAAGTAAGGTTTCGTTCATACCAATAAGTCCGATGGTAGAAAAATGGTTTCCCCAATAAGAATCTCTAATCTTTTTAACGCCCGATAAATAAAATTTAGAATAAGGATACAGCCCTTTTTCTGTCCAGTTCTCTAAAATTTTTCTTTTGATATCTAAACTATTTTTTGCCAAGTCCATTAATTCTTCCAAGCGTTTGAAGAAATCGCTTTTAGTTTTGGCTAAATAACCAATTCGCGGAAGATTAATGGTTACGACGCCAATGCTTCCTGTTAAGGGGTTGGCGCCAAATAATCCTCCTCCCCGTTTATAAAGTTCGCGGTTGTCAAGTCGAAGCCGGCAACAATTAAAAGAAACTTGGCCGAGAGAATGGACAAAAAGATGATTTTTCTCTAATTCAATGTCATAAAATTCTCTTGGCTCTTTTAATTTTTCTTTCTTTACTTTTTTCACCCGTACTAAATAAATATCACTATACTCAATCTCTAAAGCCTCTCCTGTTAAGACTTGATGCTTTTCTAAAGTGGCTAAACCAACAGTTCCTGATTTGCACCACCCCGGCACTCTGTAAGTTGAATAAGCTAAAGAACCCGGAACTCTCTCGGCTAAAATTGGAGTATTTAACCAACCATTATCAGTTTTTATTTCTGACTTTTGATGTTGAAGATATATTCTTTGACTATTTTTCCTTATCTTATAAGTAACCGGCTGGCCTATTAAAGAATAGAGTAAAACCAAATCTCTGGATAATTCTAAATCATTAATATGAATTGCTTTTCTTTTTTTATAACCGCCACCTTTAAAATGAAACTCTAGGAAGCTTTTTATAACAGCCGATGGCGAGTTGAATAAAATTTGAGGCAATCTTCCGTATTTTTTAAATCCCGCCTCATATAATTTCCGGGCTAATTCCGCATCATAAACAAAAAGATAACAAGCATTGCAACAAGAGTCTTGTTTTTCTTCTCCTTCCAAATTAAAAACTTTCTTTATTAAGGATTTAATGACTTCTAAATTTTTTTTGCCCCCTGTTGTAAAAGTAAATTGGATTCCCCGGGGCTCGCCATAATGAGCATAATCTTTTCTGTTTTCAAAAAGATAATTGCCATCAGCGGTAAAATACCCTAAAATTTTAGCCAAATTTTCGTCCAAAATAAACTCCCCCATTTCTTGATAATTCTTTGATAAATTGTCCTGAGCGGTTTTTAAAGAAAGCAAATGATCCCCTTCTTTAACGTCTTTTGACCACTTCATTTCTATTCCTTTATCTGTAAAGACGGGAATGGGGTGCTTGCTTGAAAAAACAGCTTTTTTGCCGTCTTCGGTAATGATTTCTACGGCTGTTTTATCATAAACCCTAAAGAATCTTTTCACCGCAGACCACTCGGTTTTAAAAGTTTGAGGATTAATTGATAAGGCTTCCAAATCTTTTTCTTTTTTTGCCTCTACCCATCCTTCTTCATCAAATTCCTCTGCCTTATAATTTTCTACAATTTCCTTAATAGATAACCTTTTAATCTTTTTGGAATTTTTAATTAAAATTTCTTCTTTGCCGTCCAAACACATAGAACGCGCGTCTTCGGGCTTCATATCAGAATTGATAAAATTAGAGAAATACGGAATCCCATATTTTGCAGTCATTTTCCAAATCCCTTCGTAAGCAGAATCGTCCCAATCAAAATCTTTGCCGATGTTATAAGTAGGAATAGGAAAAGTAAAAACTCTGCCTGTGGCGTCACCTTCAACATAAACCTCGCAAAGCGCTTGGTTTAAAATATCCATTTCTTGCTGAAATTCTTTGTAGGTCTCTTTTTGGGGCTGGCCGCCGATAATTACCGGCAGGTCTTTTAAATATTCCGGGACTTTTAAATCCAAAGTGATGTTTTCAAAAGGCGTTTGGAAACCGACCCGCGTTGGAATGTTGCAGTTAAAAAGAAATTCCTGAATGGCTTGCTTTACTTCTTTATAATCCAAATTATCAAAACGAATAAAGGGAGCGAGCAAGGTATCAAAGTTAGAAAAAGCCTGCGCTCCGGCGGCTTCTCCCTGAAGCGTATAGAAAAAATTAACCACTTGGCCTAACGCCGCCCGAAAATGTTTTGGCGGCCGCGACTGAATTTTGCCAAACACTCCGCCAAAACCCTTTAGAAGCAGGTCGTATAAATCCCAGCCGCAACAATAAGCTCCAAGAATATCAAGATTATGAATATGAAAATCGCCATCTTCGTTAGCTTTTCTAATTTCTATTGGATAAACTTTGTTCAACCAATATTTTTTAGTAACATAGGCGGAAACATAATGGTTTAGTCCCTGAAGAGAAAAAGCCATATTGCTATTTTCCTTTACTTCCCAATCACTCTCTTTTAAATATTCATCAACCAAGCTCAAGGCTTCGTCTGTAGCTATTCTTGCTTCCCTTGCCTGCCTTCTCTGCTCTCTATAAATAATGTAGGCCTTTGAGGTTTCTACCAAATCCTCCAAAATTAAGGTTTCCTCCACAATGTCTTGAATCTGCTCCACTTGGGGAATTTCGCCTTTTTTAAATCTTCTGTTTAAAATTTTAATTACTTTATCGGTCAATTGATGAGCTAAAGTTTTTCCTCCCTCAGCCGTGGCAGTTAAAGCTTTGAAAATCGCTTCTTCAATTTTACCTTTTTCAAAAGGAACAATCCTCCCGTCTCTTTTTTTAATTTGCTTAATGCGGTTGGAAAATTTTTTTGGAGAAACCATAAATTTATTAAGATTATTGTTTTACAAATTAATTCTTTTCTTATTCTTCTTAATATTTCTTTTTCTTGCGACGAAGAAAAGCGGGTATTTCAAGTTCTTTGTCTTCAAAAGAAGGCATTAATTCTTCTTTTTTTTCTTCTGCTTCTTTCTCTTTTTCTTCTTTTGTTTCTTCATTAACTGGGATTTTTATTCCTAAAGGCAAAGTTGAGCCAATGGTTTTAAGTTCGTCCCCAAAACCTCCGGCAATTACCGTAACCTTCATTTCTCCCTTTTTTAAATCTTCATCAAAGCTAGTCCCAAAAATTACTTTAGAATCTTTGGCTATATATTGAGTAATAACTCTGGCGGCGTCATGAATTTCCACCAAAGACATATCACTGCCACCAGCAATATTAAAAAGAATTCTTTTTGCCCCCTCAATAGAAATATCAAGCAAAGGCGAGGATATTGCCATTTGGGCGGCTTTCTTCGCCCGCTCTTCGCCTTGAGACTTGCCTATGCCCAAAAGGGCGCTGCCTGTATTGCTCAAGGTGGTTTTGATATTGGCAAAATCCAAATTTATTAAACCGGGACAAGCAATCAGATTAACTATTCCCTCAACCCCTTGTTTTAAAACACTATCAATTTTCCCGAAAGCTTCTAAAATCGGAGTTTTTTCGTCAACAAGATTAAAAATCCTGTCATTGGCAATAGTCACCAAAGCATCAACTTCATTATAAATTTTCTGCCATGCATCTTCAGCAATTTCCATCCTTTTTTCTCCCTCAAAGGAAAAAGGTTTAGTGACTACGCCGATAACCAAAGCACCCGATTGTTTTGCCAAACTCGCCACTATAGGAGAAGCTCCTGAACCAGTCCCGCCGCCCAAACCGCAAGCCAAAAAAATTAAATCAGCTCCTTGAACAACCTGATTAATCTCTTCAATATTTTCTTCAGCCGCTTCCCGGCCTTTATCAGGATCCATACCCGCCCCTAATCCCCGGCAGGCATTCTTTCCAATTTGAATTTTAGTATCGGCTTTTGAATGATTCAAGCCCTGAAGATCGGTATTAATAACAACATATTCCAAAGTTTCCAGTTTCTTCTCCCTAATCCGGCTCACCACGTTGCCGCCAGCTCCGCCCACGCCGACAATTTTAATCTTGACGCTATTGTGTAAAAATTTTTCTATTTTTTTATCCTTTTTCATATTCGCATTCTTTAATCTTCATCTTTACTCATAGTGGGCGGCGAAATTAAAATCAAACAAATAAATGAAAAAATCATTGAGAATTGGTTTAAAAAATTAACCTTGTTTAATCTAAACAGAAAAAATATTCTTAAAAGTATTAAAAATCTTTCCCAAAGGCCCTCCTTTAAAAGTAAAGCTTTCCGATTCCGTTTTCGTTCTCTGATATTTTTGCTGAAGTAATCCTAACACGGGAATAAGCGACGGGTCGGGATTTTCTTTATACCATTCTATTTCCGGCTTGGCTATCCTTACAGGCAATTTAAATTTTTCTTTGGCTAATTCAGTTATAAAAGGAATCTTTGCTCCACCGCCATAAAGAACTATTCCTCCGGGCAATTTTCCAAAGCGGTCAATTTGTTTTAGCCTCTCGCTAACCAAATCAAAAATCTCCAGTAAACGGGCTTCCATAATTTCGGCTACGAATTTTTTGCTTACTTTGGTTTCTGAATCGGCTTCTTCCCAATAATGATTAATATCAAAAAAATCGCCTTTGGCAATTTTTTTACCTAATGCCGCTCCTTCGTTAATCTTTATTTTTTCAGCCACATCAACATAAGTTTTTAAACCGACAGCTATATCATTGGTGACATTGTTGCCCCCTAAAGGAAAAATTTTCAAATCCAAAATTTCGTTATTTTCATAAACGCAATAACCAGTAGTGCCTGCGCCTAAATCGAGCGCCACCGCTCCCAAATCTTTATCCTGAGGGCTAAGGGCAATTTCAGCACCAGCAAAAGGCAAAACAATTTCTGGCGTTAAATCAATATTAATCATTTCGCTTAAACGATCAATGTTTTTGATCACCGGAGCAAAAGCGTCAAACATCAGACATTCAACTTCTATCTTTAAACCTTTCATTCCTAAAGGGTCTTTGACTTTAGAAATTCCGTCAATAAGATAGCTCTTGAAAGCGCTCTGGACTAAAACCCTGTTAGAGGGCAGAGCAAAAGCTTGAGCGGCTTTTCTGGCCCTTTCTTTATCTTCCTCGCCGATCTCTTGATTCGGCCGGGAAACTACAGCTACCCCTTTTGAAACCCTGGTTTCTAAATTAGGATCATTAACGCCAACAACCGCTTCATGAAAAGTAATATTCTTTAACATCCCCTCCATCTCCGCTATCAAACTATCAACTTCCTCAGCCAACTCATTAACATCAATAAGCACCCCCTGCTTTATTCCTTTTGATTTTCTTAAAGCCGGCAAAACAATTTGCCAGCCGCCGCTTTCAGATTTTTCTGATTTTGCCGCCAAAGCTTTAATCTGAGAGGTCCCTAAATCTAAAGCTAAGAAATAAGAACTCATACCTTAAATAATTAAAATCTTTTAAAATTTAATCAAAGAAATTATTAATTTTTCCAATTTCTCCATCTGCCTTTGTTTTCTTTCAGTTTCGTGAGTAAAGCCGTAAAGATGAAGCAAACTATGAACCAGAAGCATAAGGTAAAAATCCCTCAAATTTAGATTTCTCTCTTTTGCCTGTTTTTCTATCTCGGAAGGACAGAGAAAAATATCGCCCAAAATTTTAACTCCATCTAATTCTTCTTTCTTTTTCTCTTTTAAAGGAAAAGAAAGGACGGTAGGGGGATAATCTTTTTTTCTCCAGTAACTATTTAACTTTTTTATGGCAAAGGAATCAACAAAAACCAAAGCAAGGGATATTTTTTCTTTTTCTTTTAACTGTTTTAAAGAAAAATTTATTATTTTTTCAAAAAATTTTTTGGGTGGAACCGAATGACTGGTATAATTATATATCAAAATCTCTGATTTTAAAAGCGTTAATCCCATAAACTAAAGCAACCCTTCTTTTCTTTTCCTTTCAATTTCTTTTAGGATTTTTATTTTATGAAGGGCGGACAATTTTTTAGACCTTTCACTCGGTTTAGGCGAGTAATATCTTCTTTTTCTGGCTTCAAGCAAAACCCCGCTTTTCTTTATAACTTGAGAAGCGCGGCTTAAAAAAGAATTAAGGTTTTCTCCCGGCCTTCTTTTAATGATAACAGCCATATTTTCTAAAATTTAAATCTATTTTAATTTTATTTTTATTTTTCTCGTTTATGCTTTATTGATTTTGTTTTAATCTTTTCTTCACTTCCTCAACGATTTTATCCAAAGGAATTGTCTCCTGAATACCCGAGTCCATATCTTTAAGAATAACCATCCCGTCTAAAACTTCCTGCTGGCCAAAAATAAGCGTATATTTAATGCCTAATTTGTTTGCTGTATTAAGCTGAGACCCCAAACTTTCCTTTCCCAAGCTTTCACCAATAGCAATATTTTCTTCTCTGAATTTTTCTAAAAGCTTAAAAGATTGTTTTTTCGCCATCTCTCCTATTTGGACTAAAAAAACTTTTGGCTGAGGCAATTTTAAAATTTTTCCCTTCTTTTTTAATTCCTCAACCAACCTATCCACTCCGAAAGCCATCCCTATAGCCGGCCTCTTTGGCCCGCCTAAAAGTTCTACCAATCTATCATACCTGCCTCCGCCGGCTAAAGCAAGATTTTTTTCTTCGTTTTCCAGATAAAACTCAAAAACTGTTTTGGTGTAGTAATCAAATCCCCTTACTAAAGTTTTATCCAAAAAATAAGGAATCTCAAGATAATCAAGCAACTCTAAAACTCCCTTAAAATGGCTTCGGCAATCATCGCAAAGGTAATCCAAAAAAGGCGGCACGCTATTTTTAACTTCAAGGCATTTTTCGTCTTTGCAATCCAAAACCCTTAAAGGATTGTTCTTCAAGCGCAAGGAGCAATTAGAACAAATCTTTTTTTTGTAAAAACGGTAATGTTTTTTTAAAGCCCTAAGATAATTTGGCCGGCACTTCTGACAACCAATGCTGTTTAAAGAAAGACGAATGTTCTTCCAGGAAAAACCCAAAGCTTCTAATATTTGTTTGGCAATTAAAATAATGCTTACATCGCTTGAGAAATCCCCTTCGCCTATAATTTCTGCTCCTAATTGATAAAACTGACGATATCTTCCGGCCTGAGGTTTTTCATGGCGGAAAAAAGGACCAAAATAATAAAGCTTTATTGGCTGAGGCAAATTAACCATACCATTCTCTAAGTAAGCTCTGGCTAAAGAAGCTGTGCCTTCCGGCCTTAAAGCCAGTAATTCTTTTTCTTCTTTGGTTTTCAAAAAATACATTTCTTTTCCAGCCAAATCGGTGTTCTTTCCGACTCCTTCCATAAATAAATCAGCCCTTTCTAAAATTGGCGTTTCTATTCTTGAAAAACCGCCGAATTCCAAAATTTTTTTTGCGTTATTATAAATCCATTCATAGTACAGCCAGTCTTTCGCTAAAAGATCGTGCATCCCTCTTACCGCCTGAAATCCCCGTTTTTTTAAAACCGAAGAGTTATTTTTTGCCAAAATTTTATTTTTTTTATTTTTCTTCCGGGGCTTTTTCTTCAAAGACATTTTTTTAAAATATATCTAAGCCCATTATAATTTATTTGCTTTCTGACACAACCAAAGGCCATAAACGAAACCAAACCCTTCCCACCAAGTGGTCTCTTTCCAAAGGTCCCCAACTGCGGGAATCATAAGAAGACACCCGGTTATCGCCTAAAACAAATAATTGATTCTGTTTTAAAGTAATCTTTAATTTTCCCGAGGTTTCCATGCTTGGAGGAAGAAACTCTTCTTTTAAATCAATCCTTTTGCCGTTAGCGTCTATTACGGAAATTTTCCCTTCTTCTATAATTACCGTCTCCTCGGGTAAACCAATTATTCTTTTTATATAATACTGCTTCGGCTGGTTGGGAGCTTTGAAAACCACAACTTCATACCTTTCGGGAGAACGAAAGCGATAAGATAATTCATCTACAACCAAATAATCATTTGAATAAAAATTAGGCTCCATACTGCTTCCATGAACCACAAACGGCTGAACTAAAAAATATCTTACTGGCGAGACAATAAGAAAAGCGATTAAAACCATCTCTAAATTTTCCCAGACAACCCTTTTAAGCATAAAATTTCCATAGATAATAACATAACAAAATAAGGAAATCAAATTAAATCAACTTGATAAAAACAAAAATTTTCTGTTAAATTAGATTATTAAACTTTCTATGAAAAATTACCAAAAAAAGCTTCTTGTCTTTTTAGGAATCATCGTCGGGGGATTAATCCTTTGTTCTTTTTTAGTTTTCAACTCCAATCGTTCAAACGAGTATATTTTTTCCTATAGCAAATCTTCTCAGGCAAAAACCGGGGAAGAAAACGAAAAACCTCCTCTCAATATTCTCTTCCTTGGAGTAGCCGGCGAAGGTTTAAGAGGCTCGTTTTTATCCGATAGTATTTTCATCGGTCATATCAATTTTCAAAAAAAACAAATTTCTTTCTTGTCGCTGCCGCGGGATTTATGGGTAAAAGTTCCGGAAAAAAACCTAACGACAAAAATCAATGGCATTTACGCTTTGGAAAACGAAGGGAAAAAAATCTCCCAAGCTAAGAATTTTAATTTAATTAAAAAAAAGGTGGAAGAGATCACTGGCTTAAAAATAGACCAAACCATCGTCTTTGACTTAGAAGGCGTAAAAAAATTGATAGACGAGATTGGCGGAATAGACATCTGGCTGGAAAAAGATGTTTATGACCCTAATTTTCTCAATCCCTATAATTCTTCCCAAATTTTTTATCTCCCCGCGGGCTGGAGGCATTTAGACGGAGCAACGCTCGTGAAATTCATAAGAACTCGCTATGCTCCGGAAGGAGATTTTTACCGAATCGCCAATCAGCAACAAGTGGTTTCCGCTTTAAAAAACAAATTAGACCAATTAACCGGCGTCTGGAATTTAATTACTTGGTTTAAAATTTGGCAATCTTTAGACGGCCATTATCTTACTGATCTTGATTTTAGCACGGCTTGGCAAATACTTGATTCGGTTAAAAGTATAAATGCCGATAATATTAAATATCTAAAAATTTCCAACAGACCGCCGGATCAATTATTAAAGTCAACAACCATAATTGACGAAACTTCGGGAAAAGAAATTTATATTCTAATCCCAGCCGCAGGGTTTGAAAATTATGAAGCTATCCAAAAATATCTAAAAGAAGAAATCAATGAATAAAAAACTTATTCTGATTGGATTAGGCAACCCCCTTGAGGAATACAAAAACACTCCTCACAATGCCGGAAGGAATTTTATTGACTGGCTGGCAAGCAGTTGGCAAGCGGAAAAATGGCAAAAAGACAAAAAAACCTTAACTCAAATTTGTTTTTTTAAAAAAGAGAGCTTTGAAGGAGTTCTGGCAAAACCTTTAGTTTTTATGAATGATTCCGGAAAAAGCGCCAAGCTGTTAAAACAATTTTATAAAATCCCCGTCTCCCATTTTTTGGTTTTTCATGACGACGGCGATATTGATTTGGGAAAATTCAAAATCAGCTACAATCGGGGTTCAGCCGGCCATAAAGGGGTAGAATCTATTATTAAAAATTTCAATTCAAAAAAATTTTTTCGCTGCAGAATAGGAATCAGGCCTCCTAGTAGCAAAAAACAAAAAACCGAAAAGTTCGTTTTAAAAAACTTAAAGCCGGAAGAAAAAACAGCGCTTTACCAAAGTTTTCCCGCAATTGAAAAGGAATTAAAGCAAACTCTCAAAATAATAAGCCAAGAGCTTAAAAATCAGGACTGAAAGCAAACTTGTTAAAATAACTCCCAAAGACAAAAAATTAAACAATAAAAAAAATTCTAAATTAAAAATAAGGAAAACCAGAAAATAAGGGAAAAAATTCTTTTTTATTTTGTCGCTAAACAAAAAATAAAAATAAGAAAAAATCGCCAAGCCGAAAGCGTAAGAACAAACGCTCAACCAAAAAGAAAAATTGAAAAAGAAATAAAAACTCAAAGAAATAATTATCCAGCCCAAGAAAAGATAATAAAATAAATATTCTCTGAACTTTATTTCTTCCGGCGGGAAAGAAAATATTTTCTCTCCCATAAACCACAAAAAAACTAAAACAAAGACGATTAACCACAAGGGCTTTACCAGAAAAAATAAAGCCCTTGTTTCTATTACGCCCAAAAATAAAGCAAAAAAATTAAACCAAGACAAGCCGCTCGCCACCTTCCAAAGCGCTATCAGCCCTAAAGAAAGAAATACAGCCGAAAGGAAAGAAAGCTTGAAAATAAAGCCGCTAATTAAAGCGGTTAAATAAAAAATAAAAAAAACAATATCTTTGGTCTTAGGGGAAAAAGAATAATTATTAATGTTTAACATTGATATAAAACTCATTACAGCTCCTGCCTCCTTAGGAAATTTTTTCAAAAACCAAAGACCCTTTTTTTATTGCCACAGAAATCTTGCTTCCTTCTTTCACTTCTCCGCCTATAATCTTGTCTGCCAAATAATCAAGGATTTCTTTTTCTATTAATCTTTTGAGAGGCCGGGCGCCATATTCAGGGTCATAGCCTTTTTTCGCCAGATAGTTCTTGGCTTCTTTGGAAAGTTGGACCTGAATTTCTCTTTTTGCCAATCTTTGATTCACTTTCTCTATTTGCAAATCAACTATTTTTTCTATTTCTTTGGGGCCCAGAGGATTAAAAATAATTATTTCATCTATCCGATTTAGAAATTCCGGCCGGAAACTCTCTCTTAAAGCCGCTTCTATTTTGTTTTTTAACTCGGATTTTTGCTGTTCTTTCTTTTCTTCAGCGCCAAGGCTAAAACCCAAAGATGCCATTTCATGAATGTATTCTCCGCCTAAATTGGAGGTCATTATAATAATCGTATTTTTAAAATCCACGGTTCGGCCTTTGCCGTCGGTTAATCTTCCGTTATCAAGAACTTGAAGCAAAATATTAAAAACTTCGGGATGGGCTTTCTCTATTTCGTCAAATAAAATAAGGCTGTAGGGTCTGTGTTTTACCGCTTCTGTAAGTTGTCCTCCTTCCTCATAACCAACATAACCCGGAGGCG
>DJVL01000023.1 GCA_002440845.1 Patescibacteria group bacterium UBA6257
AAAATCATAAAAAGAATGTGCGGAATTTTTTTGACGGAAATTTTTTCAGCTAAATAATTTCTATAGCGGTAAAGAAAGAATAAAGAAATAATTGTTAAAGGAATAGCTATCAAAGAAAAAACCGTTGTCATAATTTCCCTTGCCAGTTGGGAAGCAAAAAGATTAAAAGAAAGATTATGAAGATTAATAAGGACAAAAATGCTTTTTATCAAACGACTTAATAAAACAAAAGAACTAACCAAGGTAATAGAAAAATAAATTAACCATTCTGCCGGACCATAAAAAAGCAATTTCCAAAATAAAATTTTTATTCTTTTGTCATTCGGATTATTTTTACTCATTAGTTTTAACTCCTGAATAACATTTAACTGTCCCAGCGCCCACCTTTTTCTTTGGCGGAAATAAGCAGAAATAGTTGCAGGAGTTTGTTCAGAAGAAGGAAAAGACAAAAATTTCGGCCAAGCTTTTTCTTTTAAGTATAAACGGATGCCCAGTTCTAAATCTTCAGTGATGGATTTAAAGCTAAAACCTCCTGCCCTTATCAACATATCGGTTTTTATAAAAAGATTTGTTCCTCCCAAAAAAGGCAGCCACCCCAATACCCAAGGCAGAAAAACTTCATGGGTAAAAGATTGACCCAACGCGGCAATTTTAGAAAAAGTTGAAATTGCCCAAAAATTACGGCACTGGAAAACTGGCAATTGGAATAGGGTTTCCTTCGGGTTGTTTAAATTTTCTCTTGCTACGGCTAATAAACAATTTTTATCGGGATGGTCGTCAGTATCAAAAAAAGCGCTAAAATCCGAATAATCAAATTTGGAAAGAGCGTAATTTAAAGCTCGTCCTTTAGTAGAAGGGACTGATCCCTCTAAATTTAAACCATTAATTTCCCCTGAAAAATTATCAGGAACTTCTAAATGCCAGAAAAGAAGATTTGGTTTTTCTTTTTTTAAAATAATTTTTGTTTCCTCTACTATTTCCTGAGTTGTTTTTTCTCCCGGTTTTTTATTCAATCTTTCTTTCTCGTCTGTGATAACCACTATTTCCATTTTCTCCTGAGGATAATCAAGCTGAGAAATTTTAAAAATTGTTTTTTTGATTACAGCCGCTTCATTTCTGGCAGGAATAAAAATAGTAAAAAAAGGCATTTTTTGGCCTTTTTCTTTTGCCAATTTTTTAACCTCTTCCAAGCTTAAATTATTTTTCTTTTTTTTATCCCAAAACTTTTTTGAATAAACAAAAACGGCAATAAGCCGAAAAAGAAAAAATAAAGCAATCAATCCTGCCAATTGGGTAATAAAACTTCTGGAGAAGGTAAAAAAATAAAAAATATACCTCTCCCAAGAAGCTAAAGGAAAAACATTGTTAAAAAAAGGCATTGCCATTCCCAGAGAAAACATAAAAATAGAAAGAAAATAAATCTTTAATTCTAATAACTTAAAACTCAACTTTGACCGCTTCTCTTTCTTGACTTTCTTTTACATCAAATAAGGGCTCTTCTTTAAAACCGAACCAACCAGCTATCAAACTTACCGGCAAAACCTTGATGGCAATATTATAATCTCTGACTACGCCGTTATAAAACCTTCTGGCTGCCTGAATTTTGTCTTCTGTATCAACTAATTCTTGCTGAAGCCCAAGAAAATTTTGGTTAGCTTTTAATTCCGGGTAATTCTCAGCAACAGCGAACAAAGATTTTAAAGTCTGGCTGAATTGATTTTCTGCTTCTAATTTTTCGCCCTTGCCGGAAGCAGCCATTGCCCGCGTCCTTGCTTCAGTAACTTTTTCAAAAACTTCTTTTTCATGAGTCATATAACCCTTAACCGTAGAAACCAAATTAGGCACTAAATCATATCTCCTTTTTAATTGAACATCAATATCAGCCCAAGCTTCTTTAACTCTCTGGCTTCTTTTCACCAAAGAATTATAGGTAAAACCTAACCACAGGCCTATGATGACCAAAATAATTAAAATAATAAACATTTTATTTTTTTTTAATTTTTTGAAACTTGCTTGCTTAGTTTTATTATTATACTACTTTTAAATAAGCGAAGCAATAAGAATGGCAATAATAGAAATCAATTTAATAAGAATGTTTAAGGAAGGTCCGGCTGTATCTTTAAAAGGGTCGCCAACCGTATCCCCTGTTACTGCCGCTTTATGGGCATCGGATCCTTTCCCGCCTAATTTTCCTTCTTCTATATATTTTTTGGCATTATCCCAAGCTCCTCCGCTATTCGCCATCAAAACAGCTAATAGAAACCCGGAAGTAATTGAACCTATCAATAAACCTCCTAAAGCTTCTTTTCCAAAGAGAAAACCTATGACCAAAGGAGAAATTATCGCTATTAAACTGGGAAGAATCATTTCTTTCAAAGCGCCACTGGTTACTATTTCCACACAATGGCCGTATTCTGCCTTTGTTTTCCCTTCTTTTAAGCCGGGAATAGTTTTGAATTGTCTTCTTACTTCCTCCACTACTTTATAAGCTACCTTGCCAACTGCCCCAAGAGCTAAAGAACTAAAAAGAAAAGGCAAAAGACCGCCGATAAAAACTCCAATAAAAACTTTGGGCTGAGCTAAATTTAAAACATTTATCCCCGTTACTTCTAAATAGCTTACAAGTAAAGCTAAGGCAGTCAAAGCTGCCGAACCAACAGCAAAACCCTTTCCCATTGCCGCAGTAGTATTACCCACTGAATCTAATTTTTCCGCTCTTTGCCTTATTTCCGGACCTAAATTAGCCATTTCTGCTATGCCAGCCGCGTTATCAGCCACTGAACCGTAGCAATCAATGGCCAAGGTAATGGCTAAAGTAGAAAGCATCCCTATGCCAGCCAAAGCAATGCCAAAAATTCCGAAAAAATAATAAGCGCCTAAAGTAGAAACAGAAATAATAACGCATGGCACCAAAGTACTTTCCATTCCCAAAGCCAAGCCGGAAATTATATTAGTGGCAGCTCCGCCTTTAGAAGCTTCTGCTAATTTTTTAGTAGGTTTATAATCAGCCGAAGTAAAATATTCGCTTATAAAACCTATAATCATCCCGGAAATCAAACCAAGAAAAACGCTGCCAAATATTTTTAATGAAGAATTGAACAGATACTTATCAAAAATAAAAGTCAAAATCACCATCAACAGGGTAGCAAACCAAGTTCCCTGATTAAAAACTTTCTGGACATTGTTGTTTTTAGAAATATTTATCCAAACAATGCCGCCTAAACTTGATAAAAGGCCAATGTTGGCTAAAATTAAAGGAATAAAAGCATAGGAAAATAAGCCGCTAATACCAATAGACACCCCTAGGACCATTGCCGCTATAATAGCTTCAACATAACTTTCAAATAAATCTGCGCCCATGCCGGCGACATCGCCAACATTATCTCCGACGTTATCAGCGATGACAGCCGCGTTTCTTGGGTCATCTTCGGGAATATCGCTTTCTACTTTACCCACCAAATCAGCACCCACATCAGCGGCTTTGGTATAAATGCCTCCGCCAACACGGGCAAAAAGAGCGATAGCTGAAGCGCCAAAACCAAAACCGTAAATAATCTTTGGGTCGCCAAAAAGCCAATATAATAAAGCAATTCCTAAAATGCCAAAACCAACAACAATAAGCCCCATTACACTTCCAGAACGAAAAGCGATATTCAAACCGCCTCTAATGTCTTTTTCCAATTTTTCCGCTACTCTGCCATTAGCCAAAGTAGCAATCCGCATTCCAATATTCCCGGAAAAAAAAGAAAGAAAAGCGCCTAATAAAAAACTAATAGCGATTTTTAAATCCAGAAGGAGGAAAATAAGGAAAAAAACAATCAAAACAAAAATAGCAATTATTTTAGATTCCTTTTTTAAAAAGGCGATGGAGCCTTCTCTGATAGCTTGGTTAATTTCTTTAACTTTATCTTTTGATATTTTTTGGTTTTGAATCTTTTTGACAAAGTAAAACGCCATTAATAATCCTATTAAAGGAATGATAGAGGTTAGTAAAAAAAATATGTTGTTTTTCATATTTTTATTTTTTATTTTCTTTTAAAAGATGACAAAACAAAAATTTCAACAAACGCTGAATACTATTTTCCCAGAAAAAAAATAAAAATCATGAAGGGGGCATTGCCCCCTTCATTCATAAATATTCATTAGCTTAGTAATCTTCCATTTCCGGCATTTGGTGATTATGATTTTCTTTCTTTTCCGGCAAATCAACCACCACTACCTCTGTAGTTAAAAGCATTCCTGATACCGAAGCTGCGTTTTCCAAAGCGCTTCTCGTGACTTTTGTCGGGTCAATAATTCCAGCTGCTATCAAGTCTTCAAATTTACCGGTTGCGGCATTAAACCCTTCACTGCCTTGCTTTTTTCTAACTTCTTCCAAGATGACGGCGCCATCTTTTCCGGCATTTTCAGCTATCTGAACAATCGGTTCTTCCAAAGCGCGCCTGACAATTTCTTTTCCAATTTTTTCGTCCTCATCTTTAATATCCAATTTCTCTAAAACAGAAAGAGCTCTTAATAAAGCCACTCCACCGCCCGGTACAATTCCTTCTTCCAAAGCGGCTTTAGTTGCCCTAACCGCGTCCTCTACTCTATGCTGTTTTTCTTTTTGTTCAACTTCAGTGGCTGCTCCAACTTTTATTACTGCCACGCCGCCGGATAATTTAGCCAACCTTTCTTGAAGTTTTTCCTTATCAAATTCTGATTCAGTTTTTTCTAATTCTGCTTTTATCTGTTTTATCCTTTTTTCTATTTCTTCTTTTTTGCCTTCTCCTTCAATAATGGTGGTATTTTCTTTATTTATTACGATTTTTCTGGCTTTTCCCAAAGCCTCAAGTTCAACTTTATCCAATTTGATTCCTAATTCTTCTGAAATTACTTTTCCGCCGGTTACAATGGCAATGTCTTCAAGCATTTCCTTCTTTCTGTCGCCAAAGCCGGGAGCTTTTACCGCTATTAAATTAAAAACTCCTCTTAATTTATTAACCACTAAAGTGGCTAAAGCGTCGCCGGTGACATCTTCGGCAATAAGCAAAATATCTTTTCTGCCGCTCTGGAGGATTTTATCAAGCAAGGGAAGAATATCGTGAATGTTGGAAATTTTTTGATCGCTGATAATAACCAAAGGGTTTTCCAAAACTGCTTCCATTTTTTCGGCATCCGTAACCATATAAGCAGAAATATAGCCTTTATCAAATTGCAACCCCTTGACAATTTCTTTTGCCAATCCTAAAGTTTTCGCTTCTTCTACCGTCATTACTCCATCTTTTCCGACTTCTTTTATAATTTCAGCTATTAAATTTCCGATTTCCCTATCTTGCGAAGAAATGGTTGCCACATTAACTATTTCCTCGTGGGTATTTACCGGCCGGGAAATTTTTTTCAATTCTTCCACTATCAATTTTATCGCTTTATCTATTCCTCGTTTTAAGCTTAAAGGATTAGCCCCAGCCGTAACATTTTTCAAGCCGGCGGTAATCATTGACCAAGCCAAAACAATGGCTGTGGTTGTGCCGTCGCCTGCCACATCATTGGTTTTTTCCGCTGCCTGTTTTAAAACTTCAGCGCCTAAATTTTCTATCTTGTCTTCCAGCTCTATCTCCTTGGCAATAGTTACTCCGTCGTTGGTGATTATCGGAGAGCCAAATCCTTTGTCAATTATTACATTAGAGCCTTTGGGGCCCAAAGTAATTTTGACAGTATGGGCCAGCTTATCAACTCCCTTTTTCAGGGACTGACGAGCTTTTTCATCAAAAACTACTTGTTTTGCCATATTTTTTTATTAATTTTTTAATTTTTAAACTTGTTAATTTTTAATTATTTAATTATTTAACAGGGTGGATTTTTAAACCATTTAGTACTCAATAATTGCCAAAATATCGTCTTCTCTTATGGCTAAGTATTCTTTTTCTTCTACTTTTATCTCGTTGGGAGCGTATTTAGTAAATAAAACTTTGTCTCCGACCTTAACAGTCATAGGGATTACTTTCCCTTCGTCATTGATTTTTCCGGGACCAACAGCAACCACTACTCCCATTACCGGTTTCTCATCAGAAATTTGAGGAATAAAAATTCCAGACTTTGTTGTTTTTTCCTCATTCAAAGGTTCTACAATAATATGGTCAAATAAAGGTTTTATATTCATAGTCTAAATTATTTTAAATTTATTTTTTGCTTTTAATTTATTATTTATCCTTTTACATTTTAGCACTCTCGACCATTAATTGCTAATAAATATTTTAATCGGGAAATTCTTTTTGTCAAGCAGGTAATCTTTTATTCTCTTGGACAGTTTTCATTAAATTGATACCCTTGGGTCTCTGCTTCTTGGGAATTCTTAAAATATATTTTATTCTTTTCGCTTAATTTTTTCGCCAAAGGACAGTCTATTGGATAATAATATTTTCCTTTAGAGCTGGCAACGAAAAGAGTTTCTTTTGGATTTGTCTGATTTTGAGGTTGAATTTCAACTAAAGAATCGCCAAGTTGAGCCAAAAGTTCTTTTTCTATCACTAAAGAAGGCCTTTTAAGAATTTTTCCTCCTATAATCAGGCCTCCGGAAAAACTAAAACCTGAAACAAGGATTAACACAGCAATGAAAATAAATTTTTCTTTTCTTTCCTTTACAAATTTTTTTATTTTTGATAAAATATTGTCCATCATATCGAAATTAAAATTTAAAATTAATTGTAACTATGGCTCACACAAAATCTGGAGGTTCTACCAAGCTGGGAAGAGATTCTGCCTCCAAAAGACTTGGAGTAAAAAAATTTGACGGTCAGCTAACGGAAGTTGGCAATATTCTTATAAGGCAAAGAGGGACAAAATGGTATCCCGGTAGCAATACTAAAAAAGGCAAGGACGACACTATCTATGCTCTAAAAAAAGGAATTGTAAAGTTTATTGAGAAAAAGAAAAAAACCTTTAGCGGCAAAACAAAGAAAATAAAAGTGATCAGTATTATTCCTGATTAGTATTAGAAATTTTAGCTGACTTTATTTCCATTGTTAACAAGGCCTCAATATCCTTGTAAAGAGAAATCGGAATTTGAAAAGAACCTTCGGACTTAAGGTTCTTTTCTATTTTAATTCGTTCTTCAGGAACGTTAATCCCCTGTTTGCTTAATTCCTCGGATATTTTTTTAGCATTTACAGATTCGTATGCCTCTTTTCCTCCCTCGGGAAACTTTAAAAATATTTTCAGATTAGTGTTTTCCAATTTTCTTTTTAGTTTTTCTGCTTCTTCTTTTTTCTTTCTTTCCTCCTCCCTCCGCCTTGCCTCATCCTGTTCTTTTTGTTGAAGCAAGTTGCTGGTGGCTATCTTGGCAAGCCTTTTAGGCAATAGATAATTTATAGCGTAACCATCAGCCACCTCTTTTATTTCGCCTTTGTTTCCTAAATTAGGAATATTTTTAAGAAGATAAATTTTCATAAAGATTATTAATTAGTAATTAGTAATTTTTGTAATTCTACTATGGCTTTATTCAGTTGCTTGTCTTTTACTAAATCCACTTTAGAGTAGCTTCCCAGCTCATCGTCGTTTTTTACCTCAAAGTCTGGATTTAGCCCGTTTTTATCAATGATTATTCCTTTGGGAGTAAGCCATTTGGCTATCGTAATTTTTACAGCCTCACCATTTTTCAAATTTACTAATTCCTGAACTGAACCTTTACCAAAAGATCTCATTCCCACTAACTTTACTTCTCTGTTATCCCTTAAAGCTCCAGCCAATATTTCCGAAGCCGAAGCCGTCCCTTCATTTATTAAAACCACGCTTGGAATATTTTTCAATAATCCTTGTCCTGATGCCCGATAAATTTTTATTTCTTCGTTGCCCAAATCCTCTTTTAAGATCACTTCCCCTTTATCCAAAAACCAGCCGCTAATCTCAACCACTGACTCCAAAAAACCGCCGGGATTATTTCTTAAATCAATAATTAATCCCCGGGGTTGACTGGCAAAGATTTCCAAAGCAATTTGGTAAAACTTTGAAGACAAGGGTTGGTTAAAATTATATATCTTCAAATAAGCTATTTTATTATCTAACATCTGCCAGTCTACTGACGGAATAGAAATTTTTTCCCTTATGATTTTTATTTCCTTTGCTTCATTCCATTCCGACCTAAAAATAACCAAAGAAACGGAAGTGTTTTTAGGCCCTCTTATTAATTCAGCCGCTTCCAAGGAAGATAAATTTAATGTTTCTTCCCCGTTAATTTTTAAAATTCGGTCATTAGGTTTCAAGCCAACTTTTTCTGCCGGCGTATCAGGCAAAGGAGAAATTACCACCAAAAAGCCGTCCTTTTTTGTAATTTCCATTCCAACTCCATAAAATTCTCCTGATAATTCCTCATTTAGCTTTTGGGCTTGTTCTGAGTTTAAAAATTCAGAATGAGGATCTTCCAAAGAATCTACCAACCCCCGACTCGCGCCTTCTATCATTTTTTGAGTAACCAATTTGTCCCGATCGACATACTTTTCCAGAATAGTCGTCCAAGTCTCCCAAAAAACATCCATATTGCCAGCTGGCAATTCTTTTGGCTTCTCTTTGTTAACTATTTTTTCAAAGGGAGAAGGTAAATTAATTTTAAAGCCATAACGGCTGCCTTCAATAAATCCTGAAATAAAAATAGAAGCCGATAATAAAACGATTGAAAAAATAGTAGCGATTTTCTTGGCAAGATTTTTTGTTTTTTGATTAAAATTAATCTTCATTGGGAATATTTTTGATTTTGGTTTTCAATTTTTATACATAGTGCTTTTGATGGTATACGGCACTCGCCAGACATTTTCACAGCCTAAGGAAATTATAACAATTTTTCCGGGATTAATTTTTGAATCTTGAAAAACATTTTTTTTCAATTCGCTTACAGCCTTTTCAATGGTTGGTAAATACTTAACCTGAGGATGAAATGACTTAGCCAGATTAACCAAATCTTTGCTGGAAACCTTGCCGTTTTTTTCCCGGGCCGAACCGTAAATATCTAAAACAATCACTTTGTCTGATTGGCCAAAACTTTTGGCAAAATCTTTCATTAGAGCTTCTGTTCTGGTAAAAGTATGAGGCTGGAAAACCGTGATAATGCTTTTATCGGGCCAAAAGTTTTTTGCAGCCTCCAAAGTGCTTTTTATTTGTTCCGGACTCAAAGCATGGTCATCAACCAAAATAGGAGCATTTTTTGCTTTTAAAAGAATGTCAAATCTTCTGGAAATTCCTAAAAATTTTTCTAAAGCGGTTTTTATTGCTTTTGGGGCAACGCCTAATTCAAGGGCCATCAGAGAAGCGGCAGCGGCGTCAAGCAGATAACTTTTGCCGGGAAAACGAATTTTAAATTCTCCTAAATTTTTATTTTTCCAAGACAGATTAAAAAACTGGAACTGTTTAACGATTCTGTCATTGGAAATGACCAAATCATTGCCTTTATTAAAACCAAAAAATCTTTTTTTAGCAGAAGCGGAATTAACAATTTTCCTTACTTTATCATCATCTCCCCAGCCAACAATAATTCCTTTCCGTGGAATTTTTTTTACCAATTTTTTAAAAGCCAGCTCATAGCTTGCGGGAGTTTTATAATAATCCGGGTGGTCAAAAGCAATATTATTAATTATTAAACTTTTTAAATTATAATTAAGAAAAGCTTCCCGGTATTCATCGGCTTCAAGGACAAAATACTGAACTGGCTTGTTTCTTTTTTCCGGAATTCTTATACTGCTTTTCCAATTCTTGCTTTTGCCGCCAATTAAAACTAAAGGATCTTTTCCGGCGCTTTCCAAAATTAAACCGACTAAACCAGTCGTGGTGCTCTTGCCATGACTGCCTGAAACTCCAATGGTAAAAAGTTTATTAGTGATTTCTGCTAAAGCCTGCGGATAAGTTTTAATTGGAATATTCAAAGAAAGAGCTGCTAAAATTTCCGGATTGGCGGTTTTAATGTTTTTAGGGTCGTAATAAGCGGCTGAACTAATTACTAAATCTATGCTTTTTTCTTTATGGCTTTTTAAAATATTCTTTTTGTCAAACCCTTCAAAATATTTAATGCCGTATTTTTTTAAGATTTTTTCGGAATAAAATTTTTCTTTCGTATCTGAACCGATCACCTCATTTCCTGTTTTTTTAAAATAACTGGCTAAAGCGCTGATCCCAATACCTTTAATGCCCACAAAATAAACTTTCATAATAAAAATTCAAAAAAATTAAATAAAAACTGAAAAAAGTATAATCTTTTAGGTATTAAATGTCAATTTAAAGATGCTCAAGATGCTGGATTTTGCCTCAAAAATAAGGTAAAATATGTTTTTACTAAAAAATATGAATGGATTAAGATTATTTATCGCTGTTTTCCCTCCTGAGAAAATAAAAAATCAGCTTTTGGAATATCAGCAAAAAAAACTGGCTAAAAACAAAGAAATTTTTAGAATAGCTCCCTTGGACGCTTTGCACCTGACTTTGGTTTTTATAGGGGATTCCGATGAGAAAGAAAAAGAAAAAATCATTTTTGCCTGCCGAAAAACCGCTGCCCTGTTTTCTCCTTTTCAAATAACTTTAGAAAATATTAATTATGGCCCTAATGAAAAATTGCCAAGATTAGTCTGGTTAGAAGGAAAAAGCGCCGAAGAATTAATTAAATTAGAAAAAACCCTGAGAAAAAATTTTTATGAAATCGCCGGAAAAAAGATAGCGGGAGAAAATCATAATTTTAAAGCTCACATCACTCTGGCCAGAATAAAAAACAATAGCCACAAACCCCTGCCCCAAGAAATAAAAGAACGGAAAAAGATAACTTTTTGGGTAGAAAAATTTTTTTTAATGAACAGCCAGCTTGATTACCAAGGAGCAAAATATAAAATTATTGACTCTTTTTCTTTAAAATAAATACTTTAACTGCTTTAAAAAATTTCATTTAATAGGTATGTTCATCGTTGATGTTATTCCTCTGACTTATTTACCCCTCTCAGAACCTCAGATTCTTTCTTATTTTTTTAATTCTTCCCTTGAAAGAGGTTCAATAGTAGAAGTGCCTTTAGCCAGAAAAAAAGTTATAGCAGTTGTCTGGCGTTCAGAAAATATCTCCCAAAGAAAGGCAATTTTGAAAAAAGCTGATTTTGCCTTAAAACCTATAGGAAAAGTCATTACCAAAAAACCTCTTTCAAAAAAAATATCATTTTTCTTGGCTGATTTTATTTCTCATTATTATTTTTCCCCTCTTTCTTTGAGTTTAAAACAGGTCCTGCCTAAAAAACTAAAAAGCTTGGCCAGAGATTTGGAAAAATCCGATTATTCTGAACCCCGGGGGAATACTTTTTTAAACCTAAACAAAAAAGATTCCAGAAAAATAGAAACCTTGGAAAAAAACTTTGAAGAAATTTTTAAAAAAATAAATCAAAGTTTAAAGAAGAAAAAACAGGTTTTGTTTCTCGTCCCAACCGTTTTTCATCTATCTTTTTATTCTAAAAAACTTTCTGCGCATAATTTTAATTCTAACAAGTTTATTATTTTCCAATCAAATCTAAAAACCAAAGAATTTATTTCTTTATGGAAAGGAATTGATAACGGAAAAATTCTCTTTGTTATTGGTACTCGTTCCTCCTTGTTTTTACCATGGAAAAATCTTGGGTTAATTGTTGTTGTTGAACCCAACGATTCCGCCTACAAATCATGGGACCAAAAGCCATATTATCAAAGCCTTGCCATAGCTAAAAAATTATCTTTTTTTTATAATGCCGAAGCTGCCTATTATCAAAATTATTAACCGGAAACAGCCAAAAGACAAAAAAACCTCTTTTCAGGTTTTTGTTCCCGAGGTTATGGAAAGATTAAAAACAGCTTTGAAAGACAATGAAAAAACAATTATTTTTATCAATCGCCGGGGTCTGGCTTTGAGTATCATTTGCCAAGAATGCGGTTTTACTTTCAGTTGCCCCAATTGCGATGTTCCGTTGGTCTATCGAACTGAAAAGGAAAAAACCGTTCTAACTTGCCATCATTGCGATTATAAAGAAAGTGCACCTACAAGCTGTCCTCAATGTCGGGGTTATAAATTAAAACCTTTGGGCATTGGCACAGAAAGGATAAAAAAAGAGATAGAAAAAAACTTAAAAATTAAAAATGATTATTTAAATAATCATTTATTTGATTTAATTGAAAGCGAGATTCCTGATGAAAAAGAGCTGGAAATTATTAAAAATTTTAATTCAAATAAAATAAAAATCCTTATAGGAACGGAAGCAATTTTTCGGCCTCAACTGTCAGAAACCGATTTGGCTATAATACCGGCTATTGACCCTATGCTCTTCCTTCCCGATTATAACAGCGAAGAAAAAACCTTTTTTTATCTTTTAAAACTGAAAAACTTGGCGAAAAAAGAATTGATGATCCAAACTTTAAATCCCGAAAATAAAATATTCGATTATTTAAGAGAAGAAAGAGAAAAAGATTTTTTTGAAGAAGAAAAAAAGTGGCGAAAAAAATATTTTTGGCCTCCTTACTCCCATTTAATCAAGCTTACCTTTACTCATAAAAACTTAACGAAGGGAGAATTAGAAGCTTTGAAAACAAAAGAAAGAATATTAGAATTAATAAGAAAATCAATTCCCGGGGAAAAACAAAGCAATTTTATTGTTTTAGGCCCGGCGCCAGCTTTTATTTCCAAAGAAAAAGGAAGTTATCGCTGGAATATCTTGATAAAATTTATTTGTTCCGAAAACAGGCCTAAAGCAAACTTTTATTCGCCCCTTTACCTTAACTTGCTCTCTCCGCTTTTAACTAAAGACGAGCTAACTTTAAGAAATAAAATTCTCCAAGCCGTACCGCTTAATTGGAAAATTGATATAGAGCCAAAAGACACATTATAAACAACAATTTTAAATTTCCAATTTTCAATTTTAAAATAATAGAAAAATAGCAAAAATGAAAATAATAACCGGAGAAAACAATAAAATATTAAGAAGCAAAAGCCAGCCAGTAAAAAAAATTGACGCCAAAACAAAAAGTTTGGTCTCCGAAATGAAAAAAATAATAGAAAGACACGATGGCGTCGGTTTAGCCGCGATTCAAGTCGGCATCCCTTTAAGGATTGTAGTTTGTAAAATTGACGATAAATTTTACTCTTTTATTAATCCGAAAATAGTTAAATTTTTTTCTAAAAAAATAATTATGGAAGAAGGTTGTTTGAGTTTGCCGGGTGTCACCGGTGAAGTAGAGAGGCCGGAAAAAATATTAATTAAAGCCCTAACTGAAAATAATAAAATACTAAAAATAAAAGTTTTTGGCTTATTAGCCAGAATTCTTCAGCACGAGATAGACCATTTAGACGGGATTTTGTTTATAGACAAAGCAAAAAATATAAAAAACAAACCAGCTT
Organism: Patescibacteria group bacterium UBA6257; assembly: GCA_002440845.1. Taxonomy (GTDB): domain Bacteria; phylum Patescibacteriota; class Minisyncoccia; order UBA6257; family UBA6257; genus UBA6257. The sequence goes on from DJVL01000023.1 coordinate 13,358, forward strand.
AACTCAAAATTTCTTTTAAAATCCATTGATTGCCAAGCAAAAAATCATTGCTTGGCATTATTTTTTTCCCGGCTGGTTTGAGCTTTTCTACTGCATAAAACCCCTTTCCGCATTTAATGGCTAATTTATTTTCAAAAATAAAAGTTTCTCCTGGTTTTTTATTCAAAGTTAAAAAAGAATCTTCGCAAGAAAAGCCTTGTAAAATTTTGATAACTCCCTTTGAAGAAAAAGTTAAAGCTTCAGGTTGAGGATTCAAAGCTCTAACTTGCCTTTCAATCGTCTCGGCTTCTCTTTGCCAGTTAATTCTTTCATCAATAGCGGCTATTTTTGAGCAATAGGTAGCTTGGGCTTCATTTTGAGGCTGAGGAATAATCTCTTTTTTCAACCACTTGGCTATATTTTTTAAAAAAAGCTCTGTGCCTAAATCTGCCAGTTTTTCGCTTAATTCGCCGGCAGTGATTTTTTTATCCTCTAATTTGTATTTTTGTTGAAAAAGAATAGGGCCATGGTCTAAAGCTTCGTCCATAAGAAAAATTGTCACGCCGGTTTCTTTTTCGCCAGCCAGAATAACCGACTGAATCGGCGTGGCACCGCGAAAATGCGGCAAGAGCGAAGGGTGAAGGTTCAAGAAGCCAAAACTTGGAATTTTCAGCAAAACTGAAGGAATAATTTTTCCATAAGCGGTTAAAAAAACAAAGTCCGGTTTATAATTTCTAAATTCCTCAATAAAATTTTTATCTTTTAAATTATCCGGCGCCAAAGTTTGGATTCTTATTTTTTCCGTATAAATCTGAACAGCTGAGGGAGTGATATTTTTTTTCCTGCCAGCTGCTTTGGCGGGCGTAGTAATAACCAAAAAAGGCGGTTTTCCGGCTTCAACAAGATTAGCTAAAACTCTTTGAGAAAATTCTGATGACCCAAAAAAAATATAATGCATATAAAAAAGTTTAAAAGTATAAAGGTTTAAAAATAATCAGTCTTTTTCTTTAAAAACTTCAGCTTCATATTCATATATTTCTAAATCCATTTTTTCCCATTCGTTTTCTTCTAAACCGGCTTTTCGGCAAAGTTCAGAAAGAAACATTTCGGGTCTTTCTATTTCTGCCCAAACCTGAGGCAAAAAAGTAGCTTGAAAATTATTTTTTTTGACAAACAAACCCGGTCTTTTTTTGCCCAAATAACCCAGCAAATCTTCTTTATTTGCGCTTAATAATTTTTTCAGTGGGGAGAGAATAGAAATTTCTATTTCTATCTCTGCCAGCTCGTTTATGGTTAAAGGCAAAAATCTGTTATCCAGCAAGCCGCTTGCCAGACTATTGTCAATAACGCTTTGATAAATTTCTCCGTTGCCTTCCAAATCACCCACGCAACCTCTTAATTCCTTATTTTTCCAAAGAGTGACAAAAACCCCTCTTTTTTCTTTTAAAACTTCTGAGGGCAAACTTTCTTCATCAATTTCCAAACGCTCTTTCTCTTTTAGATATTTTTCCAAACTTCTTCTGGCTAAAATCAAAAGGAATTTTTTTTCCGCATAAGAAAGCATCCTATTATTAATAATTTTTAATTTTAAATTTTTAGATGATTTTTAATTAAGAAAAAACGACGCTGGCGTAACCGACAACTCTTTCTTTATCTCCGGCTGTATCGCCGGAGTTAAGATATTTCAATAATTCCGCTCTCCAGCCCATTTTTTTGGCGATAGTTAAAACAATTTCAATGGCTTTTTTTCCGCAAGCTTCCCCTGTTTCTAATTTTTTTATATCTTTTTTTAAAATAGCGCTTAAAGTTTTTTTATCTAAGTTATTTGCTTGGTCGTATCTTAAATAATGGCTTAAATCAGAGCTAACAATCAAAATGGTTTCCCGGTCAAAAATGGCAGTAAGGACTTCGGCGGCCTCGAAAGAATCAATTTCGCCGGTCAAAAGAGGAAAAATTTTGAAGTCCTTCAAGATGGATTGAAGAAACGGAATTTCTACTTCCAGACAATGCTCCGGTTCAAAAATCTCTTTTGATTTCCAAAATAAAGAAGAAGTTTTTATTGCCGGGAAATCATCTTTTGATAAAATTTCCACTTTCCCCAAAGGGGTTTCCCAGAACCCTTTGGGCAGAGAACAAAAATTTGAAAAAGAAAAATTATGGCTCGGACCCAAAAGAATCGCTTTTTTTATTTCTGAATGGCTTTGAATTGATTTAAAACCGTAAGCCGCTACTAAACCTGAAAAATCATAACCGGCGTGCGGCACAATTAAAGCTTTAGGAAATCTGCTAATTTTGATTTTCGCTTGAAGTAAAAATTTATTTATTAACAACGAAAGCTCTTTCGGCTCGCTTGGGTAAAAAACGCCGGCAAAATTGGAAGTTTTTAAATACACATTAATAAATTTAAAGCAATTTAAAAGTTAGGTTTTGAATAAGGTTTAAAACAAATTTAGAGAATATCAGCTTCTTAGAAACGAATTTTTGGCGAAGCTAATCTTTTTCCAGTCAGGAGGGTTTTAAATGTCAAATTCCAAAAGTCTCCGGGTCTCTCCTTTGATTTTGAATTTTATTCGCAAAGAATCAGCTGGCAATATTTTTTTTATTTTGTTGCCCCACTCAATAAAAACTATATTGTTTTTGTTTTCCAATATATCGGAAAAATCCAAACTTTTTATTTCGCTTATTTTTTTTATGCGATAGCAATCCAGATGCCATAATTTCTCAAAACCCCCTTTTTGGCATAAAAAACTTTTCATAATCAAAAAAGTAGGGCTGGTAATTCTGCCTTTAATTTTAAAAGCTTTAGCTGCCCCTTTTAAAAATTCGGTTTTGCCGCTGCCTAAAGAACCTTCCAAAGAAACAATTAAAGCTCCTTTTTTCGCGCTAAGAGGCTGT
>DJVL01000035.1:0-131 GCA_002440845.1 Patescibacteria group bacterium UBA6257
AAAAATTACCACATTATTCTCTAAACTATATTCCTGAAGAATTTTCTTAAAATCTATATTCATTTTCCATTAATTTATTTTAATTCCATTTTATTTTAAAACTTGCCCTGAGTTTACTTGTAGTGAGTTTA